>CAZFPM010000031.1:0-36505 GCA_964520965.1 uncultured Myxococcales bacterium
GCGCTGAGTCCGAGGTTGCCGAGGAGACGGTCGACCTGAAGGTCACGCTTCTCAAGAACCTCGGTGAGATCTATCGGTCTCGAATGCAGCAGTACGAGGACGCGATCGCCGCGTACCGCCTCGCGTCGCAGCTCGCACCGGACGACGAGGAGCTGCTGACCATCCTCGCGGAGCTCGTCCAGCGGACGGGCGCGTCCAGCGAGGACGTCATCGAGCAGCATCAGCGCCTCATCGCCGTCAGTCCGTTCCGGATCGACAGCTACCGAGCGTTGTTCAATGCATACCTGCAGGAGCGGGAGTTCGACCAGGCGTGGTGCATGGCATCGGCGCTGTCCCTGCTCCAGAAGGCGAACGCCGACGAGGAGAAGTACTACAAGCGGTATCTCCCGCCGAACGTGCTCCAGGCGGCGCGACCCTTCAACAACGACCAGTGGGCGCGGCTCGGACACACGGACCTCGACCGGAACCTCACGCAGCTCTTCGGTCTGCTCGCCACCCACCTGAGGCCCGTGTTCAAACGCGACCTCAAGCAGTGGGGGCTGCACAAGCGCAAAGACCGACTCGACCTGCAGGAGCAGATGCCGCTCACCAAGATGATGAGCTACTGCATCAACCGGATCGGGCTCTCCGAACCGATGCTCTTCGAGAAGGGCGACCTGCAGGGGCTGGTCAACGCGAACACCGACCCACCGTCCCTGGTCGCCGGACACGACATGGTCAGCGGCAAGGGGCAGCGCGAACTGGCGTTCCAGGTCGCAAAGGCCTGTGCGCTGATGCGGCCCGAGTTCTATCTCGCCTCGGCATACCCATCCACCGACCTGTTGAAGATCTTCTTCTACGCGTCGTGGGCCGCCGTGACGAACCAGGTCATCGGCGACTCGCCGGTCGAGACCGTGACCAGCTATTCGCACGCGATCCAGGAGCTGCCCGAGCAGATCGTGGTCCAGATCCAGCACGCGATCCTGGAGATCCAGGGGTCCGGGCGGAATCCGGATCTCTCTGCCTGGCTCCGCGACGCGGATCACACCGCGAGTCGCGTCGGATTGCTGGTGTGCGGCGACCTGAGGACCGCTGTCAGCGCGATCACGAACGAGCCCGTCAAGATCGGCAAGGCGACCATCAAGGAGAAGGTCAGAGAGCTGATCCTCTTCAACATCTCCGACCGCTACTTCGAGCTCCGCAAGGAGTTGGGCCTCGCGCTCAGCCCGAAGTAGCCGCGCCTGGCCGTGACACTATACGTCGTCGCGACTCCGGTGGGTCACCTCGAAGACGTGACCCACCGAGCCGCGCGCGTGCTCGCCGAGTGTGATGCCATACTCGCCGAAGACACGCGCCACACCCGGAAGCTCACCGAAGCTCTGGGCGTGCGCACACCCTTGCGGTCCTACCACGACCACTCCTCGCCCGAGGCTCGGGACCGTATCGTCGCGGAGCTGGTCGCTGGCGCCGACTTCGCCCTCGTCTCCGATGCCGGTACGCCCTGCATCTCCGACCCCGGATACGCGCTCGTGCGCGAGGCCCGTGCGCACGGCGTCGACGTCGTGCCCGTGCCCGGCCCGTCGTCGTTGACCGCATTCCTCTCTGCGGCCGGCCTGCCGACCGATCGGTTCCAATTCGTCGGTTTCGCGCCGCGGAAGGTCGGGGCGAGACGCGACGCGGTGCGGCAGTGGCTGGCGTACGGCGGCACGACCGTCGCATTCGAGAGCCCGGCGCGCGTCGTCGATCTGCTGGTCGCGATCGCGCGCGAAGCGCCGGCACGCGAGATCGTCGTCGGACGCGAGCTGACCAAGCGATTCGAGGAGTTCCTCGTCGGCCCTGCGAACACGGTTGCCGAGACCCTCGCGTCGCGCGACGGCGTGCGCGGCGAGATCGTCGTCGGGGTGCGTGGATCGGAGGAGACCGCCGCCCCCGAGACGGCCGAGATCGATGCCTGGATCCGCGCCCTCAGCGAGGCGGGTCTGGGCACGAAGGCCCTGTCCCAGACTCTCGCCAATCGGCTCGGCGGACGGGTGGACCAATACTACAAGCGGGCGATCGAGCTCCGCGAAGAGTGACCCGCCGCTCTCAGAACTGGAACGCCGCGGCCATGTCCCAGGTCACGTTGATGGCGTTCTCCAACCGGAACCGCCGACCCACAGCGTCGAGCGTCAGGTTGTAGTTCGGATTCCGCTCGACCTCCCCATCGGAGTCGGGATCCAGATCGACCGTACCATCGTTGTCGCCGTCCCGGCCTGCGTCCGCGGCGGTCAGGAAGTGCGGCGACAACCAAGCGAACGTGACCCCGAGGCGGATCTCGACGTAGGGGCTGAACTGCAGATTGAAGCCGGTGTGTCCGCCGACAGTCGCGTGGCCCTCGACGATCGTGAGCCCGTTGTGCGCGTACTCCCAGTTCGCGCGGTTCGATTGGGTCTCGTCGAGCGCGTTTCCGGGCTGTTGCACGACCCACCCGCACGCCGCGGTCGCCGGGCCGACGACATCCGGATCGGGCTGGTAGGCGTTCCCGTCTGTGCCGGTGTTGAATCCGGTCTCGGCCGCAGTCCGGCCGTTACAGGCGGAGCGCGACAGGGCGTCCGACAACGGGGAGTAGTCCCGACCTTCGAGCACGTAGCCGAAGTCGAAGCCCAGATCGAAGGAGTAATACTGCCCGGTCCCGGGGTCGTCGAAGAGCACGACCTCGGTTCCGGCACTCGTGTCGAAGCGCGATCCGGGCGTCCGATACCCCGAGTTCGGGGAGTTGGGTACGAAGAGTCCGGTCGACGCCGCGAAGGGCTGCGCGAACGTGAACGAGAAATAGGGGTCGACGAATGACGCGAACCGACGGCTCGCCCCGATCGACACCTGCAGTTCGTGCAGGCCGCGGCCCACTCCCGTGTTGTTCCCCCGGGCCGCCTTTCCTGTCGGGGCCACGTAGTCGAGCCCCAGGCGCAGGGTGGCCGCGTGCGGATTGCGGGAATCGTCGAAGGGGGCCCAGGCCATCCCGAGCCTGATGTCCCCGAGCCCGCTGCGCTTGGGGCCGTCGTCGGGAACCGAGAAGTAGCGGTAGGTTCCGAAGTATTGCTCGGCCAAACCAGAGTCGAACGCATCGGCGACGCCAGGATCGATGTCGTTCCGAACCCGCCTCTCCGTGGGGTCGACATTCGATGTCTCGTCGCCCACCGAGTCGGCGAACTCGAGGTCGCGCTGGTCGGAGATCACGACGGGCAGAGAGACGTGAAGCTCCAAGTTCCGGTGCAGACCGACCTGCACATCGAAGTCGATCTCGTTCCGCACGCGCCTGTAGTAGAGCTCGCGGTTGAACACCGTCGCCGGCTCCGAGCAGCGGTCAGGCTCCAGTGCCGGGCTGCAGCCGGCCTCCCGGGCCACCGTGCCGCGCTCGACCGTCTGCCGGAACGTCGGCTCGATGTGGAAGTCGTACGGGTTGTCGTTGTCCGTGTCGAACGCATCGACGACATCGGTCGACTCCGCCGCGCACGCCGTGCGGGGTAGGAGCGCCTGGCCGCCGAGCAGCAACGATCCGGACAGGACGAGCAAGAGAGAGATGCGCTTGGCCATATCCGACACGCTGTCGAGCGTCGACGAGTGCGATTTGCGAGGCTGGTTGCAACGGCGCTTGCCGACAATCGGTCCGGTCGCGCGTCCGTGGCCCGCAGCCGTGAGCTTGAACGGGCGCTAACGTACCAATCGTATCGATCGGGCGTCAAGGACCGCCGCGGCGTCGCAACGTGACGGGGGGCTCGACAGAACCTACCGCATTTCGCGGGTTTCCGGCGCGCCGTCAGTCCGGAGGACCGCGTGGGCGAGAGCGACGCACCGGATCCGACCCGCACCGGCCTCCCGCAACGCCCCAGCGCAGGCGGCGAGTGTCGCCCCGGTCGTCACGACGTCGTCCACGAGCACGACCATCTCACCCCCTGGCGCCGAGCTGGTGAACGCCCCCGTGACGGCCTGACGTTGCGTGGCATCGAGCTCGGCTTGGGGCGGTCCTTCGCGGACCCGCCGCAACGCCCTCGGCGCGCACCGGAGTCCGGCGCGGCGGGCGAATCCCGAAGCGATCTCCCGCGCCGGGTTGAAGCCCCGAAGCCGGGCGTGGCTCGCCGATGAGGCGACCGGCACGACGACGACTCCGCGGGCGAAGACGAAGCCGCGCTCCGCCGCCGACTCGGCGAGGCGGGCTCCCAACGGGCGGCCACGCCAGGCTTCGCCGCGGAACTTCAGCTGATGCACCGCCCGGCGCAGCTCGCCGGCGTGTCGGCCGAGCACCGCGATCGAACCGACGCCATCGCGGTCGACCGCCGTCGGCTCGAGAAAGGCGTCACACGTCGCGCAGACGATCCCGTCAGACAGGTTGAGGAACGCGCGACAGATGGGGCAGCGCGGTGGCAGGAGCAGGTCGAGCATCGCGTGGATGGTCGGACGGCGCCGCCGCATGTTGCGGCGTCGGGCCCGGGGTGGCGCCGGATCATCCCTCGCGGTGGTACTTCTCCCCGGCGCGGATCGTCATCGCGCGGTAGAGCTGCTCGAGGAGCACGACCTGGGCGAGTTCATGGGGCAGAGTCAGCGGCGACAGGGACCAGACCCAGTCTGCTTTCTTGCGGACGAGATCGGCGTGGCCTTCCGCTCCGCCGACCCAGAATGCCCACTGTGACCGCCCCGTGACCGCGGCCTTCTCCAGCCTCTTGGCGAGTTCCTGGCTCCCCACGAGCGTTCCACGCTCGTCGAGCGCAACCGTGAACGCGCCGGCTGGAGTTGCTGCGAGGAGCGCGTCGGATTCGCGGGAGCGTCGTTCGACGGCCTTTGCGACGCCGCGCGACTCGCGGACATCGATTCGGCGCAGGTTTGCATACCGGCCGATCCGTTTGGCGTACTCGTCGGCGACGCTGGCGAGCGCGGCGCTGCGAAGGCGGCCGACGCTCAGAACGGTCAGCTTCACCGCAGCGCGGACGCCTCTTCGACGTCTTCGAGGCCCGGGGGCGGGTCGAGCGGCATCCGTGGGGCGTCGCTGTAGATGCTCTCCAGCCCGAAGTCGGCCCGGGTCGGCTCGTTGAAGACGTGCAGCACCGCGTCGGCGAAGTCGACGAGAATCCAGTCGCCGACATCCCGACCTTCGACCCCCAGCGGTCGAACCTTCACCGGTCGCAGGTCGGCGATGACGGAGTCGGCGATCGTCTGTACGTGGCGCTCGCTGGTGCCATGGCAGACGATCAGAAAATCGGTGTACGACACGATGCCGCGCACGTCGAGGACGCGCACTCCTCGTGCCTTCTTCTCCCACGCCGCCTCGACGATGGCCAGTGCCAGGGCTTCGGTGTCGAATTCTTCCGGGGCGTCGTGATCGGCCGGTTCGGCCGCTTGTTCAATCAAGCTGCTTTGGTGGACAAGGTGGGTGAGCGCTGGGGCATGTTAGCAGAAAACCCGGGAGCAGGGGGCCTCGGGATCGCTATCGTACCTGCCCTTCTCCCATGACGACGAAGCGGGTCGTCGTCAACTCCTCGGCGCCCATTGGACCGTACGCGTGCACCTTGCTCGTGCTGATCCCGATCTCCGCTCCGAGGCCGAGCTCACCCCCGTCCGCGAAACGGGTCGATGCGTTGACCATCACGCAGCTCGAGGTGACCCGGCTGACGAACTCCTGCGCCGCGGAGAGGCTCTCGGTGACGATCGCCTCGGTGTGGTCGCTGCCGTACCGCGCGATATGGGCCACCGCGTCGTCCAGCGACTCCACGACCCGGACCGCGAGGTCGAGGCTGAGGTACTCGGCCTCCCAATCGGCCTCCGTGGCCGGCTCTACCCCCGACGCGCCCGACAACGACGCCAGCGTCCGCGGGCATCCGTGCAGGATCACACCGTGGCCAGCCAGGCCACGCTGGATCCGCGGAAGCAACCGTTCGGCCGCGTCGCGGTGGACCAACAAGGTCTCCACTGCGTTGCAAACGCTCGGCCGGCTTGTCTTGCCGTTGACGACGATCGCCTCGGCCATCGCCTCGTCCGCGCTCGCGTCACAGTAGACGTGACACACGCCCTTGTAGTGCTTCACCACCGGAATCCGGCTGTGCTCCGCCACGAAGCGAATCAGCCCTTCGCCGCCACGAGGGATCACGAGATCGATCAGCTCGTCGTAGGTCAGCAGCTCGGCGATCTCCTCCCTCCCGCTGTCCGTGACGACCGTGACCGACTCCGCCGGAAGGTCCGCGTCGCGAAGCGCGGCGGCGATCACATCGCCGATCGCCCGGTTCGAGTGCCGAGCGTCGCGGCCGCCCTTGAGGACGATCGCGTTTCCGGACCGCAGCGCGAGCGCCGCCGCGTCGCTGGTCACGTTGGGGCGGGCCTCGTAGATCACCGCGATCACGCCCAGCGGCGTCCGCTGCCTTGCGACTCGGAGCCCGTTCGGCCGGATCTCCTGGTGGGTCGTCCGCCCCACGGGATCGGCCTGTGAGGCGATCTCGTCGACCGCTCGGGCCATGGCGTCGATGCGAGCCGTGTCGAGCGCGAGCCGATCCAGGAACGACTCTGCGAGCCCGTTGGCGCGGCCCGCTTCGAGGTCGAGGGCGTTCGCGCCGAGGATCGTGTCGGCCCGGTCTCGCAGAGCCGCGGCGATCAGGCGCAGAGCCCCGGTTCGGCGGGCGGCGGGGGTAGCTGCGATGATCCGGGACGCCTCCCGGGCGCGTTGTGCGGATTCGTACAAGGACATGGCCGGCGGGGACACGGGGAACGAGTGTCCATATCCCATCGTCACGGTCGCGCCCAGTCCCGGGTCGACATGAGCCTCTGCTCCCGCTGGGATCGCGGATGTGTCGCCGCGGCGCGAAGCGGCCCGCCCCGGACGTGTCCGGAACCGCGGGCGGCGGCAGGTGTCGCCTTGTCGTGTGGCGCCACGCGACGTATAGCACCCGCATGCTTTGGGACGACGAGACGCAGTGAGCCACAGGGACCGATATCAGGTCGTCGTGGACACCGACGCCTGGAAAGGGAGCCGCGTCCAGCTCAGCGGAAAGGTCGCCGCGGTGGTCGGAACCTCGGTTGCTCGAGCACGTGCGATCCTCGACGTCGCCGGGCACCCGATCGCCGAGTTCGGCGACCCCGACATGGCGCAGCGACTCGCCACCGCGTTGCGCGAGGTCGGCGTCGATGTCGACGTACGCCACCGCACGATCCGCGGCGCAGCGATCGACGAGATAGCGAGCCGTTCGGGCCGGTACGTCAGCCCCTCTGCGCGGACCGACGTCGCCGGGGTGATCGATCACCGGACCCAACGTCCCGGGTGGTCGGGCGCATTCGGCGTCCGGACGCCGCAACGGCAGGCCCAGGGAGGTACGGTTGTCGGCCTGCCGGGTTTCGACGATCAGGGACGACTCGAGGACACCTTCGCGGCGGGGGTGATGGAGCCGCCCGCGGCCGCGACTGCCGACACGATCGCACCCGCGACTGCCGACACGATCGCGCCCGCCGGCACGGTTCCCGCGGCCCTTGTTTCACCCGATCGAAACACTCCGGGATCTGCCTGGGCCGACATCCTCGGCGAGGCGCTCGACGAGCGGTTGGCGAGCGGGGAGGCGCGGCGGGACTCCCCGGCCGCGCCCGTCAGGGCCACGGTGTCGGCGCCCCTACCAGACGCGGTCGACGCTGCCGAGGCCGGCGAGGTCGACAGCGACCCCGACGATGGAGACACAGCCGACGTGCCCTGGGTCGGCGACTCCACCAGCCCACCGTCCAGAATCGACGACACATTGGTCGTCGCGCCACCCGGCGACACCCTGGTCGAGGGCGTGGAGTCGGCCCGGACGTTGGGGCCGCGCGAAGCGCGCGAAGCCGTCGCCGCCGCTCAGCGAGACCGCGGAGACTCGGGGGATCGCGTCGACGGGAGCGGTCGGGGCGAGCGCGTGGCGATGCCACAGGTCGAGGTGCGGCCGCCTGACGGCGGGGAAGGCGCCGATGCGCAGCGCCCGGCGCCGAAACGGCCGGCGACCCCGCTCGACGACATCGAGGTCGTGTCGGTGCGATCCACCGTGCCGCCCCAGGCTTCGATCGAGCCGCCGCCGGTCGAGCCGCTGCCCGTGCTGCTCCCCGGTGCGCCGCAACCGGCCGGAGACGTCGGGGCCGCCGGTGCGTCGGTGGGCGACCGCTTTCAGATGATGCGCCGCGAGACGCCGATGGCGGCGACCGCGATCGGGCCGACTCCCGAGGGCGCCGCCTTCTGGGGCGTTCTGGCTCCGGGCGCCGGTTTCGCCTATCTCGGCGAGAGTTCTCGTGGCGTGATCTACGCGCTCGGTGCACCCTTCCTCGTGCCATGGGTGGTAGGCGCGTTTGCGGCCATGGCAGACGCCAAGGAGATCCAGGCAGGGCGTCGGCTGGCCGCACGGCGCAGCAGTCCGTTGGGGAACCTCGCTTACGTTCTGGCGTTCTGGTCGCTCGTGGGGCTCGCCGTGGGCGGCCTCTGCTGGGTGTCCGTGGCCACTGTCCAGGAACGGCCGCCGCCGGTCGCCGAATCGGTTGACAGCGGTCCTTCGGTCGACGTAACGACCACGCTCATAGGGGACCGCCCAACAGAGGAGTCGGAGCATGAGACCGACGAGGTCGCAGGAGTGCTCGCACGAGAGGAGGAATTCAGCGAACTGATCCGCCGGGCGCGGGTCGCATGCGGTTCCGAGCGATGGGTGGAGTGTCGCGAGCTCGCGGGACACGCCCTGGACCTCGACGAGCAGAGCCGCGAAGCCCAAACACTCCACGTGCGCGCCGTGAGCCACGGTGTCATCGTTCCGACAGCGCCGCCGGGCGGCACTGAGACGAGTCCATGATCGTAAACCTGACAGTCACCGCTCCAGACGGCGCCGCCCGCGCGTTCGAGTTCAGACGGGCGCGAATCCAGGTCGGCGCCGGGAGCAAGAACGATCTGATCATCCAATCTCGTCGGGAGGCCGTGCGCATTCTGGCGCTCCACGCGTCGGGCTCTGGATGCCGCGTGACGCCGCTGTCGGAGGACGAGCCGATCGATGTGTTCCTCCCTGGCGAATCGACCGCGCGGGAACCGGACGAGTCGCTGATTCTGCCGGTCGGCTCACGGATCCGGGTCGGGAGCGATCTCACGACGGAGATCCGCATCGACAGCCTGCGTCGTAGTTCGGCAGTCCGAGTGGAAACGCTCGGCGACCTCTCCATGACCGCTCCCTCCGACTTCGTTCCGGAGCTGCCCTCCGGCGTCGCGACGGAGTGCCTGCTCCTGGCGTACGAGATCGCCGACGAGGACGACCCGAGTCGGTTCGCCGCGCAGGTGAAATCCTACCTCGAGGGCCGCGTCCCCCACGGAACGCTGGTCTCGTGCCAGGTCGTGTTGCCCTCCCGGGAGTCGCAGCGCTGGGAGTCGTTCCGCGTGTTCGGTTCGGCGGCCGGGGCGCTCCCGGTCGAGTCGATCGGAATCGAGCGGAGCGACATCCACGCGTCGCTCTGCCAGTCGCGCATCGTCGTCTGCTCGCAGCAGAAGGACGATGTCGTGCTCGTGCCGATCTGCGTCGGTTCGCGGCTCCAGGCTCTGCTGGCGCTCCGCGTCGACACCGAGGCGGGTCCGGCGGTGGACACGTTGCTCCCCGGCCTGCTCTCGTTGCGGCCGCTCGTCGCGGCCTACGCCGACCGGTACGATCGGATCGCAGAGTTCGCGGCGATGGAGGAGGAGAACCGCTACTTCCGAGACCGGCAGCGGCGCCACTACCTGTTCAAGGACCTGGTGACCCAGTCGGCATCGATGCGTCGGCTCCACCGGGAACTCGGCGGCCTCGTCTCGCTCGATGCGCCGGCGCTCCTGACCGGCGAGGCAGGGACAGGCAAGGAGCTCCTCGCCCGCGCGCTCCACCACCTCGGCGGCCGTGCGGGAGCGATCATGATCTCCCAGCACTGCGGCGCCCTCGACGAAGACGCGCTCGACTTCGAACTCTTCGGGTATGCGCGCCGGGGTGAGGGCGCGTCCGTCGCGTCCCGGCGCGGGATCTTCGAGCTCGCTGACGGGGGCACGGTCTTCCTCGACGAGATCCACGCGCTCTCCCCACGCCTCCAGCTCAAGCTGCACCGCATGTTGCTGGAGGGTGAGGTGTTCCGCATCGGTGAGTCGCTCGCCCGTTCGGTCGACGTCCGCGTGGTCGCCTCTACGCACCTCGACCTGATGCAGCTCGCCGACGAGGGGCGATTCCGCCGCGACCTGGCGATTCTGCTCAGCAAGCACGTCCTGAACGTCCCACCGCTGCGTGATCGCCGCGAAGACCTCGCGCCGCTCGTAACGACCTTCGTACGCCAGTTCGCGCGCCGCTACCGAAAGCAGGTCGAGTCCGTCGACCCGACCACCCTCGCTTGGATGCAGAAGCTGCGGTGGCCCGGGAACGTTCGCGAACTGCTGACCGTGATCGAGCGGGCCGTACTTCGCGCCGAGCCCGATCAAATCGTGCTCGGACGAGCCGACTTCGAGTTGAAGTAGAGCCGCCGCCGCGCGGCGCGTGGGTGGAGCACGGTACGGCGGGAGCAGGAGGCGCGATGGCCGAGGACAAGCCGCGGGACAAGTCGAAGGGGAAGGGCACCATCTCGATCCAGATGCCGACGCCCAAAGCGCCTCAGCGTCGCGAGGCCTGTCTGCTCGGCGTCGCCGGTCGTACCAAGGGACGCCGCGTGCCGTTCTCCGGCGCGTTCGAAATCGGCAGCAGCGAGCGGTGTGGGCTCTACGTCGACGACGTCGGCGTCTCCCGACGCCACGCTCGGATCGGGTGGAAGGGCCTCCATCCGACCATCGAGGACCTGGGCAGCACGAACGGGACCTTCGTCAATGGCGAGCAGATCGACGGCCGACGTCGGCTCGCCCACGACGACGAAATCCAGGTCGGTTACGCCACGTTCCGGTTCCAGAACGTCGATGACGCGGCGGCCGCGCTCTACGACGAGCTCTACCAGCGCGCGACCCGCGACCCGCTGACCGCGTTGTACAACCGGCACCACCTCCGGAGCGAGTTCGAGCGCGATCTCGACCGGTGCGTGCGTGTCAATCAGTCGATGTCGGTGCTCCTGCTCGACATCGATCACTTCAAGACGTTCAACGACACCTGGGGCCACGCGGCCGGCGATGCCGCACTCGTCGTCGTGGCTCAACGCATCCTCGCCTGCGTCCGGGAGGGGGATGTCGTGGGGCGGTGGGGCGGCGAGGAGTTCCTCGTGCTTCTCCCGCACACCCCGATCGAGGGCGCGATGGTCGTCGCCGAGCGCCTTCTAGACCGAATCGCCGCCGACCCGGTCGAGCTCGACTCGGAGAACGTTCCGGTGACCGTGTCGATCGGCGTCGCCGACAGCATCGGGCTCGGCATCGGTCCGCACCCGTACGGAGCGTCCCGCGACGAGATCGTGCGAGCGATGGAGACGTTGATCCAGGCCGCCGACGAGCAGCTCTACGCAGCCAAGCACGCCGGTAGAAACTGCGTGCGACGCATCGACGGCTGAGCGGGTCGCGCCGCGAAACGGCGCGTACAGGCAGGTCGGCTGTGGGGTATCGGAGCGCGGATCAGCGGACCGCCGACCGGTTCAGCCGTCGACCGAGCCGAGACCCAGCGCCCGGAAGATCACGAACACCAGCCCTTCTTCCCACGGGTTGATGGCGCCGGTCAGGGCGCTCGCGGCCGACAGCCCGATCAGCACACCGAGCAAGAGCGGGGCGCGCTCGACCAGGCGGTAGCGCCCCACCGCGCGGACCGCGCCGCACGCCAGAATCGGGTGCAGGACGATCAGCCAACGCATTCCGACGCATCGGCCGCCGTAGTTGGTGGTTCGCGCGAGGTAATAGCCGACGACCACGGCGACCGAGGCCAGACCCAGGCGGCGGACACGCTCGGCAGCCACCGATGACTCCGGCCTCGCCAACCAGACGCCGCCGAGCAGGAGCCACGGCGTCACCGAGAAGACACCGTGGTGCCCGACGAGGACATGGAAGGCATAGACGAGCTTCGACTCGGCGAGCGCGTCGAACTCGATCGGCGAGTTCCAATAGGAGCCCGGGTACAGGTAGGCGCTCGGCAATAGGTAGAAGGGGCGCCAGGTTCCGGCGAACGACCATTGGATCAGGGACTGGAGCAGCGGGGCGACCAGCAGCCCGCACAAGAGCAGGGCGACCGCCCGGCGATGGGTCCGCAACATCCAGAGGGCAGCGACTCCGAAGGTGAAGACGACCGGGGTAGAGCCGAGGTCGAGTGCGACGCCGAGGCCGGCGAGTCCCCCGCCGACGAATCCCATCGCGGGGCGCAGCTTTGCGGGGTCCTCGACGACCGGCGCGAGCGCCAGCGCAGCGCCGACGAGGGCGGCGAAGGCCAACGAGTGATTGTCGAGATGGGTGGCGTACGCCGTCGTGAGCCCGCCCGCGCAGAGCGCGACGAACCCCCACGTCCGCGCTCCTTCGTCTTCGGTCGTGCGCCGGAAGAGTGCGAGGCAGACCAGCATCGCTGCGGCCCAGGGGATCACCCCGAGCGCGACCCGCATCACCCGCGCAGTCGGGTACAGATCGTCGCGGAACGACAACCCGAAGGCGTGGTGCGCGACCGCGTATGCGGGCGCACCGAGGACGATCAGCAACGGCGGTTTGGAGCTGTAGTACCGGTCCTCCCATTTCACCTTGTCGACGGTGAGCCGCAGCAGCGACGTGTCGTCGATCGCGAACGTGCGGTGCTCGACGAGGGCCTCCATGCCCGCGTAGCGGCTGGCCGGGTTGACGGCCATGTGGTTGGCCTGCGAGCAGACGACGACCCAGACCGCGACCCCGACGAAGACCGCCGCGATCAGGCGGCGACTCGCGATCGAACTCACGGCTCCGCTGGCCTGCTCCTGCTCTGCGCCCATTGGTCGAACGGGGGTCGTGGCTCTGGCGGTCGATTCTCCACCCCCCTCCGTTCGGTCCGAAGCGGCACGCCTCGACGCTCCGGAGGGGCGGAGATGTCCCTCCGCGTCCGCGGCGAGGGGCCCCACGAATAGCGCACCGTGCGGCGGCGTGGAAGATTGCCCTGGCCCCGCTTCGGTGCTAGTCGAAACGCCCCTATGTTCGCGCCCAACGCCCGCGGCGGCCGATGAAGGTCTCGCTACTCATTCCGGTGTTCAACGAGGAAGAGAACGTTCCTCGGCTCTACGACGAGATCGTCGCCGTCGGCGAGGCCGAGTCCCTGGACCTCGAGCTGATCTTCGTTGACGACGGATCCACCGACCGCTCCGCCGAGGAGCTGGCCCGTCTTGCCGAACGAGACCCGCGGGTTCGCGTGGTCCGCTTCCGGCGGAACTTCGGACAGACCGCGGGGCTCGCGGCAGCGATCGATCACGCCACGGGAGACGTGCTGATCCCGATGGACGCCGACCTCCAGAACGATCCGGCCGACGTTCCCATGCTGCTGGCGAAGCTCGACGAGGGATTCGACGTCGTCAGCGGCTGGCGCAAGGACCGACAGGACACCTTCGTGTCCCGCCGGCTGCCGTCGATGATCGCCAATCGCTTGATCTCCCGTTGGGCCGGCGTGCACCTGCACGACTACGGATGCAGCCTCAAGGCGTACCGGGCCGAGGTGATCAAGGAGGTGCGTCTCTATGGCGAGATGCATCGATTCGTGCCGATCTACGCCACCTGGGCTGGCGCCCGGGTCACCGAGGTCGTCGTCAATCACCGTGCCCGGCAGTTCGGCGTCTCGAAGTACGGGATCAACCGTACATTCAAGGTGCTGCTGGATATGCTGACCGTGAAGTTCCTCGGCGACTACTCGACGAAGCCGATCTACCTCTTCGGCGGCACCGGGGCGGCGCTCTTTCTGACCTCGCTACTGGTCGTCTTCGGCGTCATCGCCGAGAAGCTGCTCTTCGACCAGCTCGTCCACAAGATGTCGCTGCTCCTGCTCGCGACCTTCCTGGCGACGATCTCCGTCGTGCTCGTGATGATGGGGCTCCTCGCGGAGATCATCGTCCGCACGTACCACGAGTCGCAGAACAAGCCGATCTACCTCGTCAAAGAGGTGATGAACCCGATCGCGGGAGACGATTGACGTGTGCGGCATCGTCGGATGGCTGGCACCGGGTCGAAAGCGGCCGAGCCGGGTGGTGTTGGAGCGGATGACAGCCACGCTCGCCCATCGGGGGCCGGACGGCGACGGGATTCACATCCGCGGTCGTTGCGGCTTCGGCCACCGTCGGCTCTCGATTGTCGACCTCGACGGCGGCGCCCAACCGATGTCGAGCGACGACGGTCGGGTGACCGTCACGTTCAACGGCGAGATCTACAACCACCTCGAGCTGCGCCGTGACCTGGAACGGAAGGGACACCGGTTCCGGACGCAATCCGATACGGAGGCGCTGGTCCACGGCTATCGCCAATGGGGCTCCGATCTCCCGGGCCGACTCAACGGGATGTTCGCGTTCGCCGCGTGGGACGCCGACTCCCGCACCGCGCTCATCGCGCGCGACCGCATGGGTCAGAAGCCCCTGTACTACGCGCATCTCGCCGACGGGACCCTGCTCTTCGCCAGCGAACTCAAGGCGTTGCTGGAGCACCCGCGCATCGAGCGCAGAATCGACCCCGTCGCGCTCGCGCTCTACCTGACCTACGAGTACATCCCCTACCCGCATTCGGCGATCGAGGGAGTCCGCAAGCTCGGTCCGGGCGAGCTCCTCATGTGGCGGGACGGGGAGCTGACGCACCAGGTCTACTACCGACCCCAATTCGGGGAGCAGACCTCGCCGCGCAGCGACCGCGAGTGGATCGAGGAGACCCGCGCGGCCCTCTCCGTCGCGACGAAACGGCGCTTGATGTCCGACGTCCCGCTCGGCGTCTTTCTCTCCGGTGGCATCGACTCGTCGGCCGTCGTCGCGCTGATGAGCGAACACGTCCCGGGTCCAGAGATCCAGACGTTCAGCATCGCGTTCGAGGAGAGCTCGTTCGACGAGTCGGACTACGCTTCCCGCGTCGCCGCGAGGTTCCGCACCGATCACCACGTTCGCACGTTCTCGCCCGCCGTCATGCTGGAGACCCTGCCCAGGGTCGTCGCCACGATGGACGAGCCGTTCGGGGACGCGAGCCTGCTGCCGACGTACCTGCTGTCGTGCTTCACGCGCGAGACGGTCAAGGTGGCCGTCGGCGGCGACGGGGGCGACGAACTCTTCTGCGGTTACGAGACCTTCCGCGCCGACAGCGCCGCGCGCATGTACCGCCGCCTGCCGGCTCCTCTTCGCAGGGCGGTCGCGCGAGGGGTCCAGGAGCTCCCCGTCAGGCCGGAGAACTTCAGCCTCGACTTCGTGCTGAAGTACTTCGTGCGCGGCGCCGACGCCGTACCCGAGTTTCGCCACACCCGGTGGTTGGCGTCGTTCCTGCCGAATTGCGCCGACGACCCCCTCCGGCGTGAGGTTCGCGACGCGATCCCGGACGGCAACGTGTTCGGCGTCATGGCCCGTCCGTACCTGGAGTGTCGGGACCCCCGGCATGTCCAGCGGCTGTCGTACGCTTACATGCGCACGTACCTGGCGGAGGACATCCTGACGAAGGTCGACCGGGCCAGCATGGCGACCAGCCTCGAGGTCCGGACGCCATTCATGGACCCGGAGCTGATCTCCCTGGTCGCTCGCATGCCACCAAGGCTGAAACTGCGCGGTGGTTTCGTCGCCAAGCACGCGCTCAAGCGCGCGATGAGCGGGGACCTGCCTCACGACATCCTCCACCGAAAGAAGAAGGGGTTCGGCATCCCAGTCGCGCGCTGGTTGAACGGACCGCTCGCCAAAGAGGCCGACCGGCTGCTCGCGCCCGACCGGATCGCAGGCGGCGGACTCCTCGAGCCCGCTGTGGTGACCCGCCTCCTCGAGGAGCACCGCGCCGGACGCGTGGACCATCGGAAGCAGCTCTGGACCCTGATGATGCTCGAGTACTGGCGGGAGCGTTTCGATGTCCGGGCCTGAGCAAGACGCGGCCCCGGAGTCTTTCGCGGATGTGCGGAAGACCGGGAATCGAACGGCCCGGATCGTCCCGTGGCTGGTCACCGTCGGCGCGTTCGCGTTCATCTTCGCGACCACCGACTTCGAAGGGATGCGCGAGTCGGCGGCCGGTGCGAACTGGTTGCTGTTCTGGGGCGTGATGTTCGTGCTCTACAGCATCCTCTTCCTCGTCGACTCGGCCACGGTCTGGTGGGTGTATCGCCGCTTCCACGTGCCGCACATCCGCTACTCAGACGTGCTGCCGGCCCGGGGAGCGTCGTATCTGCTCGGCATACTGAACTACGCCGCGGGCGCCGCCGCGATGGCCTTCTACTTCAAGAAACGGTTCAACGTCGGCGTGATCGAGGGTGGAGCGTCCCTCCTGCTCCTGATGCTCGTCGACCTGGGTCTCGTGGCGAGCGCGGCACTGATCGGGGGCTCGATGCTCCCGGCGGAGTGGCGTCCCTTCATCGTCATCGTCGCGGCAGCGTTCGCGTGCGGCGCCATCGGCCACCTCGTCTTCTGGCGGGCGCGGTGGTCCTGGGGTCCATTGGAGAGGATCCGCAACATCGAGAGCCTGCGCGGTTTCCGTGACGCGAAGGTCATCGACTACTGCAAGATCGCAGCGATCCGGGCACCGGTCACGGTGCTCTACATCGTCGCCCACGGGCTGACCCTGCTCTCCTTCCACATCTATATCCCGCTCAACAGCCTGCTGGTCTACGTGCCGATTCAGATGCTGATCGCCGTCCTGCCGATCAGCCCGAGCGGGCTCGGCACGGTCAACGTCGCTCAGCGTTACCTGTACGGGCCGTTCATGGTCGCCGACGGTTCGGCCCTGACCATGGAAGCCGCCCATGCGGCCATCGATGCCTACGGTCTCGCACTCTCGGTCGGGTTCAACCTGCCTCGCGCCATCATCGGCGTCCTAATGCTCCGAGCCGCTGCGCGCGCGCTCGCCACGGTCCGCAACAACCACGAGGAGACTCCGTGACCTCGCCTGCGACCCTGATCATCGTCCCCACCTTCAACGAGAAGGAGAATCTCGAGAACATCGTGCGTGCAATTCACGAGGCCGTGCCGCACGTCCACGTTCTCGTCGTCGACGACGGATCTCCCGACGGGACCGGGGAGATCGCCGACACGATGTCCGAAGCCGACGACCGCATCCACGTCATCCACCGATCCGGCAAGCTTGGCCTCGGCACCGCGTACATCGCCGGTTTCAAGTGGGCCCTCGTGCGCGACTACGCGCGCGTGATGGAGATGGATGCCGACTTCAGTCACGACCCTAAGTACCTTCCGGCCATGATCGCGGCGGCCGACGATCACGACATGGTGGTCGGCTCGCGCTACGTGGCAGGCGGCGGCACCGAGAACTGGGGGCTGCTACGGCGTCTCATCAGCCGAGGTGGCGGGATCTACTCGCGCATGGTCCTCGGGATTCCCGTCCAGGATCTGACCGCCGGGTTCATCTGCTATCGCCGAGAGACACTGGAGAAGCTCGATCTCGATGACGTGAGCTCCACCGGGTACGTCTTCCAGATCGAACTGAAATACCGGGTCCACCTGCTGGGACTGTCGATCACCGAGGTCCCGATCGTCTTCCCAGACCGGGTGGCCGGCACCTCGAAGATGAGTCCCGACATCGCCCGCGAGGCCGTCACTCAGGTCTGGAAGCTCCGGTGGCGCCTCCGAAACGCCGGGAACGCCTGATACCGGCGTTCAGCGGGTCAGCGCGCTCCGAGCGCGCTCACTGCTCGGCAAACGCGCGCAGGTCGGGGTCGTTGGGCGACAATTCCAGCGCGAACGTCGCCAGCTCGCGACACAGCTCGTCGCGGCCGGCGGCGCACATGAGCCGCGCCATGTTGTAGCTGTTCCAAAGCAGATTGCGGCGCGTCTGCAGCTCCGGCGGTTCGTGCATCGCCGACAAGAGGCGCCGATAGTGGGCGACGGCCCCTGACGTCAGTGCGGGCGGAAACTCCCCGGCGGGCAACAAGTCGGGCATCAACTGGAGCGCCATGCCCGCCGGGATCGCGGCGGCGGCGACCGCGGTGTCCACCACCTGTTCCGGCTCCACCCGGACGGGCCGCCGCCGAGCCCAATCGACCAGGGGTCCGGCCGCGAGCAATCCCGACCCGTCCGTGCTGCCGAAGACGTCCGCGAGCTCCGGATGAAGTGCGAGCGCCATTCGGTCGTAGAACGGATAGGTGCGGAACGTCTGGTGCACGTGGGTGATGTCCGGCCGCCGGTCCTCGACCGTCTGGCCGTACCAGGTGTCGAAACCCGTCTCGAAGTAGGCGGTGACCCAGAGGGTCTCGGCGGGTGCCCGTGCCAGTGCCTCGTCGCGGAGGAGCTCGCTGTCCCAGTTGTCGTTCAGCGAGGTGGTGCGGTGGCTCGTCGCCGCCGCAGCCAGGGCGGTGAGCGCGACGAGCGCTGCTCCGGCGACGCGCGCCGCTTCGTCGAACCTGCGCGCAGATCCCGGCAACCCGAAAGCGCCGATCGCGTAGCAGGCGCACAGCGCGAGCCACCAGACCGCGGGCATGAAGTAGCCGAGCACGTCCGGGTTGTTCGGGTCGAAGTCGAAGATGACCTGGGTGACGAGGTTGCCCACGATCGCCAACCCCAGGAACCAGCCCTGGCCCTTGCGGCGCACCAGCAGGAGTCCCAGTCCGACGAGCGCGACGGAGACCCCTGCGAACGCCATCTGCTCGGCGATCACCCCGAACGCATTCTGTGCCGTGCGCACGACGTCCATGTCCGCGGCACGTCCTGCGGTCTTCTGGAACGCCTGCGCGGAAACGACCCACCAGACGTCCTCGGCGCTCGAGGGCCATCCCCACCCGATCGCAGGTCGCGCGGCCCCCCGTGCCAGCAGGTAGGCGTAGCCGACCAGGGTGGCGCCGCCGAGGGAGATCCCTGTCGCGATGGCGCGGGCTTTGACCACCCACGCGCCCCGCATGCTGATGATGGCGACGAGGAATGCGGGAAACGTCCACAACACCAGGTAGTGGTGGTCCAGCAGGCCCACCCCGAGTGCGACCGCGGCGACGCCGACGCGGCGGACATCGAGTTCCCAATCCGGTGTCGCCAGGGCCGCGGTGGCCACCGCCACCGTGAGCAGGTTCAGCGAGTAGACCTCGGCGCGGATGGACTGTAGGGCGAACGCCGGGGAGAGCCCGATCGCGAGCGCGATCAACCCCGCTGCCGCCAGCTTGCCGCGGGAACCAGCCCAGCCCAGCTGCCGAGCGCACCATGGCAGCAGGCCGACGGCCAACGACGTCGTGACGACGCCGAAGAGGTGGATCCGGAGTGCGACACCCCCGACGGGGGCCATGGTGAAGGGGAACCCGGCGAGATGATAGGCCGGGTGCCCCGGCGCGTGGCTCACGGCCAACGTCCACGTGGTCGCGACGAGCTCGCTGCTGTCGAGCAGATACGTGGTCGGGGCCGCTCGGAGCGCATGAACGGCCGCGCAAGCCAGAGCGACGAGCGCGCCAGTGACCGCAGCGTCGAGGTCGGCTCGGGGCTGGCTGTTCGGGCTCGACATGGCTGCAGGATCACCGCTCGGACGCGCCGAAGGAAGAAAGTTGGCAACAACCGGCCTCGACGTCCGACCACCCGAAGTGACACACGCCAGAAACGGAGCACACCATGACGACCCGCAGTGAACTTCGAACGAACACCTCCTCTTCCCATCCGAGCCTCGGTGCGCCGCAGGTTCCGGCTCGCAATCGCCGCGGTGGCTTCGGCGAGCGCGTCGACTCCAACCCCCCTCGCCGGCAAGGCCTGGTCGAGGTCGCGGGCAGGGTCGCCGAGGCAGCCGGTCCCGTCGGCATGATCGCCCAAGGAGTACGGGCGCTGTCCGGAACGGCCGGTGCCAGCGGGCCCGACCCGCGCGGGGAGCAGATCGACGAGATGTGGGCGATGCAGCAGGAGAGCCAACTCTTCAACCTGGAATACCTGGCCCTGCAGGATGCGATGCAGTCCGAAAACCGCCGCTTCACGACGATGTCGAACCTGTTGAAGGCCCGACACGACACGGCGAAGTCGGCAATCTCGAACATCCGCGTCTGATCGACCCGTCCGGAGCGCGTCGCAGGGCGCGCTGGCGCCACCAGCTGCGACCTGCTACTCGATCCGGTCACGGACGCGCCTGCGTGCCGAGGAGGAGGAGCGATGGCGATCAAACCGACCGGCCGAGGCGTCCCGGTCGCCCCGGCGACCGAGATCGGGGGGACCGAGAAGACAGCGACCGCCGGCAGGAAGTTCGCCGTTGGCGACACTGCCGAGGTCGCGTCGTCCGGGCCCGCCGACGTCGGCGCGACGGAGCAAGCGGTCGCCGATGTTGCCCAGCGGGTGCGAACCGGTGAGTTGCCGAGTCACGAGGAGCGGGTCGACGCGGTCATCGAGAACATCGTCCGCGCACAGGCTCCAGATGGTGCACCGGCCACCACGGTGAGGGACCGGGTCCTCGAAGCGCAGTTGGTGTTGGGCGACGACCCGGTATTCTCGGCTCAGATCCGCACACTGCTCACGCGCGCTCTCGACGAGTAGCGCGCGTCGCGGAAGCCTGACGAGGGCTTCGAGGCAACACCGCGTGCGCATCGACACGGCGGTAACGAACGACTGAGCGGGCCGTTGTCGTGCACGGCGAAACGGTGCTCGGGGTCGAGGGGGACACCGTCGACGGATGCCAGCGCCGAGAGGAACGAGGAGGGCTGGGCGTCAGGTGATTTGGTGCCCTTGCGGAGACCTCAGTTGCTGACGTTTACGACGTTGCGCGTCTGCCCCGACTCCAGGCTCACCCGGTAGGTTCGGTGGAGGCCGGCGTCTTCGTTGACGAGCTCGACCCGATGGCGCCCCGGGGCCAGCGCCACCCCGTTCATCGGCGTGAACCCGAGGTTCTCCCCGTCGATGATCACGCTGGCCTGCGGTTGGCTCTGGATGTTCAGGAAGCCGGGGGGGGCGTCGGCAGCGGACTCCCATTGCTCTTGCTCCTCGCGCTCCTCGCGCTCGCGTTCCTCGCGCAGGCGGGCTTCTCTACGCTCGCGTTCCCGTGCGGCCGCGGCAGCTTCGTCGGCCTCGCGTTGGGCATCGGTTTCACGTTGTGCGTCGGCCTGTCGTTGCTCGTCGGCTCCGCGTTCTGCTTCGGCCTGTCGTCGGGCTTCGACTTCGCGCTGTGTCTCGGCCTCGGCACGTCGCCGGGCCTCGGCACGTCGCCGGGCTTCGGCTTCCCGTTCGTCGTCGGCTCGTCGTCGGTCGTCTTCGCGCTCGTCGCGTTCGCGTCGGTCGTCGTCGTCTTCGCGCTCGTCGCGTTCGCGTCGGTCATCGTCGTCCGCCGTCGGCTCGTCCTCGTCGTCCTCGTCCTCGGCTGAATCCGCCTCCGCGGTCGCGACGAGGCTCGCGACGACCTGGCGTGGTGCGCCGGAGCCGGTGGACACGCGGGTGACGAAGGGGTCGTGGCCCGAGAGGGCGAACTCGATGTCGTACGCTCGACCAGACGGGAGCACTGCCGGGCTCGGTACCTGACCGGCCGCGACGACCTCGTCGGATCCGGCGAGCTTTGCGACCCACGACGCGCCCTCGGGCTCGGAGCGGAGCGCGACGGAGACCGTGGCCGGAGCGGCGTCTGGGTCGGCGGTACCGGACCCCTCTGTCGATGGCGCGAGGCCCACCGTGACCGGCACGGCGCGATCGGTGACGATGAAGGATCGGGAGTGTGTCTCGTAGCCGGGGTGGCGAATCTCCAGGTTGACCACGTCACCGACGACCAACTCACGCAGGACCACTGGCGTGGTGCCCGCTTGTTCGCCGTTGATATGCACCTCGGCTCCACGCGGGGCGGAGGAGATCGGAATGTCGACCCGCCGTTGGGGCCGCAGCTCCCAGTTGACCACCAGGTCGGCGCCCTGCTCGAGGACCACGGTGTCTTCGTGTTCCTCGTAGCCGGCCGCGCGGACGGTCAGCTCGTGCGTGCCGGGACGAAGACCGGAGATGGCGAAGGGGACGGGCCCCTCGTGCACCACCGCACCGTCGACGAGGATGGTGTAGGGCACGTTGCCCGGCGACATCGTGACGTGGATTGCCGGACCCTTGGTAGCGTCTCCTCGGAAGAAGAAGAACCCCAGCCCGACGAGCACCAACGCTGCGATGGCGACGATGCCGAGCAGAGCCCCACTGCGGGACGACTCCGGGGCTGCCTCCGGGACGACGGGGCGGACGGAGCGGCTGGCGCCGCTCCCCGACGCGGACGAAGGCCGAGGCGGCGGCGGAGCGGCGTCCGCGGGGATGCTGCCAACCGGGCGAACGTCGCCGTCGTGGACGACCATGCGGCCGCTCGGCTCGGTGACTTCGATGTCGCTCAGCGACGATGGCCCGAGGAACTCCTCCACGGTGGGCTCGAGGAACCCCTCGGCGTCCTTCGAGGGAGCGATGCGAACCGCAGGGACCTGTCCGCTGGCGACCGGTGGCGTCGGCAGTTGGGCTCCTGGCCCGACGACGGCCTCTTGTTCGGTCGGGATCAGCGGGGCGCCCTCGGCCGGCCGCGCCCACGACCCGATGGTCGCCGATGGCGCTACGCGGCCCGGGACCGGCTCGGAGTCCTTGCGCCCGAAGAGCTGGGTTTCAATCTCGTCGTCTCCCCAGGCGAGCTCGCTGCTGGGGGACGGAGCGACCGGTGCCATCGCGGCGGCCGAAGCCGCCTCGGCCGCCTCTCGCGCCTTGTAGGCGGCGACGGCTTCGGAGAAGTAATCCCCCATTGCGACGCTCAGGTCGGAGCCCGAGAAGAAGAGCTCCTTCTGGAACATGAACCGTTGCAGGTCGTGCACCAGGTGCTGAGCGGTTTGGTACCGATCGCCCGGATTACGCTCGAGGGCCTTGAGGACGATGTCCTCGACCTCCGACGGTATGTCGGGGTTGAGCAGGCTCGGCGGTGTCACCTCGACCTTGCGGATCTTCTCGAGCACCTCGAAGTCGGTGTCGCCGACGAAGAGGCGGCTTCCCGCGAGGAGTTCGTGCAGGAGGATGCCGACGGCGAAGGTGTCGCAGCGGCGGTTGACGGGTAGCCCGCGTACCTGCTCCGGCGACATGTAGCTGAGGTGCCTCGACACCGCGCCGGGTGCCACAGCCGCGGAGGTGGCCGCCGAGTTGGACAGGCCGAAGTTCATCAGCTTGACCTGTCCGTCGAAGCCGATGACGACGTCGTCGGGGGCCAACCCGCGGTGAATGAGGTCGAGTGGGTGGCCGGTGGTGTCGGTGCGGTTATGTGCGTACTCGAGGCCCTCACAGATCTTGATGATCACGTGACAGGCCAGGTCGAGCGATAGGCTCGGTCCTTTGTCGCCGGCAACCGCGACCAGGTGCGCCAGAGACTCCCCGGGCACGTACTCGGTCGCCACGTAGTAGGCGTCGTCGACCCGGCCGAGGTCGACGATCTGCGCGATGTTCGCGTGGTGCAGATGGCTGGCGCGCTTCGCTTCTTCGATGAAGTCGCGGACCAGGTCGTCGTCGTGCGTGACCTGCGGCAGCAGCCGGCTCACCGTCACCGTGCGACTGAACCCCTCGAACCCTTCGGCCTTTGCCCGGAACACTTCGATCGTCGGGCCGACCCAGAGTCGCTCGACGAGGAGGTACTTCCCGAACGAAATCGGGGCAGCAAACGTGCTGAGCTGAGAGGCGTGGTCGGTCATCGATGAATCGGGCTGCCGCGCGCGGACTTCGGGGGGACGCAAATGGCCGGAGCGCTTATACACCGCGGCCGCGCTGGCGCGCAACCGACACGGCGACGGATTCCTCGTCAGAATCACGACTTTCGCTACGGTCGTCGCGCCCGGTCCGCAGATCAGGGAGCGCCGCCGTTGGCCAGGAATCGGATCGCCAGGTCGCCCACGACCGCGTCGTCGGTCGCGTCGACCGTGATCGTCACCCGGGCGAACTGTGCGAGCATCCGCCGAACCTCGTCCGGAAGGCGAGCCAGGGCCACCTGACCGATCGGGCCGTCGACGACCCGCTGCATGTCGATGAACAGGCCGTTGGCCGAATCGTCGGTCACGAGGAGACGCGCAGCGTCGACGTCGACCGCCTCCAGCGTCGACCCCTCGCCGGTCTGCACCTGGGAGAGGAGCTCGTCGCGTTGCCGGCCGGGGACCAGCACGAGGTAGCGGTCCGTGAGGACGAGGTTGCCGATGTCGGCTCTCGCATCGGTGAACTCGACGACGGTGTTTCCACCTGCCTCGTAGAGCTCGGCGCGGCCCTCGAGTTGCGGCACGAGCGTGTCGAGCGCGCTCCGGATCTCATCGGCGTCGGTTACTTCGACCGCGATCACGACGCCAAGCCCGTTGAACAACTCCCCGGGCGCGCCGCTGTTGATCGCGCGGCTGAGCGTCAACAGGCGGGCACGGGTGAGCAGGACCATCATGTTCGGTCCGTGCGCCGGCAGCAGCTCCGTGACCGGGTCCATGCCCAGGAGTTCGCGGTGGCGCTCGATCTCGGCGTCGGCATCAGCGCGCAGCTCTGGGGGACCGAACTCGCCGAAGAGCGCGTAGAGATGCTCCGCTGAAACCGTCAGGCGAAGGAGTGCGTAGACGTCGGCGTTCACCAGCCGGTCGAACCCTGGTGCGGTCGCCGACGCGGTCGTCATCCGGAACTCCTCCAACACGCGCGCCGTCGGGAATTGCCGGGTGTGGGCGCGAATACCGCTCGGGGAGAGGTCGAGCGCGATGGTCAGATCTCCGACCTCGCGAATCTGCGCCACGATCTCGGCGGCGTCGATCTCCTCGTCGAAGCGTCGCTGCAGCCGGTCTTCCAGGTCGGCTCCCTGGTCGGTCGCCAGGAGTCGGGGCGAAAACCAGCCATGGAATTGGTGGCCGTTCGCCGCGGCGACCGAGGCCGCGAACGCAGGCGTCTCGCTCAACGGGTCGGCGGCAACGCCCACGAGGCGTTCGGCGACGGCGTCGATGCCCGGGTCGTCGCCATCCGGGAAGATGTAGGCGAGGGGCGGGTGGACGACGACCACGGCTTCGGGGACGCTGTCGTCGGTTCGCCGGAAACGCAGCAGGGTCGCCGGACCGAGCGGTTCCCGATCAACGCGTCCGTCGAGGTCGAAGGGACGCTCGGCCAGGATCTCGGTTACCCGTTCAGTGAACGTGTCGGGGTCGTCGAGCACGAGCATGGCAAAGCTCGTGGCGTCGATCGCCGCTAGCGCGCCACCCCCGTCGGCAGCGATCCCGATGCCGGCGAGCGTCTCCACGCGGGTCAGATCGATGCCGAGCGTGTTCCGGAGATCGGTCTCGACGACCGCCACATCGGGGGAGATCGCTTCGAAGACGCCGCGGGCCTCGTCGTAGTCGGCGAACACGTCGCGCCAGTCGCGGATGACGACCAGCATCGGTGTTCGGGCCGGAAGGCGCGACGCGAACGCCATGCTGACCCCTTCCGGGGTCGTCGGCCGGGGGGCCGTCGGACTCGACACCGCGTCGTCGTACGGACGGTCTCCGCGGCAACCGCCGCACCGCGCCAGGGCGAACCCGAGAACGAAGAGGCCACAGACGAATAGTGATTTTGGGGGGCGCAGTGGCATCTAGGTCCGGCCGGGACGAGAGGGTCCATTTACCGAGGGGGCGATCGTCGTGTCAACGCGTATTGCTGCCCTCGGCCGGCTCTGTTAGAGGCTGCCGAAGCCCCGCGGAACCACTCGTTGCGTGGCGATCGAGCGCGCGCAGCGAGGCATCTCGGCCGGGCCAGGCGTTGCCCCCGTTCGGTTCTCGTCGCCCGGTGTCGCCTCGATTGCCGAGCGGTTGCCACCGGGGTTTTCCGGACCGATTTCCGGGCGGGTTCCCCGCCGCCAACGGACGATGCTCACCCACCTGACGATTCGGAACTTCGCCCTGATCGACCGACTGGACGTCGCGCTCGAGTCCGGGTTCACGGTGGTCACCGGCGAGACCGGCGCCGGGAAGTCGATCGTGTTCGACGCGCTCTCGCTGTTGATCGGGGGTCGTGCGAGTGCGGACTTCATCAGGGCAGGCGAGGACGAAGCGTCGGTCCAGGGGTTATTCGTGCTCGACGACGACGTGAGAGAGGAGGTCGACCAAACCCTCGACGACGCGGGGATCGCGACCGGCCCGGAGCTCGTCGTGCGACGCACCTTGACGCGCACCGGGACGAACCGGGTGTTCGTGAACGATACGCTGGCGACGGTGTCCTTATTGGGTCGCGTCCTTGCTCCACTCGTCGAGCTCGTGGGCCAGCACGAACACCTGACACTCTCACGACCGGACGCCCACCGGGCTGCCATCGATGACTTCGGCGGCCTCGAGGCGGACGCCACGGAGTTCGGCGTGGCGTACGAAGCCTGGCAGGAGGCCCTCGCGGAGCGGGAGCGTCTGGAAGACGCGCGTACGGCTCGCGCCGAGCGACTCGACTACCTCCGCTTCCAGGCCGTCGAGCTGCGTGGGTTGGAGCTCAGGGAGGGGGAGTACGACGAGCTGGAGCAGCGCCTGGTGCGTGCTCGCGACCGGGGGCGTTTGCAGGTGAGCTCCCGTGCCGCGGCGGATGCGCTGTACGAGGGAGAAGGCTCCGCGATTGAGCGGATCGGAACCGCGTCCGACGCTCTCGCCCGCGTGTCGGACTCGGAGCTGCGGGCGCTGGGGGAGCGCGTGGCTGATCTGTCGGCATTGGTCGACGACCTCGGTCGGGAGCTGGCGCGCTACAGCGAGGCGCTGGAGGACGAGGAGCCGGACGTCGACGTGCTGGAGACCCGGCACGAGGCCCTGCGTCGGGCGTTCAGGAAGTACGGACTCGACGAGGGGGGGCTGCTCGCGCGGCTCGAGGAGACCGAGTCGGAAGTGGAGACGCTCGCTGACTTCGACGCGGTGCTCGAGAAGGCGTCCCGCTCCGAGGAGGAGGCGCTGGAGACGGTGCACGGATTGGCCGCGCGGTTGGATGGGGCGCGCGCGTCGGCGGCCGATCGGCTCTTCGCGGCGGTCGGCGATCTCCTGGACCGCCTCGGCATGGACCACGCGCGCCTGGTCCTGGCTCGCCCGGAGGGGGACCGGAAGATCACGCGATGGGGATATGACGGTCTCGAGATTCGCTTCTCGGCGAACCCCGGCGAGCCTCCCGGACCGATCGGCCGTATCGCTAGCGGAGGAGAGTTGTCGCGGCTCATGCTGGCATTCAAGACCGCGGGCGCCGACTCGGACCGTCTTCAGACCTATACGTTCGACGAAGTGGACGCCGGGATCGGGGGGGGCGTCGCCGAGGTGGTGGGCCGGCTGTTGGCCGGCCTCTCGAGCGGTCGGCAGGTGATCTGCGTGACCCATCTCCCCCAGATCGCCTGTTTCGCCGCCCATCATCACCGGGTGGAGAAGTACGTCAGAGATGGTCGGACCTTCTCGCGGATGGAGGAGCTCGACGGTGCGGAGCGAGAGCGCGAGGTGGGGCGGATGCTCGGCGGCGTCACTTTGAACGACGCGACGCTGGCCCACGCACGGCACATGCTCGAGTCGGCGAGGGGCGATGCCTAGGGAACTCACCGACGGTCTGCTCGACCGCCGCCCCCGCGGTGCACGTCGTCGTCGCTGGCGCTGGTTCCTGGCGGTGCTGGTGGGCGTGACCGCCTGGTTGGCGCTGCGCTCGGGCCGGATGTCCGGTCCGGAGGAGGCGGTGGCCGACGTACCGACCGACCGACTGTTCGCGCTGACAGCGCCGGAGATCCGGGGGGGACTGGCCCTCGACGGCAGCGGGGACATCGGGTTTGCGGACGCCCCGCGGGCGCCGTCGTACCCGGCGTACGTCGAGGGGGAGATCAGCCCGGGAGAGTCGTTGTCGGCGGCCCTGGTGGAGCGAGGCGTGCCTTCGTCGTCGTTGGCTGTCGTGATCGTCTCCCTCGATGACGTCTTCGACTTCCGTCGGTCCCGATCCGGCGATCGCTTCGAGGTCGAGATGACCTCCGACGGGGTGATCACGGCGTTGCGCTACCAGACCTCGCCCGAGGTCGTGTACGAGGCGCGGCTCGTCGGGGATCGGACGTACGAATCGCGGCAGGTCGACGTGCCGATCGACGTCCAGGTGCGCACCTTGTCCGGCACGATCGAGAGCTCGCTCTTCGGCGCCGTGGTCGACCTGGGCGCTCGGGAGGAGCTGGCGCGGCGTTTCGTCCAGATCTTCCAGTGGGACATCGACTTCAGTCGGGACATGCGACCCGGAGACGCGTTCCGAATCCTCTTCGAGGACGTTCGGCTCGAAGGCGAGTTCCTGCGCTACGGCGACGTGCTCGCCGCCGAGTACCGCGGGGCTCGCAGGTCAGCGGTTGCGTTCTGGTTCGACGAGCCGGGTCTCGAAGGGTACTACACCGCCGAGGGCGAACCCCTGCGGCGGATGTTCCTGGTGGCGCCGTGCAACCACCGGCGCATCAGCAGCCGCTTCGATCCAGACCGTATGCACCCGGTGCTGCAGCGCCGCGCACCCCACCTCGGTGTCGACTACGCGGCGGACACCGGCACGCCGGTGTGGGCCGTGGCGGATGGCGAGGTCATCTCCGTCGGCAACCGCGGGCGCGCAGGCAACCTCGTCCGCATTCGCCACGACCATGGCTACGAGACCGGTTACGCGCACCTGCACCGCTTCGCGCGGGGCCTGCGCGAGGGAGACCGCGTACGCCAGGGGCAGGTGATCGCGTACGTGGGCAACACGGGACTCTCGACCGGTCCGCACCTGCACCTCGCGATGCGTCGGAACGGCGAGCACGTCGATCCGCTCGACGAACGTTCGTCGCGGGGTCCGTCGCTCTCGGGCAGGGCGCTCCGCGACTTCCAGCGCAGACAGAGCCAGCTGCTCGCCCAGATGTCCGAGGTGCCGATCGCCGACGTCGCCCCCATGGAGGAACCGTCGGAGGAGCCGGACCAGGGCGCCTTCGTCCACTCGGACTACTCGGGTGATGACATCTGAGGCGCCCACCGGGACCTGGCGTACGAAGGCGGTCATCGCGGTGATCGGAGCGTTCGCGCTTCAGGCCAGCGCCACCCTGGCGGTTTACTTCCATCACCAGACCGTCGCGCTCACGCACACGGTGCGCATCGAGGGTGATCCGACTCCCCTGGCCGGCGCGAGCGCCGCGCTCCGGGTGGGGGTGTACGAGATCCCATCCAACCGGCCCGCCCGGGTCGAGTCGGCGGTGGTCGGTGTGCTGGGCCCGGAGGGTGCGGTCATCGGCGAGCCGTCGCAGGCGTCCCCGGAGGGAATCGTGCGATACGTGGCGCCGGTGTCACCGTTCGAGCTGCTGGTCGACGTGCGTGCCTCTGGGTTGGGCGAGCGGCTCGTGCGCGCCCCCGCGACCCCTCGCTCCGACAGGGAGTGGGTTCGCGAAGATGCCACCTATACGGCACCGACGTCGGTGCGCCGGCCGAACCTGTCGGCGACGGCGGGCGACCAGCCGGGGGTCCGAATCCTGCGGGCGGAGGACGAGTGTCCGACCCTGCTCTCCGTCGCGTCGAACGGGGGGGTGGCAGCGGTCGGCCTGGAGAACCTCGTGCACCTGCGGTTCACCGACGAGGCGGGGGCTCCGATCGCCGGGCTTCCGATCGTGGCCGCCCTGCCGCATGCCGGGGCCCGCGCTCAGTTGGCGCGGACCGACACGCTGGGCATCGCGGAGCTGCGCGTCACGCCAGAGGGGTCGGAGCGCCGCGAGATCCGCTTCGAATGTGGGGCCGAGACGGTGGTCCGGATGCTGGAGGTCGTTCCTTCGTGGGATGGTCTGATCGTGCGGCCGCGCGAGGTCACGGTCGGCGCATCGGAGACTATGGTCGCGGACGCGTGGCAGCAGCGTTCGTGGGGCGTCTGGCACCAGGACGTGTATTGCGACGACGCGTGGGTGGCGACCCAGACGCTGCCGGTGCGACACGGGGTCGCCGGATTCTTCGTCGGCGGCCTCTCGGTGCCCGCGCGTCCCGGCGGGGTCCGCCTCTGTCTCGTGCAGGGATACACGATTCTGTTCTCGCCGGATCCACCGCGGTCGGTGCACTACTTCCTGTTGCGAGATGACGTTGTATCGGCCCGCTCGGCGCTGCTGACCCTGGCCGAGTCCGCTCGCCAGCGGGGCGCGCCGGCCCTCGTAGCCCAGCTCGGTAGCGGTACGTTGGCGGCGCTTGAGTCGGCTGATCCGTCGGAGGCGGATCGGTTCGGTCGCTGGTTGTCGAACAGTCTCCCGCAACCCTTCGTGTCCGCTCCTCTGTTGGAAGACGACCGGGAGCGCGCCCGGGCCGAGTTCGGGAGCCGGCACTCTCGCCGTACCGCGTTGTTGGTCCTCGTCCTCTTGCTCGACGCGGTGGTGCTGCTCGCCGGAGTGTTCGGCTACCTGGTGCCGCGGGTACTGGCTCAACGCCGCGCTCTGGCGCTCGTCACCGCGGAGATAGCCGACGCCGATGTCGTGGCCGAGGTGACGGACGGGGGTCGAAGCGGGGTCGGCCTCGCGCTCGGCGCGTTGGTGATCGGCGCATGCCTCCTCGGGTTCGTCGTATTGCTGGTCGTACTGACTTGATCGGCCGCCGGGCGCCGCCCCGGAGCGCCCGGGTTCGGGGCTCGACGCAGGGTGTCGAAGTGGGTTCGCGTGTTTTGTCCTGGATACCGCAAGATCCTCGCAGTTGGGTGGGGGCGATTCTATAATCCCCCAGCCGGATCCGGCATCGTCGCCCTCAGATCGCGCCCGCGGATGTCCGAGGAAAATTCGCGCTACAGCGTCCTCATCGTCGGGATCGACGGAATCGAGGGCGGACCGCCAGCCGCCGCAGCGCGCCTGGCGGCCAAGTTCCGGTTGCCGCGGGCGAACGCCGAGCAGCTCGTCGACTCGATCCCGGCGATCGTGAAGAAGGACATCACCCGGAACGAGGCGCAACGTTACGTGTCTGCGATTCGGTCGATCGGCGCGGAAGCGCGGGTGGTCCCATTCCGCTCCGACGCGGTCGGCGTCGCGAAGGTGACCGGCATCGTTCGGCCCTTGCGCCGGGGGGGCGGCGACAAGGGAAGGGAGTCCGGGACGGCTCGGTCGAGCGGTAGCTACATCAATGTCAACCGGCGGCGTTGCGCCGACAACGGCGAGAAGCCCGACGGCGTTGCGGAGACGAGCGGTTCGTACCGCTCGATCGCGCCGGGGCGTCGCGGTGAGCGACCGCTGGGCAACGAGGAGTCGCTCCTCGATACGCCGGAAGACGCTCCGCCGGCCGGTCGGGGAGCAGACGACCGCGGCGACGCGGCTGCGGTGGTCGACAGCCCCGGAGACGGCGCAGAGGAATCGTCCGGTGTCGAGTTCAGCGTCACCGGCGGGGGTTCCGAGGGCGAGGGTGAGTCGGCGGAGGACCTTTTCGCCTGGGCCGACGCTCTGCCAGATCCCGGAACGAGCGCGGCCGAGCGAGCGTTCTCTGCGTCGAAGCCGGAGCTGCCGCCAGACGCAGCGCCGGGCGAGTCGCCGGATCCAGCGGACTCGATGGACCGGTTCTCGCTGCCGTCGTCGCTGTCCGGTGCATTGGGGGATGGGGCGGGGGCCGGGCCGGGCACGGATCAGGACGACGGGCCGTCGCACGACCGATTCACCTTGCCGTCGTCTCTCCCGGCGATGCGTTCGGGCGATGAGCGCGATTCGGACGATCTGGCCGCGGGTGGCGCGGCGACCGGCGACCGCCCGGCTGGGGACGACCTGGCGGACGACCCCTTTGCGCTCCCGCCCGGGGTCATGCGTGCGGGGGCGGGTTCGCAGGAGAGCGCCGACGATGGTGCCAGCGGTGACGCGGCGCCCGACGTCGACGATCTCGACTGGGATCGGAACGCGTTGACCGAGATGGACGAGGCTGCTGCAAAGCAACTCGAGGAGCCAGGACCGGGCATCGCGAAGAAGCGGCCGACGCTCTTCGACGAGCTGATGGCGATCGATTCCGATCCGGCCATCGACCGGACCGAGCTGGGCGACCTGCTCCCGGGGAGTGGTTCGACGCAAGCGGCGAACGAGAAGCCGTCTGAGGAAGCCCGCGCGCGAAAGACCCCGGACCGCTCGGGCCCGAGCCTCTCGGACGACGGCAACCTCGACCTGGGCGGCTCGTCGAATCTGGGCGATGCGCTCGAGCTGGACACCGACAAGGAGCACCTCACGGGGCACCACGAGGCGATCTCCCTGGAGGATGGGGACCCGAGAGGTGTCACGGGCTCTCGGCCTCCAGCCACGGAGATGATGTCGGCGCTGGATCTCACGGGGTTCAGTGGGTCGAGCCCGTCGGCCGGGCCGGGGCGCGCCGGCTCGCGCTCGGCGTCGGGGGACTCCGGCGTCGCTGGGGCGCCGGGGATGGGGAGCGGGGCGCCGCCACCGACTCGACCGGCACCCGGCGACGGGCCGTCGCATGTCGTCGGTGGGTTCAGCGCGAAGTCGGAGCGCAGCCGGTCGCGCGGCAAGCGAGTCTACGGATTCCTGAAAGGGGTGTTTCTTCTCGGCCTGCTCGCCGGGATCGGATTCGGCGGTTGGTACGGGTGGACGATCCACAGCGGCAACGTGTATCCGACGCAGTTCGCGTCGTCGCAGTTCTTCTACGAGTTCCAGCTCCGGGTAGGCGACGGATACGCGATACGCGCCTGCGCCGGTCGCGACGACAACTCGTTTCTCTGCCGGTACTCGGTGGAGTTCTTCCGCGAGGCGTTCCCGGATGCCGAGCTTCCGGTGGCGGAGCTCGCCAGCGCGACGTGTTTCGGGACGTTGACGGACGACGGCACCAACATGAACGAGGAGATCGACTGCGTCGTCGAGAAGGATCGCGGCGGAGAGCTGCGTCGCTATCTGTTCCGCTACGAGTCGTATCGTCGTTGCGCGTCGTCGTTGTTGGAGCTCGAACCCGAGCGGGCCGTCGAGTGCGACTGCCACGCGGGAGGGGAGATGTCGGTCGATCGGGCGGTTCCCTCGCCGGGTCCGCCCCGTCCGGAGAAGATGCGGTACGAGTTCCGGCGGGAGCTCAGCCTGAACACCGACGTCGGCTACCTCCCCGCCCGCGAGTATTCGGTCACGTCGGAGAGCTCCGACCTCGCCGAGCTGGTGTACATCGCGCCCGATGTCGGGCTGGTCGTTCGACGGGCGCGGCTGGCCGGGTCCACGACGCTGCGCCTGACGTACATGGAGGAGCCGGCCCGAGGTGGGGGCCAGAGCGTCTGGCCCCGTTGAGGTCGGAGCGTTGACGACCCGCCGGACAGCCGTGCGTTGCGGCGCCGACGAAGGGGGTTCGCTTGAGGCTCCACGGCTGCTCTGGTAGGGTGCCCGCGCGGAATGAACCGCGTTCCTGCAGGGTGAGAACCATGCGACGAAGGCCCCTTCGCCTCCTTCTCCTCGGGTGTGTCGCGCTGACCGCCGGGTTGGCGGGCTGCAACGCCCACGACCTGACCCCGATCGACGACTCGCTCCGCGCCGTGCGCGTGGAGTGGAGCCCGCGGCTGGAGAGCAACCAGGTCGACATCCTGTGGGTCGTCGACAATAGCGGGTCGATGCAGGAAGAGCAGATCGAGCTCAGCGCGCGTTTCGACGAGTTCGTCATTGCCCTCGCCGACCTGCAGGCGGACTTCCACATGGCGGTCGTCACGACCGACAGCGGCGACCGTGGTGTGTTCCAGGTCGAGCCAGGGGAGTCGCTGCAGAACAACTGCTTCGCGGCGCCGGAATTGCTGGCGTATTGCGACGACATCGAGTTCGAGCAGCGCTTCATGGTGAGCGATGACTACCTCATCGATCCCGACGACCCCTCCCAGGGGCTGGACTCGGCGCGCCTGTCGCGGGAGTTCCGGTGCGCCGCCACCGTTGGCGACTGCGGCAACGGGTTCGAGCGCGGGCTGCAGACGATGGTCGAGGCGCTCAGCGACGAGAACCTCGACGGACCGAACGCCGGTTTCCTGCGCGACGACGCGTTCCTGGTCGTCATCTTCCTGACCGACGAGGACGACTGCTCCAACAACGACTCGTTCCAGGTCACGCGCGACGCCGATTGTTATGCGGCCGAGCGTCGCGAGCAGCTCGTACCGGTCGAGCGCTTCTACGAGCAGCTCGTCGAGATGAAGAGCGGTGCGAACGAGAAGGTCCTCATCGCCGGGATCATCGGCGTCGACGATCGGCTGCCGCCCCAGACCTTCACGGAGCTCGATCGCGATGGTCCGCGTTTCTCGTGCATCAGCGAGCTCTCCGCCGGTGACGAGTCCGTCGATGCCCGTGACGGTGAGCGGTACCGGGAGCTGATCCTGATGGCCGAGTCCCGCGGACTGGAGGAGTCGATCTGCCAGGGCAACTTCTCGTCGGCGCTCAACAACATCGGTGAGATCCTGCGCAAGAACCTCGATCTCAACTGCCTGCGGGACGCGCCACGCACCTGCCAGGATGTGGAGACCGATTGTCCTCTCACGGACACCTGCGGCCAACCGCCGAGCGGCCCGCTGACGTCTGGCGACCGCTTCTGCTCCAGTTTCGAGCTCGAGGTCGAGATCCAGCGGCCCGGCGACGTTTCGTTCGAAACCCTCCGCAGCCCGGGTACCGCAGGTCAGGCAGAGCCCAACGCCGACGCCGAGTTCTTCGTCGACTACGACGCCGCGTCGTGTCGGCACGGGGTCGCGTTCAGCTTCGCGCCCGGCGCCCGGCCGCCGGCGCATTCGCGCTACCGCGTGTCCTACGCGACGCAGGTCGACGTGGAGCGCGCCGGGCAGGGTGGAGACGACTCGGCCGACGAGTCGTCCGAAGCGCCGGCGGAAGGCGAGGTCTCCGAGTAGGACCGGTTCGGCGCGCCCGTCTCGCGCTGGCAGGCGCCGCGAGTTGCGGCGACCGCGGGGCTCCCCGTGGTTGCCTCTGCAGGCAGCGGTGTGGGGGCTGCAACCAGCGTGTCGTGCGGTCGATGGCGGTGTTTTTTTGCGGAGTGCGGTGGATGGGGGTAATTGTCCTACATGTAGGTCATTCACCCTACATTGGACCACCTCCCCGGCAGGCACCATGAAGAACAAGGTCACCGTCTACGTTCCCGACGATGTGTTCGACGACATGAAGGTCGCTTCCGATCTCCAGCAGCGCAGTATCTCCTGGCTCGTCGAGCACGCCTGGCGTCTGTCGCGGAACCGAATCCTCGGCTATCCCGCCGTCAACGGCGCGACGGTCGAAGACGAGTCGTACGCGAGCTGACTCGCCGTCGGACGCGCGACTCCTGACCCCTGACTCGTGGGGTGTGTCGAGGCCCGGGACTCCAAAGCGGAGTTTCGGGCCTCGTCACGTTCCTACTCCCCGGCCATTCGGCGCTCGATGCTCGCCACCCGTTGTCGGGCTGTGGCGGCCCAGCTGTGGCTCTCGTAGCGGCGCAGGAAGTGCCGGTATGCGTCGAGGGCCTCCGGGTAGCGTTCGAGTCGCCGCAGGGCCTCTGCCTTGTGGAAGCTGGCGGTCACGGAGTCGGTGCGGTTGAGCGCGTCGGTGGCGAGGGTCAGCTCGTAGTACCGGACCGCGCCCCCGTAATCGTTGAGTTCGTAGAGGGCCTCGCCGAGCCGGTAGTGGAGGTCGGGCGAGTAATGGGTGAGCTCGACGTATGCGAGAGAACGCAGGAAGGCGTCGCGGGTGTCCTGCCAGAGCTCGTTGTCGTAGTTCTGGACCCCGAGGTCGTAGGCCTCGCGGGCGAGTTCGTGGCGGATTCGCTCGACCTCGCGCCGGTAGAGTTCGATGGTGGCCCGGTCGATCAGGCGGCCCTGGACGGTGGGGAAGCGCTCCACGACCTCGTCCCGGCGTCCGGAAGCGAGCAATTCGAAGAATTCGTAGGCCTCCCGCTCGGATTGTCGGCGGCGTTCGAGGTCGGCTTCGAGCTCCGCCACGCGTGCCTCGGACTCCTCCTGCTGTTGCGCGACCAGCTCCCGGTCGATCTGGTTGCGGGAGACCGAGGCCTTGAAGAAGAGGAGGAGCCCGACGAACGAGAGTGCGGCGAAGAGGACGTATGCCGCGACGGAGTTGACGACGAACCGTCGTTCGTAGCCCTCCTGTCGCTTGGCGATTTCCTTGATGTCCCCGACGAGGTTGCGCAGCGAGTTGTCGGTCTTGATCGTCTGGCTTCGGGTCTCGATGACCTCTTGTTCGAGATCTCGAAAGAGCTCTTCGACTCGATCCATCTAGCCCTCCGGTGAGTCAACGACGTTCGCGGCCTGCTCGATCGGGCCCCTCAGAACTCCGATTGTGACCGCTCCAATCGTCCACGCGATGATCACGAGGAGCACCATCATGCCGGCCCGCCGAGCGGTGCGCACGCGTTGGTGGTTGGTGTCTTGGCTCATGCGGGCTGGCTTTAGGACGACGGAAAGGCACATGATGAAGTGGAGATTCGTTCTCGTCGGCGGCGTCTTGGCGGCTATCTGCTCTAGGGAGTTACAAGTTCCGCCACTCCGGCCGGTTGTAGTAGCAATAGTTCGTGGAATTCCGAAGAAATGCATCATTGGATGGACGAAACGTATTGGAGAGATTGGGAAGACGATGGTAGGAACTATTTATTCGAAGAGGGGGACGACCAGTCCCTGCGTGAAGAGGAAG
>CAZFPM010000032.1:0-12077 GCA_964520965.1 uncultured Myxococcales bacterium
GCTGCATGTTGTCGACGAGGAGCTTGCGAGCCAGCGCGGAGCGGGACTTCACGATGGTGCGGATCTCCTCGTCGATCTGCTGGGCGGTATTCTCGGAGTAGGTCCGGTTCGGGCGTGCGTAGTCGCGCCCGAGGAAGACCTCCTGATTGCCGCCGGAGAAGTTGAGCGGACCGACTTCGTCGCTCATGCCCCATTCGCAGACCATCTTGCGGGCTATCTCGGTGGCTTGCTCGATGTCGGAGCCGGCGCCGCTGGTGACCTGGTCGAAGACGATCTCCTCGGCGGCGCGGCCGCCCATCGAGATCGCGATCCGGTTCAGCGCCCACTCGCGGCTGGCGTTGAGGCGGTCTTCCGCGGGGAGCTGTTGGGTGACGCCGAGGGCGCGGCCTCGGGGGATGATCGTGACCTTGTGCAGCGGGTCGACGTCGCGGCCCTGCGGGAGGAGGGCGGCGACGAGGGCGTGCCCGGCCTCGTGGTAGGCGGTGATTCGGCGGTCGCGGTCCGATATGATCGCGGACTTGCGCTCGGCGCCCATCAAGACCTTGTCCTTGGCCTCGTCGAAGTCGACCATCTCGAGCCGGTCCTTGTTCTCCCGGGCAGCGATGAGCGCGGCCTCGTTGACGAGGTTCTCCAGGTCGGCGCCGCTGAAGCCCGGGGTTCCCTTGGCGATGATGGTCAGATCGACGTCGGGGGCGAGCGGCGTCTTGCGGGTGTGAACGTTGAGTATGCCCTCGCGGCCCGCGACGTCGGGGCGCGGCACGACGACGCGGCGGTCGAAACGTCCGGGCCGGAGCAGCGCCGGGTCGAGGACGTCGGGACGGTTGGTCGCCGAGATCAGGATGACGCCTTCGTTGGACTCGAAACCGTCCATCTCGACGAGGAGCTGGTTCAGCGTCTGCTCGCGTTCGTCGTGACCGCCTCCGAGGCCCGCGCCGCGGTGTCGTCCGACGGCGTCGATCTCGTCGATGAACACGATGCACGGCGCGTGCTTCTTGGCCTGGTCGAAGAGGTCGCGCACGCGGCTCGCGCCGACGCCGACGAACATCTCGACGAAGTCCGAGCCGGAGATCGAGAAGAAGGGCACGCCGGCCTCACCGGCGACCCCGCGGGCCAACAGGGTCTTTCCGGTCCCCGGGGGGCCCATCAGCAGCACGCCCTTGGGGATTCGACCGCCGAGGCGGGTGTACTTCTTCGGGTCTCGCAGGAACTCGATGATCTCCTCCAGCTCCTCCTTGGCCTCGTCGACCCCGGAGATGTCCTCGAAGGTCACCTTGTTCTGCGACTCGTTCAGCAGGCGGGCCTTCGATTTGCCGAAGCTCATCGCCTTGCCCCCGCCAGCCTGGAGCTGCCGCATGAAGAAGAAGAAGATCACGACCACCAACAACAGCGGCAGCACGATGCTGAGCATCGGCTGAAGGATGCTCTGCTCCTGTCGCTTGAACTGGAAGTCGACGCCGTGGGCGAGCATCAGATCCTGGACGTCGTCCGAGATCCTCCCCACGGTCTGGAACGCCAGCTGGCCGTCCTCGCCGGCCTGTGCGGCGCCGGTCTCGGTGAACCGCCCTTCGATCCGCCCGTCAGGGTGAATCGTCACCTTCTCGACCCATCCCTCGGTGACGGCGTTCCGGAACGTCGCGTAGGTGACCTCGCTCGCCGTACGGTCGTCCTCCATGAAGATGTGGAGAACGACGAGCACGATGAGGATGAGGACGAGCCAGAGGAGGAGGGACTTGTGGGTTTGCCGCATGAGTCGAATCCGTGACGAGCCGTTCTATATAGCCTACCCGGGGAGGCGGTGCGACACCGGAACGGCAACATCCGGGTAGGGGTGGCAAATTCCACGCATCTTCGGCCGAATCCGATCGGACTCAGCGCTCGGACCACCGAACCAACAGCACGCGTCGCGTCTTCGGCCCGACCTGCGCCACGTTCGAGCGACGACCGCCCTCGACCGCGAGCACCGCATCACCTGCCACCAGGACGAGCGCTCGCTTCCTGTCCCGTACCCGTACCCCATCTCGGGCGAGCTGGTCGAGCACCCCGCGCGAGCGCGCGCGCCCGAATGGAACGAAGGTGTCGTCGGCCGAGACGGGCCGTAGCTCGAGGGGCCCGGCCAGCGCATCGGCGTCGAAGCGGAGTGCCGCTTCGTCGCCCGGCGGGGCCACGACCTCGACGGTGCAGCGCCCGGCCCCGAGGGAGCGCTGACCGGCGCCCAGCGCGGGCATCGCGAGATGGTCGTCGGGAATGGGGGGTGAGGGGAGCGGCTGCCGGGGGTCGGCGGTGGCGGCGAAGGTGGCACGCTCGGCGTCGATCTCGACCCGGAGTCCCGGGCCCAGGACCGTCGCGCCGGGCGTCCCTACCCCGGCGGCGATTTCGTCGATCGCGGTTCCCGACGGCCGAACACCGGACAACCCGTCGATGGTCGCGTGGATCACCGAGGCCCGCGCGTCTGGCGGCAGCGTCGCGAGCCGGGGTCGGTCGAGGGTCACCGAAGTCGCGGTCGACTCGCGCACCAACGTGGCGCGGACGTGTTCGGCCAGCTCCCGGAGAGCGCGCGAGTCGCGCCCGAGGAGATCGAGCGCCCGCTGGAGCGCATCGCCCGAGGCCGCTCGCCGGAGCGGAGCGGCAACCTCGTGGTCGAGCCTGCTGCGAAGAAAGGCCGGGTCGTCGTTCGTCGGGTCCTCGGCGACCGTCTCCCGACCTCGGAGCGCGAGGTAGTGCCGGACATCGTCGGGCCACCAGCGGCGAAGCGGGCGGACGACCGGGACGTCGGCGATGGTCGTTCGTGCGGCGGGACCGCCGAGACCGGCGATGCCGGCTCCCTGGGCCAGCCGCATCAATACGGTCGTGAGGCGGTCGCCGGCGGTGTGTGCGGTCAGGAGCGTCTCGCCGGGGCCGAGCCGGCGGGCGAGCGCGGCGTATCGTGCCTCACGGGCCGATGCTTCGACGCCGCGGGGGTCGGCCCGGAGGCGGTCGGGGTCGAGGTGGTGGACCTCGAGAGGCACGCCGAGCTCTTCGGCGAGGAGACGGGTCAGCGCCTCGTCGCGGTGCGCTTCGGCGCGCAGGTGGTGGTTCACGTGGGCGAGACGAAAGCGGACGCCGGTCTCGTCACAGACGAGCGCGAGCGCGGTGGAGTCGGCGCCTCCGGAGCAGGCGACGACGATGTCGCCGAGCTCTTGGAGCTCCTGCCGGGCCTCGTCGACGAGCGCGATGAGGCGGTCGCTCACGGCGTCAGCACACCGGCGCCCGTCTCGAGCTCGATGGGCTCGACCCTCACCCGGGGCTCCCACCCGATCGGGGAGCTGGTGTCGAGCTGATCCCACTCCTGTCTCCAGAGCCGGACGTGCTCGAACGGAATGGCGAACACACCGCCGCCGTCGATGGCGGCGATCGAGTCGATCGCGACGACGTTGCCTTCGAGATCGACCACCGGGAATCCGTTTCGGAGCGTGAAGAGGCTGCGGACGTAATAGGAGAACGGTTCCTCGGGCCGCGAGCCGAGCGCGCCGACGAGCATGGGCGGCTGTGCTTCGCCGACGTTCGGGGCGTAGACGTTGCCGAGGAGGGGGAATGTGGTGGCGAGCACGAGGGCGCGCTCTGGGTTGGGGGGCGAGTCTACCCGGAGCACGGCAAGGTCGAACATCGGCGTGCCGCGGTGCACCTCGGCGGGGACCCACAGGTCGTCGATTCGGACCTCGACGGACGTGCATTGGGCGACGTGGGCGAACGCGGTGACGAGCACGGGTGCGTCGTCACCGAGATCGAGCAGCACGGCGGCGCCGTCGCCGTGCAGGTAGCGAGGGTGCCAGGTCGGGCCGAGGTCGGTGGTCGACCGGACCTCGAACACGGCCGGGCGAACGCGGTCGGCCAGCGCCTGGATCTGCTCGATGTCGACGGTGCCGGGCAGGGCCGTCAGGACTTCGAGCCCGGTGGGCTCCTGGCTCTGGGCGATGGCTCGGCCGGGGCCGGCGAGCACGATCGCGCCGAGGAAGATGCCGATGACTGGGCGGGCGAACATGGGGCGATGCTCGCACCGATCGACAGGCCGGGCAAGTCGCCGCGGCGGGGAGTCAGGGCGGTCGCAAAGTCCGGGCCATCCGCCATCAAGGGCGAGATCCAATCTCGCCCCCGGCTCGCAGACCCGGTCTACACCCCTGAGGCAACCCAAGACCCGCGAGTCTGCGATCCCCCCGGGCGGGGAGTGTCGACCGCCGAAGTGGGGGCTCGTCGAGAAAAAGTTCGTCTTCGAGGGAACCCTGGGCCGTCGACGCTGTCTCTCTGGCCGTGGCGTAGAAGTCGCCGCGAGGCGAAAACGCAGCCCAGATAACGGGCTTGACCGCTCGTAGACTGCTGAATATTGTCCGCGGGTCCCGCGCCGATCCCCGCTTTGCGGGTCGGTCCCGAAGCATCGGCGGACACATAGCAACAGGTTGGAATCGATGAGGAAGTCACTCCGCGTAGCGCTCGTCTGGCACGGAACGGTCATGCAAGAGCAGACCGTGGCGAAAGGGCCGGTGACGATCGGCGGTGGCAAGTCTGTGATGTTCCACGTCCCGTTGGAAGGCGATGTCGACGCGCACGCGCTCTTCGACGTCTCCCACGAGCTGTCGAGCGTGTCGGTTCCGTCCGGGATGACCGGGCTCGTATCGGTGGGCGGTTCCGAGAAGAACGTGTTGCCGAACGAGTCGTTCACGGTGAAGCCCGGCGACTGGGGCATCCTGAACTGCGGCGACGTGGCGGTCTACTTCCAGTGGGTCGACGACGACGCAGCGATCGCCGCGGCCGGCGTGCTGTCGACGGTGGATTTCAACCTGGCGGCGACGACGTTCGCGGCCGCGGTTGCCCACCTCGTGTTCCTGATCCTCGCCTTCCTCTTCGCCGACCTGTCGATGTCGGCCGGCGAGTTCGACATTCCGGACCGCTTCGTCCGCATCTTGGTCGACGAGCCGCCGGACGTGATCGAGGAGATCGAGGAGGAGGATGCGCTCGACGAGACGACCTCGAAGGCCGCTAGCGACGAAGAGGGCAAGTTCGGCGAAGAGGATGCAGAGGTCGAAGACTCGATCCTGCCGGACCACGACGGTCCGCTGGTCGACGAGCTCCAGACGACCGAGCTCGGGCGGGCGATGGAGGCAGCGATCGGGTTGACCGGTGCCCTGACCAACGTCTTTGGGCAGTCGGACGCGTTCACGAACACCTTCGGACAGGATTTCGCGACCGCAGGCGAGGGCGATGTCTTCGTCGTCGGCCGCGGTGTCGGCGGCCTCGGTATGCGGGGCACCGGCCGCGGCGGTGGTGGCGACGGCTTCGGTCGCGTGCACGGCGTGGGTTCGATCGACACCGGTGGCGGTCGAGGTCAGGGCGCGTCCCTGGGTCGGCGTGCCGCAGCGGCGCCGCGGGCTCGGATGAGCCGCGGCCGTCCCAACGTCAACGGCTTCCTCTCCCGTGAGCAGATCGAGCGCGTCGTCCGCCGGCACTCCCGCGGCATCCGCTACTGCTACGAGCGTGAGCTGGCCAACGACCCGTCCCTCGGCGGTCGGATCTCGGCGAACTGGACCATCGGACTCGACGGTCGGGTGCAGAGCGCCAGCGTCGTGGAGAACTCGATGGACAACCGCAACGTCGAGTCGTGCATTCTGCGAGAGATCCGGCGAATGCGCTTCGACCAGCCGGACGGCGGCATGGTCGTCGTCACCTATCCGTTCACGTTCCGCGCCGAGTCCGAGTAGGACCGACCCGCGGAATCCAGGACGCCGCGCAAGTCGCGGCGTTCGTCGTTTTTGGCCCGATCCGGGGCCGGCGCAGTCGCGGGGATCCGTGCGGAATCGTCAGCCTTGGTATAAGAAGGGCCGACGACTCACGGACCGGCGATGCGAAGACTGGCTCTCGGCATACTCGCGCTCGTCCTCGTCGGCTGCGGCCGCGGGGACACGCCACAGGATGCGGCCCGCGACTACGCGCGCGCCGTGCGGCACGACGACCCTGGTCTCGCGCTCTCCCTGTCGTCCGAAGCGCTTCGTGAGCGGACGTCGGAGGACCGATTCGCCGCAGACTTCCAGCGGCGTGTGGACGCCGGGGACAGCCTCGTCGAAGGGCTCCGACACGCTGCGGACTCCGACGCTTCGCTGACGGCGTCGCTTCCCTACTCCGAATACGAGAAGCTCGAGCTCGCGTTTATCGACGGGCGATGGCGGATCGTCGGCGGCGTTGCCGAGTTCTTCGGACAGCGCACACCGCGCGCCGCGCTCGTCACGTTCATCCGCGCCGTCGAAGCCGGCGACACGCAGGTGTTGTTGGCCGTGGTGCCGGCCGAGTACCGGTCTCGCATCGACGCGTCAGACCTGGACGAGTGGCTCGACCGTCGGGCCGACGAGCTCGCGGAGACGCTGGCGCTCTTGCGGTCGAGCCTCGACGCGGAGATCCCCGAGCACGACGGCCGCGCCGTGTTTCGGTACGGGGCGCGGGAGATGGAGTTCGTGCGCGAAGACGGCCGCTGGGTGATCGCCGACTTCGAGTAGCGGCGGGCTCCCGCGTTCCGGCTCGCGGGTGTCGACCCGAGGATCAACTGGCGTAGGAGACGCCGACCTCGTCCAGCAAGGGTCGCAGCCCGCCTTCGGCGTCGAGACGCAGCATGTCGTCGTACCCGCCGATAGGGGTATCGCCGACGAAGATCTGGGGTACCGTGCGCATTCCGGACTGCTCGACGAGCCAACGCCGCGTCTCGTGGTCCGTCGTGACGTCGATCGTCTCGTACGGGACGCCCATCACGTCGAGGAAGCGTTTCGCCGCGTGGCAGAAGCCGCAATACGTGGTCACGTAGACGCGAACGGAGGACATGTCAGCTAGCCGGGGGGAGAGGTTTGTGCTCTAGTGGCGGCTCGCTACCCCTATCCGATGTACTTTGGAAGCGAACGTTGCAACAGTGTTGGGCAGCGCTGCGGCGGTCGGCTTCGGCGGGTTCGTCGGCGCGCTCGCCCGGTGGGGGACCGCCATGATGGCGGCCGGGACGCTCGGGACGCGCTTCGCGTGGGGTACGTTGATCGCGAACCTGCTCGGATGTTTCGCGATGGGGTGTCTGCGGACGGTCTTCGACCGGACGGGCATCGCAACGCCGGAGCTGACGCTGGCGCTGATGACCGGCTTCCTCGGCGCGTACACGACCTTCTCCGCCTTCAGCGCCGACACGATCGACCTCGCCCGCAGCGCGGGGCCGCGGTTCGCCGTCGCGTACGTCGCTGTGAGCGTCGTCGGAGGCGTGTTCCTCTGCTGGGCCGGCATGCGGCTCGCCGGCAGCGCACTGGCAACACAGGGTTGAGGTGAGCGCAGGGCGCGTGGATCTCGACGAGTCCGGCGCGACGATCGTCGTCTCCTTCCGGTTTGACCGTGCCCTGAAGGACTTCGTGAAGTCGTTGCCCGGGACGCGCTTCGACTGGACGACGAAGACGTGGCAGGCGCCGGTCGAACGGGTCGCGACGCTGGTCCCATCCCTCCGCGAGCGCGGTTTCCGGATCGCCGCTGACGTGGAGGCGTTGGCGGAAGAGCAGGGGGCTCCTGCCGGAGAAGAGGGGCCGGGCGTGGATACCTACGCGGTGGGCGATCTGAACCGGGCGGTCGCCCGGGCCGTCGGGGACCGATTCCCCACCCCGGTCTGGGTCGCTGGCGTCTTGCAGAACTGGGACAAGAACCGGCCCGAGGGGCACGCGTACTTCAAGCTGGCCGAGGTCGACGCGGCCGGACGCGTGACCGCCGCCGTCGATGCCGTTCTCTTCCGGAACGCGCGGCAGCGGGTGGAGCAGGCGATGCGCCGTGCCGGGCTCGAACTCACCGACGGCTTGTCGGCTCGGTTCATCGGACGGGTCGAGGTCTACGAGGTGCGCGGCAGCTACCAGCTCGTCGTCGAAGACATCGACGCGACCTGGTCCGCGGGGGAGCTGGCGCTCCGCCGCGAGGAGGTGCTGGCCGAGCTCCGACAGCGCGGTCTGATGGAGCGGCAGGTCGAGCGCCGCGTGCCGCTGCTCCCGCTGCGCCTCGCCCTCCTGACGAGCGCCAGCAGCGACGCCTATCACGACTTCGCGTCGTCCCTGCGGGCCAGTGGATACCCCTTTGCGGTCACGCTCTTCGACGTTCGCGTCCAGGGCCCTGATCTCTCTTCGACCGTTCGGGCGGCGCTCGCGCGCGTTCGTGCCTGGTCGCCGGGTTTCGACCTCGTCGTGATCACGCGTGGCGGCGGCAGCCGTGTCGAGCTCGCCGGTTGGGACGATCTGGGCGTGGCTGTCGACGTGGCCGAGCTCCCGACGAAGGTCCTGGTCGCGATCGGGCATCAGCAGGACAGGTCGGTGCTCGACGAGATCGCCTGGTCGGCCAAGACACCCACCGAAGCGGGCGCGGCGGTCGTTTCACTCGTCGCCGAGTGCGGCGAGATCACCGATCGGGCGGCGGAACGCCTGGCGCGGGGAAGCGAGCGCGCCCTGGAGGCCGCATATCGTCGGCTCGTCGACGGAGGTCGGTCGCTGGCGCTCGCGGCGCGTCATGCGATGAGCGGCGCGCGGGCGCGCGTCGAGCGTGAATACCCGGGCCGGGTGGCCCGAGCCGCGCGCGAGCGCGTGCATGCGGAGCGGGCTCGGCTGCACCGTGCAGAGGGGCGTCTTCGCCCGGAGCGGGTCGTGCGGGCCACCTCTGTGCGACGCAGCGAGCTGGCGTTGGTGGAGGCCCGCCTGGCCGGGGCGGCGCGGGCGGAGGTTCGGCGCGGGCGATCCCGAATGACGGCGGCGGTCGAGCGGCTCGAACGATCCGGCCCTCGCGAGGTCCGCGACTGGCAGCGTCGAGTCGACGGCCTGGACGCGCGGCTCCGGCTCTGCGATCCCCGGAGGATATTGGGCCGCGGATTCGCGATCGTACGCGATGCCGACGGTGTTCTGGTTCGTTCGGTCCGGTCCGTCGCCGCCTCGGCGCCGCTGACGGTCGAGGTCGAAGACGGTGTGTTCGGAGTGCAGGTGGGCGATGACCACGGAGGAGGCCGCGATGACTGACGATGCCCCGGGTGTGTCCTACGAGGCGGCGATCGGTGAGGTGGAGGAGATTCTCGAGGAGATCGAGAGCGCGGCGCTGCCGATCGACGCGCTCGCGCCGAAGGTGGAGCGGGCCGCCGAGCTGATCCGCGCGTGCCGGTCGCTCCTGGAGCAGACCGAGCTGCGGGTCACCGAAGCGGTGGCCGAGCTGGCTTCCGACGCCGGCGATGGCGACGAGGACGAGCGATGATCGCGAGGCTCGGAGACGCGTTGCAACGCCTGGCCGGCCGGGTGGTGCCCGATCCGTTCGTTCTCGCCATCGTGCTGACGGTGGTCGTGTTCCTCGCGGGCGCCGCACAGCTCACGGGCGGCGACACGCCGGTGTTCTGGACGCTCGTCGAAGGCTGGATGGCCGAGTTCACGTCGGCACGGCTGCTCGCGTTCGCGCTGATGATGGCGCTGATCCTGGTGACGGGTCACGCCCTGGCGCTCTCGCCTCCGGTGCAGCGTGTCGTCGATCGCATCGCGGCGATTCCGAAGACGCCGGGGCAGGCCGCGCTGATCGTGGCGGCGGTCGCCTGCGGTGCCGCCGTCGTCCATTGGGGCCTCGGGGCGATCGTCGGGGCGTTGCTCGCTCGCGAGATCGGGCGCGGAGCACAAGCGCGGGGCGTGCGGCTGCACTACCCCCTGCTCGGCGCGGCAGCGTACGCTGGGCTCGCGGTATGGCACGGCGGACTGTCGGGCAGTGCCCCCGTCACGGTCGCGGCGCCCGAGCACTTCCTCGCGGGGCTGTTGGCCGAGTCTGGCGGCAGCGGTGTGGTGGCCGTCTCGGAGACGCTGGGCGGCACCCTGAACCTGTGCGTGACCGGCTCGTTGCTGATCCTGCTGCCGTTGGTCTTCTTCTTCCTCACACCGTCGGACCCCGCTGCGTGGGTCGGGCCGCGTCCGGACCAACTCTCGGAGCTGCCCGACCTCGACGTCGGATACGGGTCCGGTTGGCTCGATCGGGTGCAGCGGAGCGTGGTTCCGGGGGCGATCCTCGGCGGACTCGGCGTGGTCGTGGTAGCCGCAGCGATCGGCTCGGGGCGCATGACGTTCAACCTGCACACGGTCGTGCTCCTCTTCCTCTTCGCCGGCATCGCCCTGCAGGGGAGCCTGACGCGATACGCGGCGGCGGTCGCGGACGGCGCGCGCGGCGCCGGGGCGATCGTGCTCCAGTTCCCGTTCTACTTCGGGATCCTGGGGCTGATGAAGGCGAGCGGGCTGATCGGCACGTTCAGCGCCTGGTTGGTCGGGCTCTCGTCGGCTGCCAGCTTTCCGCTCCTGGCGTTCCTGTCCGCCGGGGTCGTGAACTTCTTCGTCCCGTCCGGCGGTGGACAATGGGCCGTGCAGGGCGAGATTCTGCTTCGGGCTGGCTCGACGCTGGGGGTCGATCCGGTGACGACGATCATGGCGTTTTCGTACGGTGACGCCTCAACGAACATGTTGCAGCCGTTCTGGGCGCTCCCGCTGCTGGGGATCATGGGTTTGCGAGCCAAGGACATCATCGGGTACACGGCGGTCGCGCTGATCGTGATGGCGATCGTCGTTCCGATCTGGCTGCTGGTGCTCGGCTGATCCGCCGCTGGCAACGACCGCGCCGATGACGCACTGCGCCATCGCCCCGGCTTGACGCCGAGGCGGCCCCGGGGCGAAAAGGTGTCCACCCTGAGCCCGGCGGCCACGTAATCGCAGCGCGCGGTCGTTGCAGGGCGAACCCGAGGAGCTCCATGCCCAGACGAGCGACGACCGCGTTACTCCTGTTGTGCGTCCTCGTGCCGGCGTCGGCCTTCGCCGGTGGTTTCGAGATCCCAGACAACGGAACGCGGGCGCTCGGGCGCGCGGGAGCGTACGTCGCGGGCGCCGACGAGCCGAGCGCGATCTACTACAACCCGGCGGCGCTCACGCGAACGTCGGGTACGGCGGTGACGGCAAACTTCCACCTCCTCGATCACACCGCGAGGTTCGAGCGGTCTCCGCTGGTGTGGTTCGAGAACGACCGCGAGACGGACCGCAATCGCCGCGAGCTGCAATATGACCCGGTAGAGCAGAGCAACTCGGCGTTCCCCGCGCCGATGCTCTTCGTCGCCTCCGATCTCGGGCTCGACGATTGGGTCTTCGGGCTCGGCGTCTACGGGCCGTCGGCCTACGGTACAGGCAGGTACCCGGAGATGGAGCGGGCCCTGGACCCGGACGACGAGATCTGCGGCGTGATCAGCCCCTGCCGGGACAGCGGCGACGGGGAGAACGTCGCGGTTCGTGACGGCGGTCAGGCCTACATGATGTACGACCAGCTGATCCTCCTCATCTATCCGAGCTTCTCCCTGGCACGGTCGTTCGAGGACATCGGTCTCAGCGTCGGCGTGACGTTCCAGCTCGCGCTGTTGAGCGTCGACTTCTCGGTCGGCATCGACGGCGACGCCTCGCAGAACACCGACGTCGAGACCGAGAGTCGCGAGAAGGAGGACTTCTTCACGCCGGTCACGCTCCACGTGACGGACATCGGTGCCACGGGAATCCTCGGACTCCTCTGGGAGATCAACGACCGTTGGTCGATCGGCGCCAGCTATCGGCCGCAGTTCCGACTTCGGGGCGAGGGCGATGTCGACATCGAGTTCCCGTCCGGTCTATCCGGTGCCGAGTTGTCCCTCGAGCCGCGCGACGCGTCACTGCGGATCCGCATGCCGGACGTCGTCCGGGCCGGTGTCCAGTACCAGCATCGGAACGAGGCCGGCCGCGAGCTCTTCGATGTCGAGCTCGACGTCGTGTGGGAGAACTGGTCGGTGCTCGACGGCTTCGACGTGATCGTCCCCGGGCGGGTCAACGACATCTCGGGCACCCTTCAGGATCGGGCGATCGGCGACCTCTTCCTCGGGCGTTACTACCAGGACGCTGTATCGGTCCGCCTCGGCAGCGATCTGTCGTTCCTGCGCGACGCAGAGACCGGCAAGGGATTCATCTTCCGCCTGGGTGGCCTCTTCGAGACGCCGTCGAGCCCCGAGGAGTGGACCAACATCGATTTCCTGCCTT
>CAZFPM010000032.1:12087-16734 GCA_964520965.1 uncultured Myxococcales bacterium
CGCGTCGCCGGGTCCGCCGGGGTCAGCTATCACCTGCAGCGCGTGTCGTTCGACCTCGGGTACGAGTACCTGTGGTCGCCGGATCGCACGGTCGACGATGGTCAATACGACATCCTCGTGCCGCTGTGGGTGTGCAACGACCGGTCGAACCCCAACTACCCGACCGAGGCGTGCGACAACCCGTCCGAGCCGCTGAACCCGGCCCACGCGGCCAACAACGGCGACTACGAGACGTGGGCGCAGGTCTTCTCTGTCGGCATGACCTACGGGTGGTAAGAGCCGCTCGGGTGGTGAGAGCTGCTCCGGTCGCACCGCCGGGCACGAGGCGGCGACCGAGAGACCGCTCCACGCTGCTTTCCGCCCTGTCGACCGGGCTCAGGGGGCGATCGCGGCGACCGCCCTCGCTGTCACCCAGACCGTCTCCCGGTCGACGAGCTCGACCAGCGTCCACGCGCCGCGTTCCTCGCGGATGAGCACGACCGCGCCTTCGTAGAGGTTCGGTTGGCGTCGGGGGCGACTCAGCTCATCTGGGGCGTCACGGTATTCCGGGCTCGAGTCGGTCACGACCGCGGGCGTGATCGACCGTGCGGTGAGCGCTGCTCCCGTCCACCAGGCCCCGGCGGCGATCGCGATCGAGCCGAGAGTCGTCGCCGCGATCAGGATCGCGTCGCGTCGCGCGCCGGGCAGGGTCCGACGCCAGAGCGTGAGGAGCCCGAACGTCAGCCACGTGGCGACGAGGATGAGCAACGCGGCCGTCTGGGTGGGCACGAACCCGAAGAAACGCCACCAGAACGCGGCCGCCGGCTCTCCCTCGGTGATCGTGACGTTGGGGAGCGCCTCGGCCCGTCTGCGTCGCGCCTCGCGGCGGGAAGCGGCCGATGCGTCTTGGATCTCCCGGTCGAGGGGCGCCTGGAGATGGGCACGCTCGAACGCGAGGATCGCGGCGCCGAGTCGGTCGTCGTGAGCGAAGGCCAGGCCGGCGTTGAAGGCCGAGGCGGCATCGAGGTGGGCGGTGTCGGACTCGACGGTGCCGGGGGGAGACGCGCCCTGCGGTGCGGCTGCGCCGGCGCCGAAGACCAGCGCCGAGACGACGAGGAGATCTCGCGCTCGCACCCTCATCGTACATCCTCGACCGCGCGGATCGCCGCCGCCGCATCCTTTGCGAGGGCCGCGGCGTCGGTGGTGCCGCCGTAGCGAGCCTGTTCCGCTCGCTCGACGACATCGGCGAACGCGGTCGCAGTGTCGTCGCCGGCGAGCTTCGCCACCTCGCTCCGCAGGCGTGCGGCTGTCCAACCCCGACTCGGTCGCCCCGTGACGTCGGCGAGGTAGGCGCGCAGCGTCTGCGCCAGCGCGTCTGACTGGTCGCCGCTGCTGCGGATGTCCCGCAATGCGTTGCGTGCCGCGTTCCGGGCTGCCCGCTCAGGTCGGCTCGCACGCCTCCGGGACGAGATCCGGGCGGCGAGCCCGGCGCCGAGCCAGGCGAATATCGGCAATGCCAATGCCGCGAAATACGCGGGGCTGCGGTGCCACCGAGATACCGGTCGACGGGATTCTGCGGCGTCTCGCGGCGCGGGAAGGTCGTCGGTCCAGTCGCCGGCGCTCGACGTCTCGCTCGGCGCAAGTCGTTCGGCCGCATGGGGGGCTGTGCCGGAGACCTCGACGGACAACGGCCGGGTCGTCGCCCTGCGGTACTCGCGCGCCCACGGGTCGTAGAAGACGAAGTCGAGGGGCGGGATCTCCAGCGATCCGGCGCGCTCCGGAACGATCGCGATCCGACGCTGGACGACGCCCCGCAGCCAGGCGTCCGTACCGACATCCATCGTCGTCGAGTCGTCGCCGTCGAAAGCGCGTGCGCTGTCGAGCTCGGGGAGCTCCGGCAGCGACAGGTTGGTGATCAGGCCGGTCCCGCGCACGGTGAGCCGGAGCTGGATCGTGTCGCCGATCCGGGCTCTCGAGGGCTCGACGTCGGCCATGACCTCGAGCTGCCCGACATTTCCGATGTGGAAGCCCGCGGGCCGGCTGTTGCGAGGGGGCTCGGCGACGTCGATCGCGGCAGGGATCGACGAGACGATGCGTCGCCCCTGGTTCCGGCGAAAGCCTCGGAGCAGGAGCTCGATGCGGATCGGTGGGATCACCGCGTCGCCCGACCGCAGCGGCACGAGCGCGTAGCTCTTCAGGAGCTGCGCGTCGTAGGGGTCGCCGTTTACGCGCGAGACACCCAGGCGGGCCGAGCCGCGCGTCCGCACGTCGGAGATCTCCTGGAACCAGAACCCGGCGAACTCCGGTTCGGTCAGCTCCACCGCCTCGACGCTCAGCGCGTTGCGCGGCGTGTGCAGAATGTAGTCCACGATGATCTGCTGGCCCCGGACGGGCGATGCGTCGGTCACGTCGATGACGAGGAAGGGCTCGCCGCGGGGCACCTCCGGCGGTCCCGCCGTGAACAAGCCGTCGCTGGCCGGCGGTGGAACGGCCTCGTCGGGTTCGACGCGTGGTTGCGAAGCCCCGCGCCGGGTCGGCGTCGCCGGACCGCTGCGCTGCGGCGCCGGCTCGGGCGCCGCCGGCGGCTCGACGCCGACGCGGACCTCGATCGGTTCGGTGTGCAGCACTCCGTTCCCGGTTCTGACCGGGACGCTGCCGATGGTCAGGGTGCCGGTCCGGAGCGGCCGTAGTCCCAGCGTGACGATCGTCGTGCTCACCATGCGACCGTCGCGCCCGAGCTCACGCGATGTTGACGTCGACTGGCTCGTGATGCCGAAGTCCGCGCCCTCCGGGCGGCCGATCTGCGCGCCCCAGGCGTCCTCGATCACGATCTCCAGGTTGACCAACTCGCGGATGCCGATCTCGGCTCGGTCGACCGAAGCTCGGACCCCTTGGGCCGAGGCAGGAGCGGCGACGAAACAGAGGAGCACGAGTCCGGCTGCGACGCCGATCGCGATGTACCGAAACCCGATCGCCCGGCGTGGCGCCAGCTCGCTCACCACTCACGCTCCAGCCGCATGTTCGGCGTGTGCTCCAATGCCTGTTGCAGCTGAAGGTTGAGGTCTTCGGGCTCCAGGCTGTCGAGGAGCTGCCGCAACAGCTCGCGCTCGAGCTCTTCGTCGGAGATCTCGTCCGGCTCGGGCTGTTCCTGCTCCTGCTCCTGTTCTTCGTCCCCCTGCTCCTCCTCCTCGGGCTCGCTCGGCTCGGGCGGCGTCTCCTCTTCTTGCTGCTCGCCGCCGTCTTCCTGTTGCTCGTCGGACTCCTCGCCGTCTTCCTCCTGCTCTTGCTGCTGCTGCTCCTGCTCTTGCTGCTGATCCTCGGTGTGCGGGAAGCTCAGATCATAGAACCCGGGATCGCCGATCACCCGTACGACGACCGACTCGACATCCCACGGGATCGGCGCGTAGGCCACGACCCCGTGGACCGGAGCGTCGCCGGTCAGTGCCTCGTGAGGGGCCATCTCCACGGCCTGGGACACCGCGAGCGTGCGTCCGGACGCCGTGTCGTAGACGATCGCCTGCAACGCGCGTGGGGTCTCGTCGTATTCGACCAGCGCGCTGAAGGGGCGGTGGTCCGGGTTGTCCCGATCCTCCTCCTCGACGGGGGGCAAGGGCATCTCGAACCAGTCCTGGTCTCCCGCGCACAGGCGCAGGTGACGGAACGGGCGCTCGGCCGGATCGAGCTGGCTGCGTGCGTCGGGCTGGTCGTTGGGCTCGTAGCGATCGCGACCCTCCGGGCACGGCGGGTAGTGGTAGACTCGCACGCGGTAGGCGCCCTCGGTCTCCTCCTGCGAAGCGACCCGCAGGGTCACGGACCCAGGCTCTACCGCGTCGCGCACCTGTACCTCGCCGAGCCGGTCCATCAGTCGCCCTGACGAGGCCGGCGTCGGGGCGTCGCCCTCGAAGACCTCGAGCAGGACCACGCCCGGCTGCCCGTCGTCGCGCGTCGGTGGCTCGACATCGACGAAGAGGTTGTCTCCCACGCCGTAGTCGACCCGGAACCAGTCGTCGTTCGTGGCGCAGATTCGCGCCTCGGCATCGCCGGACTCGAGAGCGGCCGCGATGTTGCGGGAGTCGTTGGTCTCGAACGCGTCCTCCAGGGCCCAGCACGGGGGCACGAAGGTCAGCTCGACCGCGTACGTGTATTCGAGCGGGTCGTCGACCTCGACCTGCAGGTACGCCAGCCCCTCGTCGACGTTCGGCGGAATCTCGACGCCCTCGATGCGCCGCACGATGGAGCGCGCGTCGACCGGCTCGAGTGCGTCGCCGGTCAGCCCCTGGTCGACGGCGATCGGCATCACGCCGTCGATGCCGATCAGCGCTACGCGCACCGCGGGAGGCGCGATCTGCTCCGGCGGCGGTGTCGTGCCGGTGTCGTCTCGGAGCCGGGTGAACCGGACGTCGACATCGAGGGTCACGCCGCCGATGACCGGGATGGCGTACCAGTCGGCGTCTCCGCCGCAGGCGACGAGCTCGGGCGGCTCGGTCGAGGTCGGGTCGGGCTCCAGGCCGGGCGGCAGGTACTCGCCCTGGTAGACCGTCGCCGGCAGGTCGGCCGCCGAGGCCGCGTCGTCGTCGTCCTCGAACGTGTCGTCCAGCGCGCTGCATGGCGGGTAGAGCCGGAGGAGGGCGATCTCGAGGTTGCGCCGCGCCCCCGCATGCGTGGGGT
>CAZFPM010000032.1:16744-36045 GCA_964520965.1 uncultured Myxococcales bacterium
GGAGCGCGTTACCCAGGGCGAAGAGCGCGGAGACCTGCCCGGCGACATCGTCCGCGTTCAGTGCCCGCACGTAGCGTTCCTGGGCGTCGGACCACCGCTCGTCGCCTTCGTAGACGAGGCCGTAGTCATACTGGAACTCGGGCAGCTCCGTGGCCTCTTCGGGCACGCGGCCGAGCTCTTCGAGGGCCCTGTCGTGGTCGCCGCTTCCGCTGAGCTCCATCGCCCGCTCCACGCGCGGATCCGGCCGCATGAGGGAGTCGCCGCAGGCCGACAGCAACAGGAGCGCGAGCGCGGTCGGGATCAGGGAGAACGCCCGCCGCCGCTCCGAGAGCAGCGAGGCGAGACCGAGCAGAAGAAGTCCCGGGATCAGGAAGAAGAGGAAGCGATCCTCGTACTCCTGGCGCAGCACCGACGAGAGGGCTTGCTCATCGTACGCCGCGATCGCGTCTTCGAGGTTCCCGGCCACCGACCCGTCGCCAGCGTATCTGAGGTATTCGCCTCCACCCTCGGCGGCGACCTCGCGGAGCTGCGCTTCCTCGAGGTGGGTGACCACGATGTTGCCGGAGCGGTCGGAGAAGTATTCGCGGATGCTGCCGTCGCGGTTCCTCACGGGAATCCGACCGCCTTCGTCGGTGCCGACGCCCACCGTGTACACGTGGATCCCCTCGGCACGGGCAGCCCTCGCCGCCGCGACGGGCTCGGTCTCGTGGTCCTCTCCGTCGGAGAAGACGACGATGAGCTGGCTCTCCGAGCGCTCGAAGCCATCGCGATTCTCACCGCCGACGAGCAGCTTCGTCGCCTCGTGGATCGCGCGCCCGACGGCCGTGCCCTGCACCGGCAGATCCTCGGGGTCGAGACGGTCGAGGTAGAGGCGTATCGCGCCGTAGTCGCTCGTCAGGGGCGACTGCACGAACGCGATGCCTGCGAAGACGACCAGCCCGACCCGGTCACCCTCGAGCAGGTGGAGCGTGCGATCGATCTCGTCGAACGTCGCGTCCAAGCGACTCGGGGCCACATCGCCGGCCAACATCGAACGGGAGATGTCCACGGCGAAGACGACGTCGATGCCTTTTCGGCGCACTTCGCGCGCCCGTTCGCCCCATTGCGGGCGGGCCATCGCCACGACGATCAGCGTCACGGCGAGGATCGTGAGAACGAAGCGTGCGACCTGTCGTCGACCGCTCCTGCCCGCCCCCATCTGGGCGACGGTCGGTGGGTGTCCCAGGCGTCGCGCCGTCGCGGCCCGCCAGGTCTGGTAGCCCATGAAGAGCGCGACCATCAGCGCGGGCATGGCCAGCAGGAAGAGGGTCTCGGGCTCGCCGAGACGAATGATGGTGTTCGTGACCGCGCCCAACGCCGCGAACGCGAGCGCGACGAGCACTGTGATCCAGACTGCGTGCGACGGGCGCATCAGGGGAACCTCCGCACGATGCCGAATGCGAGCAGCGCCTCGAGTCCCAGGAGCAACACGCAAGCGAGGGCGAATGCTCCGAAGAGCTCGACCTCGAGCACGCTGGAGACGTCCTCCATCTGCGTGCGTTCCAGCTCGTCGAGGATCTCGTTCAGGTCACGTTCGAGCTCGTCGGGAGCAGCGGCACGATAGAAACGTCCGCCGGTGAGCTCGGCGATGTCGGTGAGCAGATCCGGGTCGACCGGGTAGTTCTCCTGGCGGTAGCGACTGGATCCATCGGCCAGCCGGCGCCCCGTCGGCACCATGGCCGTGCCCTCACGTCCGACGAGGATCGAGTAGATGCGGATTCCCTCGTCCTGCGCGGTCTCGGCGGCGTGGCGAGGCGAGATGTTCCCCCCCTGCTGCTTGCCGTCGGTGATCAAGATGATCGCCCGGGACTTCGCCCCGGAGTCGAGCAGCCCGCGGACGCCGAGCCCGAGGGCATTGCCGATCGCCGTGGAGCTGGAGTCGATCACGTTGAGTCGCAGCTGGTCGAGGAGCGTCTGGATCGTGCTGTAGTCGAGCGTCAGCGGGAACTGCATGTAGGCCTCCCGCGCGAAGACGACCATGCCGATCCGGTCACGTTCCCGGTGGGATACGAAGCGCTTCAACGTCGAGATCGCGTTGACGAAGCGGTTCGGGGGCTCCTCTCGCTCCTGGACCTGGTGCTGGCGGATCTCGGCCGGCGACATGTCGACCGCCTGCATCGACCCTGACATGTCGAGCACGAGGAAGATGTCGATGCCCTCGACGGTCCGCTGGTCGAAATCCTCGAACTGGGGTCGGGCGCACGCCAGGACCAGCGCGACCAGCGCGAGCCCCCGGAGCAGGTCGGGCGCACCGCGCAGGGCGATGCGTGGGGTCATCGGCAGCGTCCGGACGACCTCGACGCGACTATAGGCGAGCCCCGGCCCGCGCCGGACGACGTGTCGCCAGAACCACGCCACGAACAACACGGCTCCGAGGCCCAGCATCCACGGGTACTCGAACTCGAACCGCCCGTTCGCGCAGCCGGTGCTTGCCGCCGCCAGCAGGAGAGCGCTGATCGTGTCCCGAAGCCTCATGGATCCTCCGGGGCGCGTTCGAAGGGGAGGACGTTGGGCGGAAGCGTTGGCGCGCCGTCGCCGTCCGGGGCCGGTTCGTCGATCGGGCTCTTGCCGCCCGGTTGCGCCGAGAACACTCCGGGCTCGGCGATGTCGTCGCTGTTGGGAAGGCCACCATCATCGACCTGAGCCTCGCCGTCGTCAGCGACCTGAGCGTCGGCATCGTCAGCCGGTCGTTCGGCGGCGAGGGTCGGTGCGATCGGGTCGGCTAGCGGGTGGGCGGTCGGTGGGGTCGTCGTGTCGTCGTCGGTCTGGGCCAGGGCCTCGGCTTCGGCGGCAGCGGCCAGCTCGCGCTCGCGTGCCGACAGGTCTTCGACGAGGCCGTGCGCCGCGTCCCACGCCGCCTCGCTGATGGCGATCGGCGGGATCACGCGCGCGAACTTGACCATGTCCATCTCGGAGAGGACGCGGACGATCTCCTCCTGGTATTCACCCGCCCGCTCCGGAATCCCGTGCAGCGCGTAGCGGATCTCCGTCGTCGTCATCTCCAGGGCGAGGAAACCGAAGCGCGCGCCCAGGTAGACCCGGAGTATCTCGGACAGACGCATGTGGAATTCGAGGTGCGCATCGGCCTCGAGCAACGCGTCTTCGCGCAAGGCGTCGAGCGCTTCGAATGCGGTCTCCCACGCGGGCCGGGTCGGGACGATCTCGCCGACCTCGTCGTCTTCGCGCCCGACGAACTGCCGGATAAGGAGTCCGAGGAGGGCGCCGAACGCGAGCAGGGCGAACGCGACGCCGACGTAGAGTGGGCGGCGGTCGCGCGTCAGCACCGGCATCGGCCCGTCGGACGGCGCCGGAGACGGAGCGCTCTCGTTGACGATGGTCGAGCGGACATGGACCGAGAAGGGGTCGCTGGTCAGCCGCTCGGTCTCGCCTTCGGCGGTCAGCCAGGTGGCCTCGAGCCCCGGGACGGTGAATCGGCCCGGCCTGAAGAGCGTCAGCGTCACGGTCCACGTGGCGACGCCGTCCACGGGCGGCGGGTCGTCGACAGAGAGGACCTCGACGTAACGCGGGTCGGCCGGACGAACGGAGACCAGCTCGGCAAACGGCGGCAGCGCGACGCGGACATCGAGCCGCACCGGCTCGCCGACGAGGATCTCGGCCGGCTCTGGCCCCGTCACGACGATTTGCGCCCCGCTGGCGAGCGCCTCGCCGGAACCCTCGTTCCGGAGCGCTTCGTCTGCGCCGGCTGCTGGCGCCGCCTGACCCGACCCTTCCACCGCCAGCGCCGGTGCCCCGCTTCCGGAGCCCTCTTGCGCTGGGCTTCCGGCGGGAAGCGCCAGGCACGCGACGGCGACGAGGGTCGCGAGTGCGCTCGGGGCGGGCGTCGGGCGCTGGACGTACATCTCAGTGCCTCCGGGCCCGACGTTGAAAGAACGCGGCGAGAGGCCGGACGTAATCGGCCTCAGACGCGAGATCCGTGTGGAACCGGATCGTGTCCAGGCGCAACCGGCTGAACTCGCGGTCACGCTCCCGAGCGACCTCGGTCACATGCTCGGCGAAGCGCCGTCGATGCCGTCGCGAGCCGAGGTCGAAGTAGCCGCGGCTGCCCGCCTCGAGGTCGTCGAGCTCGATCAGGCCGCCGTCCGTCAGCAGGCGCCGAATGCCGGCGAGGAGTCCGGTCGGCTCTCCGTCTTGCGCGTCGAAATGGGACTCGCGCAGGTCCTGGACGATGACCGGGACGACATCGTGACGGTTCGAGACGATCGACAGGGAGTTCTCGAATCCGGTGCCGAGGAAGTCGGAGATGACGAAGATGATCGCCCGACGCTTGGTGACCCGGCGCACGTATTGGAGTGCGGCCTCGAGGTTGGTCGCGGCGCCGCGAGGTTGGTGCTCGAGGATCTCGGTGATCACGCGCAAGACGTGCTTCTTGCCCTTCTTGGGCGGGATGTAGATGTCGACATCCTCGTCGAAGAGCGTCAGCCCCACGCGGTCGTTGTTCTTGATCGCGAGCACCGCCAGCACCGCGGCGACCTGGGCCGCGACGAGGCGCTTGGTCTCGCGCGCGGTGCCGAACATCATGCTCGACGACGTGTCGACGACGATCTGGACGGTGAGCTCGCGCTCCTCGACGAAGCGTTTGACGTGCAGATGGCCGGTGCGGGCGGAGACGTTCCAATCGATGAAGCGGACGTCGTCGCCGGCGACGTAGGGCAGGACCTCGTCGAAGTCCATGCCGCGGCCCTTGAACACCGAGTGGTATTGGCCGGCCAACTGAGGGTTGACCAGGCGCCGGGTCACCAGCTCGATGCGTCGGACCTTCTTGATGAGCTCGCGCGGCAGCATGTTCGCGGTTTGCGCGGGTGGTCAGTGAGGGTCGGGACGGCGGTTCGGGGACGGCGACTCAGGGAACGTCGATGTGATCGAGCAGCTCCTGCAGGAGCGACTCGGGGCTGCGTTCGTCGGCCTCGGCTTCGAAACTCGGGATGATGCGATGCCGAAGAACGTCGGGCGCCACCGCCTTGACGTCTTCGGGCATCACGAAGCCGCGCTGGTTGATGAACGCGTGGGCGCGGGCGGCCCGGTTCAAGAAGATCGAGGCCCGCGGGCTCGCGCCGTATTCGATGTAATCGGCGAGGTCCGCGGCGCCGGCCTCGGCCGGATCGCGGGTCGCGACGACCCGGCGGGCGGAGACGAGGCGGTCGGGGTCGATGACCGGCCGCACCTCGGGAGGATGGTCGGTCGCCATCAGGTCCATGATGCGGCGCTCCTCCTCGCGGGTCGGGTATCCGACCTTCACCATCAGCATGAAGCGGTCGATCTGCGCTTCGGGCAGCGGGTAGGTGCCCTCTTGCTCGATCGGGTTCTGGGTGGCGAGCACCAGGAAGGGGCGGGGCAGGGGATGGGTCGCGTCGCCGATGGTGACCTGCTGCTCCTGCATCGACTCGAGGAGCGCAGACTGCACCTTTGCGGGCGCGCGGTTGATCTCGTCGGCGAGCAGGATATTGGTGAAGACGGGGCCCTTGCGAACCTCGAAGTCCTGCGTGCGCTGGTTGTAGATCATCGTCCCGATCAGGTCCGCCGGCAGGAGGTCCGGCGTGAACTGGATCCGAGCCGAGTCGAGCTGGATCGCCTCCCCCAGGGTGTTCACCGTCAGGGTCTTCGCGAGGCCGGGGACGCCCTCGAGGAGCACGTGTCCGCCGGTCAGCAACCCGATGAGCATGCGCTCGATCATGTACGATTGGCCGACGACGCGTTTTCCGACTTCGTTGCGCAGGTCTTCGACGAAGGCGCTCTCCTGTCTGGCGAGCTCGTTGATTCCGCGGAGATCGTTCATTCGCAATTCGGGGGAGACGATTGAGGTCGGCTTCCGCGCGCACGCGGAGCCGTCGGCGAGGTCGGGTCGGACAACGGCCTCGCGCGTATGCGTATTCCCGCGCGCGAGGGGCACCGCTCTATGCCGGCCGGCGGCCTGCTGTCAACCCGAGCGCCGCGCCGTTGGCGCGCGTGCGGCGGGGCCCGACCGGCCCCGTGACGCGACGATTCGTGGCCGTCTACTCGACGACCACCATGTTGCGGAGCAGCTCGCAGGAGACGCTGGTCGTCTCGACGAGGGCCGTCGCGGTCAGGCCGACGACGTAGGTGCCGGGCACGTCGAAGGTCACCGACGTGGCGTCGCCGAACTCGGTGGCGAGCGCAGCGCCGCTGCCGCCGGGCCGGTCGAGGTTCCACTGGAAGCGGCTGACCGCCCAGTCACCGGCGTTGGTCTCGCTCCCGGTCGCATCGAGGTCGACCGTGGTCCCCACGGTGTAGGGCTCCGGCGGGTCGACTGCGATATGGCAGGTCGGCGGCAGGTAGTTGTCGCCGTGCGTCGCCGTGAGGAAGACCTGCACCACGCCGGTGCCCCCGCCGTCGTGGTTGATCGTCAACGTCGCGGTATCGACCGCGGGCAGGTCGTCGGCCTGGCGGCAATACGTCACTTCGACGCGGCGCGTGCTGCCGGCGTCGACCGTGAACCCGGCCGAATCGCCCTCGGGAATCGAGAACTCGCCGTGCGTGTCGCCGCCCTCGTCGATGCTGCTCACCTCGAGCGGCGCCCGGCCGACGTTGGCCACGACGAACGACCGCGTCTGGCAATCGCCGCTGGACATCCCGCCCCAGTAGAGCTGCGACGGCGCGACATCGGCCTCGGCGACGGCCGGTCCGGCGGCGAAGGTGCAGGTCATCGAGGTGCCGAAGTTGCCCGCGAAGCGGACCTTCCCGGTGACCGACCGGTCCTCGGTCGGCGTGTAGACCAGCTGCATCGTGCGGGAGTTGCCTGCCGGCAGCGTATCCTGGTTCCCGGAGGCCGGCTGCCCACTCGTGTTCTGGAGCGCGAAGTCCCCGCGCGCCGCGTGGGGATTGATCTCCTGCAGGTTCATGCTCCACGTCATCACGGCGCCGCCGGTGTTCGTCACGTCGAAGAGCATCTCCGTGGTGTCGCCGGCAGGGGTCTCGGGAAAGAAGAAGTCGCAGGGATCCACTTCGATCGAGGCGGTGTCCCCGCCCTCCGAGTCCACGAAGATGGTGGCGTTCGGCGACTCGAAGGCGTTCGATTCGATGCGGACCTGCGTATCCAACTCCCCGTCTGTCGTCGGCTGCCAGATAAGGTTGAAGACGGACTGGGCTCCGGGGATGACGGTCAGCGGAAAACCGAAGGTGCTCTCCTGCTCGGCGCGGAGCTCCTCGGAGCCGGGGATGACGCTCAGCACGTCCATGTTGCCGGTGCCGCTGTTCGTGATGGTGAACTGGCGCTGTTGTTCGGCGTAACGATCGGAGCCCGCGTCGAGGAGCTGCGGCGGCGCAAAGCTGATCACCGTCGGGTCGACGACCATGCGGCTGTCGCCCAGGTCGAGGAGGATCGGCACGCGGAGGGTCGCCTCGTCGTCGTGACGGTCATTGGACGCCACGACGACGTGCCCGCACTGGATCGAGGTGTTCGCCCCGTCGGACTCCCCCGGGTTCGGACACCCGTGCCCACCGTCGGAACCACTGAAGATCAGCTCGACCTCCAGTTGGTTGCTCGGCGTCAACGTCAACGTCACGTCGTTCCGCTGGAACCCGGTCATCGTCACCGTGTCGAGGGTCCACTCGAAGTCCGTCTGGCTGGCAATGTACGTGACGGTCGTGTCCGAGAAACGAATGAACGGCGAGCTGCCCTCGATGCGGACGTCGAGGATCTCCAGATCGCCCTCGCCGATGTTCTGGACGCGGACCTTCGCGGTCTCGTTCTGCCGATTGAGATTGATGCGGCCGAAGTTGATCTCGCACGGCTCGTCGAGGCAGCGGAAATCGCCGGTCAACACTTCGGAGAGACCGTCTCCGCACGAAGCTGCGGTGAGCACGGCCGCGAACAAGGTCAGGAGTCGGAGTGCCTTCATGGGATTCCTCGCAGGCGTAACGGGAAGCGAGCCGGCGGGAGCCTAGACCAGCCGCCACCCCAGATCAACGCGCCGCGCGCGCAACAAGACGACGCCCCGCGGTGCCCTGCTAGAAGCAGGCCGCCTCGTACTCGACCTCGAAGCACGAGTCCGCCGCTGGTGTCGAACGCTCCTCCCAGATGACCGAGTTGGTCGCCCCGTCGAAACGCCAGCCGCTCGCCACGGGTGTCCGCGCCCCGCCGATGCACGAGCCGAGCGTGAATACCTCGACCGTCGAGGAGTCGGCGGGTCGCGTCAGGAAGAACTGCCGTCGCAGCCCGAACGCCCGATTCCCGATGTCGGTCAGCGCCGCGGAGAACTCGCTGTCGCAGATCGACGCGACCTCGCCGCCGGTGGCCTCGGCGATGTCCATGTACCGGTCGCCCGCGTCGGCCTCGCCGTCGCCACTCGTGCAACCGCCCCGCGGGCCAACGATCGTCGATGCGTGGAAGAGCGACGTGTTGAGGGCGCCCTTGATGCTGCGGAAGAAGTCGACGAAAAACTCGACGCTCGCTCGCGACTGATCCTCCTCGTCCGACACGAAGACGATCTCGAGCGACGCTTCCTCGCGCAGGAACGTGCGGTTGTAACCGCCGCAGAGCCTGTCGCGGCCGCTGGCGTCGGGCGTGCACATGTACGGCTCGACGCAGTCGGCGCCGCACGGAACGTCGAGGTCGGTGATGTTCGGGTCCGTCAGCGCCATGCGCGCCGCCTCGAGCCCGGACTCGGCGGTTCCCGGATCCCCGGTGCCGACCCGGACGTTGCTGGCGAACTCCGACTCGAAGCTCGGCGTTCGCGGCGTGATGATCCGCGGGTCGCCGACCAGCTCGCCGGGCTCGCGCCCGCCGGAGCTCGGGTGCGAGACGGTCCCGTCGATCTGGGTGGTCACGATGCCGATCTGGAAGTCGCTGTCCCACGTGCGGGCCGCGCGGATGAACGAGTCGAAGTTCCGCCCCAGGTTCGACTGCTCCTCGCCCATGGAGCCCGAGTTGTCGACCACGAAGAGGACGTCGACGGCGCGTCCGGAGACCTGCTCGAAGCGATCGACGGTGCGCGAGAACGTCACCCCCTCGCCGGCCAACGGCACGACGATCACGCCGCCGCCTTCGGTGGTCCCCTCGACGACGAGCTGGCAGCGATCGGAGCCCGGGGTGGTCGGTCGATAGGTCACGGAGACCTCGAACGAGGCGCCCGGTGCGAGCATTCGCGGCAGGGCAGGGACCCCGGTCAGCCGGAACTCCGGGCTGCACTCCTCGAGTCGCATTCCCGTCACTTCGACATCGGCCGAGCCGGTGTTGTAGACGCGCAACGTCTGGGTCTGGCTGTTGCACCCGAGCGTGACCAGGCCGACGTCCACGGCGCCGGGGATCACAGCGATCTGTGCGATCGCGCTGCGCGCCTGCAGGTTCACGCCGCACAAGCGCGAAGAACCGGGCAGGCCGCCGCCGCCGATGCCGCACTCGACGTCATCGTCGCCGACCGCGTTAGGGTCGGTGACGTTCACCTCGATGGACCCCGAGTCGCCGAAGACCTCGCTGAGCGGGGTCAGCGACCGGGGGAAGTAGGCCGCGGTGACGACCATCTCGTCGCCCGGGTCCAGGTCGACCGGCGTGCGGGGATCGGTGCCGACGAACTCGAAGTAGTTGGAGAACAGGCCGAGCAATCCCGGTGGCTCCAGGCGTGCCGAGGAGACGTCGCATGGTCCCGGGCCGACGTTGCGCAGCGTCGCCGACTGCTCGCGGCGGGTACCCCGGGGCACCACGCCGAAGTTGATGGTCGCCGGGATCGTCCGGATCTCGCAGAATGGCATCGGCGCCCGCACGCCCTGCAGCTGCACGATGACCTCGGCGGTCTCCGGGTCGTTTGTCGGCAGCACGAATAGGCTCGCGAAGAACTCGTCGACGCCCGGGTCCACGTCGTCGGTCGGCGGCGCGAAGACGAGCTGCAGGTTGAACGACTCGCCCGGCGCGAGCTCCGCTGGCATCGTGTCGGCGTTGGTCATCGAGAACGCGCCCCGTCGCGCCTGCAGCACGAGCGGCTCGAGTTGCAACGCCTCGGTGCCGCCGTTGCGGATCGTCAGGTCACGGGTCGAGGACATCGTCGCCGCCGTCAGCGGGAACTCCACCGGGTTCGGAAAGACCTCCACCCGCGGAGCCGCCGCCTGGCCGCCGACGCGGATCTGTTGGATCGGCAGCTCCGGGTCGTTCGAACGGAAGACGAGGAACTCCAGGTCCGGGGCTGTGTCGACGGGCGTGTAGGAGAGCACCAACGAGGTCGACTCGCTCGGCTCCAGCTGCCACTGGCCCTCCGGCGTCCAGGGCTCGCCGCCCACGGTCTCGAGCAGGATCTCCGTGTCGCCGTCGGCGGGGTTCGGTGCGAACGAGATCGAGTCGATCGTCAGCACGGCCTCGCCCTCGTTGATCGCGGTAGCGGTCTCCGTGACCCGCTCGTCGAGGGGTACCGCGCCGAAGCTCACGTCGCCGGGGACCACGCGCAGCAGGGGGGTGAACGCAGTGCCGACGAGGTCGACGAAGTAGCGCCCGTCGAAGCAGTTGTCCGCATCGCAGTCGATGATCAGGCGGTCGTCATGGCTGCCGCCATTTCGCGGCGCGTACACGACCGTCAGGGTCAGCTCGTCGTCGGGCGCGATCGTCGCGGGCATGCTCTCGGGCAGGTCGGCGAGCCCAAAGTGCATGCCGATCTCCATCCGGAGGGCGCTGACGTCGAAGGGGCGAGAGCCGATGTTGTAGAGGGTCAGCGCGGCCGTCGCCGGCTCGTCCAGGCGGTCGACCGACAGGTCGATCGCGGTCGGATTCGTCGCCAACGTTCCGGACTGTCCGGCCGACGCGACGTCGATCTCGGCCTCGGGATCGTTCGACGCGTTGGAACGGATGATCAATGTCGCGGCGTCTCGCTCCGCGTCGACCGGCGCGTACTCGATCGAGAAGGTCGCCGTCCCACCGGGTTCGACCACCACGCCGTCGAGTCCGGTCACCGAGAACTCGGCGGCATTCCCGCGCCACGACCAGTCGTCGATCATCAGGTCGGCGCCGCCGGAGTTCTGGACGAGAACCTGTCGCTCCTGCCTGTCGCCGAGGGTGATCGCGTCGAAGATGACGCTGGTCGGCACGAGCGTGATCGCGGCGCGCTCGCTCCGGGCGATCGAGTCGCCCTTTCGACAGCCCGTGACGCCAGCGGTGAGCGCGACGACTCCGAGGACGAGGAGAAGGGTGCGAACGCGGTTGACCGGCATGTGACGCTCCGTGACAGCTCAGGCGGCGCGGACTATATCGGCACGCCAGCTCGCAGTCAACGCGCCACCCGTTGCCTCGACGGTGGATTCCGGTGCGATTCCCCCGACATAGCAGCCGCACACTCGCGTCGCTGGCCTGCGCGATCCTGCTGCTCCAGGCCGGCTGCACCCGCTGCGGCCGGTTCCGAGATGCGTACGCCGAGGTGTTGCGCCAGGAGACCGCGTCGATCGGCACCGGCCGGGTGGTCGACACCGGGGTGTCCGACCACGTTCGGCTCACGCTCTCCGCCGATGCATTCGGCCGGGCCGCCGGCTTGCTCGGCGAGGTCGAGATCCTCCGGCCGGCGACACTCCAGCGTGTCGTCGACGCCGGCGGGGCCCGCACGGGGGTCTCCGCCGAGCTCGGCGCACGGGTCATCGGCGTCGAGCTGCTCGGCGGCGCCGACGGTCGGGCCGTCGGGCTGGTGTTGGAGACCGTGATCTCGCTGCGTCTCGACGCTCCGCGTACGCGCACGGATTTCACGACGACCACCCATCGGACGATGGTCGGCGGGCAGCTGCGATTCGTCGATGTCGATGAGCTGCCGACCCTGTTGATCGACCTCACCGACGCTGAGATCCTCGATCTCGGTCTCGACCTGCACAACGTGCCCGAGGCCGTGGCTCCGCACGCCGAGGAGGTCCTCAGGGCGCTGCTCGCCGAGGCGCTGAGAGAGGCAGACGCGCGGGTGACCGTCATCACGTGGGATCGTTACGACCTCGGCATCACCGAGCTCGCGCTCGCCGCGTCTTCCCTCACCGTCGACGCCGAACGGGGCTCCGTGGCACTCGGCGTGGTCACCAATCTTCGGCCCCGCGGGCTGGGGCCGGCCGGTGAGCTGCCAGCGCCGGACGACGGCTATCGGTTCGACATGCACGCCGATCTCCCGCGCGCTGCCGCGGTGCAGCTGGCGGCCTTGGGGCGGATCCCCCGGCGCTTCGACCTGTCGGGCGAGCCGAGCCTCTCCGGATCCGACGCCCTGACGATCGAGTCCCTCGAGGTGCATCCGGACCAGGTGCGGCTCTCGCTCTCGGAGTGGACCATCGACGGAGGGCGCTGCGGTGGGCGTGCATTGCGCGGGGCTGCAGAGGTCGCGGTGTCCGGCGGCCAGGTGCGGGTGACGGCGGGTCCGCTCGCGACCGCCGATGGCGAGGTCGTCACGGCGGGGCGATACGGCGTCTTCGCCGACCACGTCGCCGCCGTGCTCTCGGCGCTTTTCGGGCCGTCGCCCCCGGCGCTGCGTGCGGGGATGGAGCTCCGCATGCACGTCGAATCCCTGACCGTCGACGCGCGCGCGGTCACGATCGTCGGGCGCGCTCGTCCGGAGGAGCGGTCCCTGCTCTGAGCGGATGCTCGCGTTTCTTCGAGCGGCGTCGAGAGGGGGTCCGAACCGAATGGCGCGCGGAAAGCGTCGGCCCGCTGACTACCGGACTTCGACCACGCCCAGCCGGAGCCGCTGCTCGCTCTCCGAGGGTTCGATCGAGAGGCGGTTGTCGCCCCGGAAGAAGCCGTAGAACACGGTGTACGTTCCGGCGCGATCGGCGCGGCTGACCTCGAGCACGTGACGGTCGCGGACGATCTCGCCGGGCACCCAATAGCGCATCGGGTAGTGCCCTTCGACCGGATCGTGATCGCCGTTGAGGCGATTGCCGCCGAAGTCGACGTGGATGAAGATCTCGTGGTTGCTGGTCGGTCGCTCCAGCACCTCCCAGTAGGCCGTCACCGCAAGGTCGCCGGAGTCGATGGACCGTGGTTCGACCGAGAAAGCGGCGAGGCGGAGCTTGTCTTCGACGAGCACCTCGGTGCCGGGGCGTTCGACCCCTTCGGGCAGGGTCTCCTCGGTGAAGACGTTTGCCGCGACGAGGCTCTCGTCGGTCTCGCCCGCCTCGATGTCGAGTTGGTTCGACGCGAGCGCATAGCGACTCGATCGCCCGTCGACGACGTAGAACGGGCTTCCGCCGCTGCACGGGCTGTCGTCGTCGCGCCCGTGGCGGACCTCGTAGTGAGCCTCGGCGAGCCGGGACGTCGGGATGACGACGAAGACGCGCTCTTCGGACTCGCAGAAGAGATCTCGAATGTCGGCGATCCGGGGTAGACGTTCGATGTCGTCGAGACCGAGGTAGTACGAGTTGTCGTCGGCGGTCACCCCGGCCGAATAGAGTGTGGCCCCCTCGTCGGTGAGCTCGTGGAACGTGTCCATGATGCCCTTGGGCGAGAGGTGGTGGGTGACGGTCGGGACGTCGCGGAAGGCAAGCACGCCGGCCCACGCCGTGATGGTCACGGTCAACAGGAGCAGGCCGACCGCCCCTGCGGAGAGGCCGGCGGCGGCGACATCGAACACGTTTGCCGCGCGTCGGGCCAGGCGCTCCATCAACCGGCCGACCAGGTATGACGGTCGGCGCGCGAGCCCTACGAGGCGCGCGAGGAGCCGCTGGATGCGAGAGCCCTCGGGGAGCGGCACCGGAGTGCCGAAGCGCTCCATGATCGCGCCGAGCCGGCCGACGTTGGTGATCGGCTCGACGAACACCGCCACGAGAATCACGGCCCACGTGCTGACGAAGACCTTTATCAGGCTGAATGCGTACGACGGCGGGAAGTCGACCTCGCCGTCGACGAGCAGGAACTCGAAGATCACGTGCGGGCCCGGTCGCCCGAGCTCCGAGTCGAAGGTGCCGCGCACGTCCTTGCTCAGCATGACGAGCAGGAGCAGGCCGGCGACCGCCGCGACGTAGCGGGCGAGGCGGTTGGCCGAGAGGCGTCGCATCCAGGCAGGGTCACCGAGAGCGAGCGCCACGCTGGCGGTCATCGGCAGCGCCAACGGGAACGTGGTGTTTCCGGTGAGCGTCGCCCCGAGGCCGACGACCAGGAAGCCCACCACCATCCAGTAGACGAGCAGGTGCTTGAACGCCCGGGGACCTTCGTCGCGATCGATCGTGGCTTCGCTGTCCGCAGCCGCCGAGTGGATCAGGTAGGCGAAGCCGAAGGGCACGAGCATCGTCGTCGGATATGCCGACGCGCCGACGAGACGCACCAGGACGTCATAGGTCACGTGGTCGCCGAACACCCGCTCGGTCAAGAAGTCCGCGTAGAGCAGGAACGCGAACGTGTCGTCCCACCCGACGGTGGTCTGCAGGGCGATCAGAGGCGGCGCGACGAGCGCGACGAACACAGCCAGGGCGGCTGTGCCGTAGACCGGGTCGAAGAGGAACCGTGCGCGGCTGCCGGGCGCAGCGGCCACCAGGAGGGCGGCCGGGCCGCCGACCGTGAACCCGATACCCACGAGGTCGCGACTCGACTCCCAACCCAGGCTCGCGAACAGGGCGAGGGGGCCGACGACGGAGATCATGGCGATCAGGCCGCCGACGAGCAGCGCGACGAAGCTCGGATCGTCGGCGAACTCCTCCTCGCGGGTGCCGATGGCGAAGAACGCGAGGGCGCCCACGGGGATCGCGAAGCCCAACGCTCCACCGCCCCACACGCAGCCGGCCAGCGCCGCGCCGAATACGGGCATGAGCCACGGACGGCCGCGGTCGGGATCGCCGCAGATCAGGCCGGCCGCAACCAATGCCACCGTCGAAGGCGCGACGTAGAACGCCGCTCCGGCCAGGTTGGTGCTCGACAGCAGCGCGAGGGGCGTTACGCCGAAGAGGACCGCGGCGGCGCCAGCGCGCAGGGGGCCGAAGAAGCGATTCAGCCCGAAGAAGGCGAAGAGCGCCGCGAAGATGGTCAGCAGCGCCATCGGCAGTCGGAAGCCGAACTCGGATCCGCCGCCGAACTCGTAGCCGAGCGTCAGGAGCGTGGTCTCCAGCCATGGCCGCGCGATGAGCGCCTCGGCCCTGATCGGGACGAAGGGCGTAGACCCGTCTGTGGTGGAGATGTGGCGGCCGAGGGTCGCCAGCGAGGTCTCCCACGGCTCCCAAAAACCGAGGTTGGCGGACGGGACGAGATAGAGCGCTGCGAGGACGCCGATGACGATGAAGCCGCCGATCAGGCCGCCGTAGGCTCGGTTGGTCGCTGTCGGCTGCGACATCGCGTAAGTTGTGGGCCGGATTTGAAATCGCGGGAGCGGCGCGCCAGGATGGGCGCAGACCGCGCTCCGCTCGACCGAGGACCCCGCCGGGAACGGCGCTCCTCGGAAGCGCGCGGACGTTATCGGTGGCCCTCCACCCTGTCAAGCTGCCGCCCGACCAGAGGAACGCGATGCGCATCGACGTCGTCAACGGTCCGAATCTGAACCTGCTGGGCACCCGCGAGCCGGCGATCTACGGCCGGACCACGCTGGCCGAGCTGGAGGCGAAACTGGTCGGCATCGGGCGCACGCTGACGATCGACGTCGAGTGCTTCCAGTCGAACCACGAGGGTGCGTTGATCGATCGCGTTCAGGAGGCCGCGAGCGCCGGCACGTGCGGCATCGTGATCAACCCGGCCGGCCTGACGCACACCAGCGTCGCGCTCCGTGACGCGCTGCTCTCGGTGGGCGTGCCCTTCGTCGAGGTGCACATCTCGAACGTCTACGCGCGAGAGGAGTTTCGGCACGGGTCGTTGCTCCGCGACGCCGCCGTCGGGTCGGTCGTGGGGCTCGGCGTGCGCGGCTACGAATATGCGCTCCGGGCGTTGGTCTCGCGGGCGAAGAGCAGCGGCTGAGCGCCGACCGGCCGGGGTTGCGGCGCGACAGCGCACGGAGTATCTAGCCAGCCGCCAGCGCAACGCGGCCAACCCCCCGAGAGCGGTCATGTACGACACGACGCAATTCCGGAAGAACCTGAAGATTCAAATCGACGGCGACCCCTGGGTGATCCTCACCGCGACCCACGTGAAGCCCGGAAAGGGCGTCGCGTTCGTGAAGACGCGGATGAAGAACCTGATCACGGGCCGGGTTCTCGAGCGCAACTTCCGCTCCGGAGACAAGGTCGGCATCCCCGATCTCAACGACCGGACCATGCAGTACCTCTACAACGACGGCACGGACTGGGTGTTCATGGACCAGTCCAACTACGAGCAGATCAATCTGCAACGCGAGGCGATCGAGGGGGCGCTGCCCTACCTGATCGACAACCTCGAAGTGAAGATCCTCTTCTACGAGGGAAAGGCGATCTCGATCGATCTGCCGACCTTCGTGGAGGTAGAGGTCACGGAGACGGGGCCTGGCGTGAAGGGCGACACCGCGCAGGGCGGCTCGAAGCCGGCGACGGTGAACACCGGCTATACCCTCCAGGTGCCCCTCTACATCCAAGAGGGCGAGCGGATCCGGGTCGATACGCGAACGGGCGAGTTCTCGGAGCGCGTGAAGTAGGGCGCCGGCCTCCGGCGCCGTGGGCCGCCGGCCTGCGCGCGCTCGCGTGGGCGCGCTTGACGCTGTGAAGGCGCCGTTCGTATACTTCCTCCCCGGCTCCATCGAGCACCCGGGCTGCACCTGAACAGCCCGCAGGACGCCGCTGCTCCCGGCCCATCCCCCGGTAACCCACTCGCAGGCCAGTCCGAGGAGACTCTTTGGCGATCGATCGCAACAAGGTCATTGCGGCCGCCCAGAAGCATATCCAGAAGGGCAGCTACAAGCGGGCGATCAAGGAGTACAAGAAGATCATGAAGGTGGCTCCGGACGATGTCCGGATCCTCCTCAAGATCGGCGATCTCGAGGCACGTGACGGCCAGACGTCCGCCTCCGTCCGCACCTATAACGAGGTCGCCGACCACTACGTCGCGCACGGCTTCTTCCTCAAGGCCGTCGCCGTCTACAAGCAGCTCCTCCGCCTCGCCCCCGAACGCGTCGACGCCCGGCTGCGACTCGCCGACCTCTACTTCCAGCTCAGCCTCCTCCGCGACGCGATGGCCAACTACCAGGAGGTGGCCAACATGCTCCTGGAGATGGGGCGGGTCGACCAGTACCTGCAGACCCTGGAACGCGTCGTCGAGATCGACCCGGACAACGCCGGTAATCGGATCAAACTCGCCGAGCAGCTCGCCAAGTTCGGGCACGAAGAGGCGGCGGCCTCCGAGTTCTTCGGCACCGCCGGCCTGCTCAAAGAGAGCGGTCGGTTCGAGGAGTACACCAAGGTCGCCGAGCGCTACATCCACCTCGCGCCGACCGACCTCGAGGCGGTGTTCGAGCTCGCCGAGGTCTACCTGAGGCAGGGACGCGCCAAGCGCGCGCTCGCCAAGGTGCAGGTGTTGTTCCGGGAAGACCCTCGGAACCCGCGCGTCGTCGATGTCCTCGTCCGCGCCCTCGACGCCCTCGGCGAGAAGTCCCGGGCCATCGAGGTCTTGCGCGAGCTCGCTCACGGCTTCGACGAAGACGGAGCCATCGACGCCCGCGACGAGCTCTACCGCCGATTGCTCGAGATCGAGCCCGGCGATGCCGAGGCCCGCGACGCCCTCGGGCTCGATGCCGTGCCGGTCATGACGTTCGAGCTCGTGGGCGAGGAGGCGCCCGCGGGCGAGCCGGCCACCGCCAACATCGACCCCGCCGACATCGACAAGCTGCTCGGCGAGGCGGACATCTACCTGAAGTACAACCTTCACGAGAAGGCGCTCGAACACCTGCGGAACATCTTCGAGCTCGACCCGAACAACCTGGCCGCGCTCGAACGGCGAAAGACGGCGCTGATCGCGACCGGCCAGACCGAGCTCGCTGTGTCCGTGCTCATCGGCATGGCCCGCCTCGTCTTCCCGACCGACGAGGTCCAGGCGACGATGCATCTGCACCAGGCCCTCGCGGCCGCGCCCGACCACCCCAACGTGCTCGCCGTGCTGCGTGAGTTCGAGGAAGGGGTCGTGGCGACGGAAGTCATACGGGACGAGGCCGAACCGGTGGTCGTGGTGCCGGGCGAGTCGTCGAGCGCCGCTCCTTCTCAGGCCCTCGCGCCACCCCCGCCGGACGACGTGTCTCCCGTCCCGGCCGCGGCGTCCGCGCCGGCCGATGCGTCCGCGCGCGCCGAGTCGGTGCCCGGCGATCCGATGGCGGCGGCGCAGCAGGTCGGAACCGCGTCACAGGGTCCCGAGGACGGCCGCTTCGACAAGCTCGACGCCCTCTTCGACGAGTTCCAGGTCGAGGACACGTCGGCGGGCCACCGTACGTTGGAGGACGACCAGGACTTCATCCAGGACGTCGCATCGTCCATCGCCGAGTCGGTGCCCGACGCCGGCGAGCCGAGCAGCGACACGGCGGTACTCTCCCTCGCGACCGAAGACTTCCTCCCGGCCGATCTCGATGTCGCGCTCGAAGACGTGGAGAACTACCTCGAGGTCGGAGACATCGAGTCGGGGAGGGCACGGATCTTCGAGCTCCTCGGCGAGTGGCCCGAGCACGCCGAGTTGCTGCTTCGGCGCATGGACGAGCTGCCGTCGCCCAGCAGCTCTTCCGCGATCGAGGGTGGGGCGAGGGTCCCGACACGGACGCCGGCCTCCCCCCCGGTGGCGGTGGGCCCGGAGGACGACCACGACGACCTCTTCCTCCTCGAGGACGACGCACCCGACGAAGTGTTGGCCGGCGACCTGAACTCCGCCGCCGCGGCCGTCGCGGCTGCGCTCGACGGCGATGGACTGGCCGTCGACGAAGAGGCGATCGCCGCCGCCGAGCGACATCAGATCGAGTCCGGGCTCGGCGCTTCGGCGGAGCCCGAGGACTCTTCGGCCGATGCCGAGGAGGAGGAGCCGGTCGCCGAGTTCGAGTTGCTCGACGCGGACGACGAAGGGCCCCCCGAGATCGCCGTGAGCGACGCGGGCGACGGAGCGGCCCCCGAGCTCGAGGTCGTCGCGCTGGCGTCGGCTCCGTCCGGTGTCGGCGTGGAAGCAGAGGTGCCTGCGCTCGGTACGTCAGGCCCCGTGGTCGATGTCGGCGCATCCGACCTGGGCTATGCCTCCCTGAGCGACTCGTCGCTCGGCGATTTCGATCTCGACGGGGAGTCCGACAGCGGCTCCGGAATCGAAGAGGCGGACGCGATCGATAGCGATGCGATCGATGCTGACGCGAGCGGAAGCGACGCGATCGACGCTGACGCGAGCGGCTCGGGTCTCGAGTTCGAGATCGAGCCGAGTGATGCGGCTGCGGACTCCG
>CAZFPM010000033.1:0-13247 GCA_964520965.1 uncultured Myxococcales bacterium
GATCCTCGGTTGGCGTTGCCCCGTGGCTCGTTCTCCCGCGCCGCCGAGCCGGCGCGATCGGAGGACGCGTGCTCCATGGGGGCGTGTGGTTTCGCACGATCTGCCATCGAGCGGCCGTCATCCCGGTCGGATTCGGCGGCACCGATGATTGGTTGAACCAAACGTGGAGACCCCCAAAACGCGGGGCGTTTCCGGCACGTCGCGGCGCCGGTTCAGGCAACCGACCGGTTGGATTCTTTTCCTGAAAAACGAGCGCTTGCGCGCGCGTAAACCATCGTGTTAGGGACTCGCGTTCACAATCATTGTCACTGTCCTACCCGGCCCGTGCACACCGATGTCTCCGTGATGAGGACTGGTAACGAGCTCCTCCAGGCGACGAAGCCATTCGTCGACGAAGACCGCGCCCTGACCTGGCGCCTTCTCCTGGGCACCCTGTTGCTGGTGTCGACGACGTTCGTCGGCACGGTCGTGGTCCCGTGGCTGGCTGCCAAGTTGGCGCTCGGCGCGCTGCTGGGGCTGCTGAACATTCGGCTGTTCATCTTCTTCCACGACTACCTGCACGGGGCGATCCTGCAGCGGTCGCGGGTCGGCTCGGTCCTGATGAGCGTGCTCGGCTTCTACCACATGGCCGTTCGCTCGGTGTGGCGGGAGACGCACAACTACCACCACAAGAACAATGCGAAGCTGACCGGGTCTTCGATCGGGTCGTTCCCCGTCGTCTCGAGAGGGATGTGGAAGGGCATGAGCCAGGGGCAGCGCCTCGGGTATCGCGTCGCTCGCCACCCGCTGACGATCTTCGGCGGCTACTTCACGGTCTTCCTCATCGGGATGACGTTCTCGCCGTTCCGTCGCGATCCTCGCCGGCACTGGGGAGGGCCGGTGGCGGTGCTCGCGCACGTCGCCGCCATTGTCGCCCTGACCGCGATCTTCGATTTCGCGACCGCGTTCGCTGCCGTGATGCTCCCGCAGATGGTCGCGATGGCGCTGGGCTCGTACCTCTTCTACGCCCAGCACAACTTCCCCGACATGAAGCTCCGGGGCCGGCGCGAGTGGGACTACACCTCCGCCGCGCTCAACTCGTCGAGCTACTTCGAGATGGGGTCGGTCCTGAACTGGCTCACCGGCAACATCGCGTACCACCACGTCCATCATCTGAATCATCGGATCCCCTTCTATCGTCTCCCCGAGGCGATGGCGTCGGTCCTGGAGCTCCAGCGCCCCGGCCGCACGTCCTGGCGTGCGCGTGACGTCGTCGCGTGCCTGTCGCTCGGGGTCTGGGATCCGGAAGCCGGTCGGATGCTCACCTGGAGTGAGCTTCGTGTCGGCGATCGCAACGAAGGCGCAGCACTGGCGGAGGCCGCAGAATGAACATCGCGAAGAAGACCTTCCAGCCGACCGGACGAACGCTCCGGGAGAGCATCGAGAACTGCGCCCGGCTCTACCCGGACAACGGGTTCACGTTCATGGCGATGAACGGAAGCGAAGACTGGTTCTCGTTCACCGAGATCGAGCCGGAGACCCGCCGCCGCGCCAAGGCGCTGCAGGATCAGGGACTCCAAAAGGGCGACCGCGTCGGGCTGATCATCATCGAGCCCAAGGACTTCGTCCTCACGTTCCTCGCCGCCACGCGCGTCGGGATCGTCCCGGTGCCGCTCTATCCGCCGATGTCGATGGGCGAGCTCGACGCGTACATCGCCCGACTCACGCGGATCCTGACGACGGCCGGTGCAAAGCTCGTCGTGGCGTCCGAGAAGCTCAAGAACCTCCTGTGGGGCGTGGTGAACGAGGTTCCCAGCCTGACGGGCCTCGTTCCGGCCGAAGGGCTGGACGCCGAGGGCGATCCGGAGCTCCCGGAAATCGACCCCGACGACCTCTGTTTCCTGCAATACACCTCGGGCTCCACGTCGGACCCGAAGGGCGTGATGGTCACGCACGCGAACCTGGTCGCCAACGTGATGGCGATCATGACGCACTTCGACATGGATCCGAACGAGGACACCTCGCTCGCGTGGCTGCCGCTGTACCACGACATGGGCCTGATCGGCTTCGTGATGTCGACGGTGATCTTCGGCAAGAAGTGCGTGTTGATCCCGACCCTCCGCTTCCTCAAGAAGCCGAGTGTGTGGATGGACGCCGTCCACCGCCACCGCGCGACGATCACGTTCTGCCCGCCCTTCGCACTGCCTCTGGCCGCGCGCCGCGCGAAACCGGCCGAGCTCGCCGAGTGGGACCTGTCGAGCCTGCATACCGTCGGCGTCGGCGCTGAGCCGATCCACGCCGAAGGCTGCGCCCAGTTCACCGAGCTTCTCGCCAGCCAGTGTGGGCTGCCGCGCACCGCCGTCACGTCGGCCTACGGCATGGCCGAGGCGACGCTGGCGATCACGCTCGGGGAGCGTGGGGACGCGCTCGCGTCCCGTCGGATCGGCGCGTCCCTCTTCCAGGACGAGGGCGTCTCCCGGCCGGCCGAGGGCGTCGAGGAGACGCTCGTGCACGTGTCGTGCGGCATTCCCTTCCCGGGGCACGATATCCGCATCCTCGAGCCGGAGACCGGCCGCGAGATGGCCGACGGCTGCGAGGGGGAGATCTGCCTGCAGGGCCCATCGGTCACCGGCGGCTACTTCTGCAACGCCGAGGCCACCGCCGAGGCGTTCCGCGGCGGCTGGCTCCACACCGGTGACCTCGGCTACATGCACGAGGGCGAGCTCTACGTCACCGGGCGGCTCAAGGACCTGATCATCCTCAACGGGCGGAACATCCACCCGCAGTCGTTGGAGTGGGTCGTCCAGGAGCTCGACGGGGTCCGCAAGGGCAACGTCGTCGCCTTCTCGGTGCCAGGTGCCAACACCGAGGATCTGGTGATCGCCCTCGAGACCCGCGGCGAGGCGCCCGAGGGGCTGGACGCGGCCGTGCGCGACGCCCTGTCGTCGGCGTACGCCGTGCCGGTGAAAGAGGTCGTGATCCTCCCCGCCGGGCGGCTGCCGAAGACCTCGTCGGGCAAGCTGCAGCGCCGCGGCACCCGCAACATGTATCTGAGCGGGACCCTGGGACTCCAGGGCTCTCGTCAACAAGGAGGCTCCGCCAACAAGGTTGCGTTGGCGAAGCACGTCGCGAAGAGCGTCTGGACCCGGGTCAAGTACAAGGTTCTCTGACAGCGCCGACATCCACTCCCCCCACCCCCACCCCCAAGCCCCCGTAACGAAAGCATGTCGACGCAAGAAGAGGTCGAAGTCTCCTACGATGTCGGAAACGAGTTCTTCCGGCTCTGGCTCGATGACCGCATGAACTACACGTGCGCCCTCTGGGATGGCACGGACAACCTCGAAGACGCCCAGATCAAGAAGCTCGAATGGCTCGCCGAGGCCGCGCAAGTGGCCCCCGGCAACCGCCTGCTGGACATCGGCTGCGGCTGGGGCGCGAACCTCGAGTACCAGACACGCGTGCAAGGCGTGACCGACGCCGTCGGCATCACGCTCTCTCGCTCCCAGTGCGAAGAGGTCAACAACCGCAAGATGCCGGGCGTGCTCGCCAAGGTCTGCGACTACCGCGACTTCCGTCCCGACGAGAAGTTCGATTCCGTCATCTCCATCTGCATGATGGAGCATATCGCGACCCCCGACGAGGTGCGTGACGGCGACCACATTCGCCTCTACCGCGATTACTTCAAGCGCGTCCACCAGTGGACGAATCCGGGCGCATGGTTCGGTCTGCAGACCATCCTCCGCAACCGGGTCCCGCGCATCAAGAAGGACCTCGAGGACATCGGGTTCATCACCTACAAGATCTTCCCCGGTGGCCTCTCGCTCCGGCTCGAGGACATCGTCATGGCGGTCAATCCCTACTGGGAGATCATGGAGATCAAGACCCGCCGCGTCGACTACCAGAAGACCTGCGCCGAGTGGCTCCGCCGCATGCGCAAGCACGAGGAACTCATCCGCTCGAAGTGGGGCGACGAGGTCTTCGACGACTACGATCGCTACCTCGGCGCTTGCGTCCGTGGGTTCGAGATGCACTACCAGTCTCTCGCCCAGTATGCCCTGCGCCGCATCGACTGAGCCGATCGCCGAGAGCGCAGCGCCGGCCGATGCCCAGTTCCAAACAACACACACATTGAGAAGCAAACCAATGAACGACACAGAAGTCCTCACCCTCGTCAAGGCAGCCCTCGAAGATGTCGCCCCCGGGCGCGCAGCCGAGTTCGACGCCGTCGCACTCGAGACCAGGATCCGCGACATCGGCATCGACTCCGTCGCCACCATGGAGATGGTCGGCTTCATCGAGGAACGTCTCGAGACCACCTTCCCCGACGAGGATCTCGCGCAGGTCAATCGCTTCAGCGACCTCGCCGAGCTGATCAAGGGCGCCACCCAGGCATGAGACCATGAACGCTGACGAGACCGGCGCGCGCCGACGCATCGCGATCGTAGGAATCGGCTGCCGCTTCGGCGGCGCCCGTGACCTTCACGAGTACTGGGAGCTCACGCGAGAGGGGCGGGACGCCTTCGGTCCCATCCCCGAAGACCGTTGGGACTTCGACGCGTTCTACAACCCCAACACGCGGGCGACCGACAAGTCGTACGCGCCGGCCGGTGCGTTCATCGACGACGTCCGGTCGTTCCCAGCGGTTGCGCTCCAGATCCCGCCCCGCCGGGTCGAGGTCATGGACCCACAGCAGCGGGTCGCGCTCGAGACCGCGCTGCAGGCCGTCGAAGACAGCGGCCGCAGGCCAGACGACCTCCCCCCGCGGACCGGCGTCTACATGGGCGTCACCGCCACCGAGTACCGCACCCTGATGGACGTGCGGGTCCTCGCCCAGATGATGGCGACCGGCCAATTCGGGCGCGTCCCAGACGACCCCGCCGTCTTCGCCGAGGCCGTCGAACGCATCGTGCCCCCGCGCCCGTTCACTGCGCCCGGCAGCCTCGCCAACATGATCGCCGCCGCGATCGCTCAGGAGTTCCACCTCACCGGACCCGCCTACACCGTCGACGCCGCCTGCTCCTCCGGCCTCGTCGCGGTCGCCGACGCTGTCACCGCCCTCCGACACGGCGACATCGAGGTCGCCCTCGCTGGCGGCGCGTACGTCTGCGTCACCCCTGACCACCACGTCGCCTTCTCCCGCATCGGCGCGATGAGCAAACAAGGGCAATGCCTGCCCTTCGACGCCCGCGCCGACGGATTCGTCCAGGGTGACGGCGCCGGTGTCCTCATGCTCAAGCGTCTGGAGGATGCCACGCGTGACGGCGACCGGATCTACGCTGTGATCGAGGGCGTCGGAGCGAACAACGACGGCGGCTGGAACGGACCTATGGCCCCCGTCAAGGCCGGGCAATGCGAGGTCATCGAGCGCGCCTGGGCCGACGCCGGACGCACGCCCGAGAATCTCGGCTACGTCGAGGCTCACGGCACCGGCACGAGCGTGGGCGACCAGGTCGAGTTCGAGGGCCTCAACGAGACGCTCGGCGCCAACGCCCGCGACGTCGTGCTCGGCTCCAGCAAGGCCAACGTCGGTCATACGATGTCTGCCGCCGGCATCGCCGGCATCATCCGCGCCGTGCTCGCGCTCTACCGGGACGAGCGGCCGCCGATGGCCAACTTCGAGGCGCCGAAGGCCGACCTCGGCATCGAAGAGACCCCGTTCCGAATCCCCACCACGGTCGAGCCGTGGACCGGTGACGACCGCGTGGCCTGCGTGTCCGCGTTCGGTTTCGGCGGCACCAACATCCACACCGTCCTCTCCAACGCCCCGCCCGTCGAGCGGCCCGAGGCCCAGGCCGAGCTCGTCCTGATGTCCGGCCCCGACGAGGCGACGTTGCGCGATCTGGCTCGGCGCACCGCCGCCGCGATCGACGTCGCGACCGATGTCTCCGTCGCCGAGGTCGCGCGAGCGTGGAATCTGCGCCGCCGCCAACCGGCGCGACTCGGCGTCGTGGCAACCACCCGCGAGGAGCTCGTCGCGAAGCTTCGCGAGATCGGCGAGGGCGGGTATCCGGCCGGCTTCGCCATCGGAACGACCGACCTCGATCAGCCACCGCAGGTCGCCTTCCTGTACCCCGGCCAGGGCGCTCAGCGAATCGGCATGCTCGCCGGTATCCGTGACCGCTTCCCGATCGTCGCCGAGACGCTCGCCGAGGCCGACACCGCTAGCGCCGGGCTCACCCCGCGGCCGGTTACCTCGTACCTCTACCCCGAGCGGCGGGACGAGCCCGTCGACGACACGACGGCCACCGCCGAGCTCACCGCGACCGAGATCTGCCAGCCGGCGCTCCTTGCGGTCGGCGTAGCGCTGACGCGACTCCTCCGTCAGGTCGGAGTGACCCCCGTCGTCACCGCGGGTCACTCCGTCGGTGAGTTCACCGCCTGCGTCGCCAGCGGCGTGCTCGACCTGCCAGAAGGCATCCGCTGGGCCGCCGAACGCGGCCGCGGCATGGCCGCGATCGAGGGCGACCGAGGCGCGATGGCCGCGATCGTGGCCGACCCGGAGACCGTCGAGTCGCTGCTCGTCCCGGGCGCCGTGATCGCCAACGTGAACCACCCGCGACAGCTCGTCGTCTCTGGCACGTCCGAGGCCGTCGAGCAGGTGGCCCTGGCGGCCGAGGCTCGCGAGCTGAAGACCGTGCGCCTCAACGTGTCCCACGGGTTCCACTCTCAGGTGTTCGACGCCCTCGACCTCGACGCAGTCGTCGACGGGTTGACCCTCGACGAGCCCCAGATCCCGGTGGCCTCCTGTGTCCAGGACCGCCCCTACGCCGACGCTGCGGAAGCGCGGGCCGTCTTCCGCCGTCACGCGCAGTCGCCGGTGTGGTTCACCCGGACCCTGAAGCAATGCCAGGAGCTCGGCGCCGACGTCTTCCTGCAGGTCGGCGCGGGCGGGCCGTTGGTGTCGTTCGCCAAGGGCACCCTCGGCACCGACCAGCGCGGTATCCTCTCGGCGGCCTCCAAGGAAGACGGAGACGGCGGTGCCTCGTTCCTCGCGTCCCTGGCGGAGCTCTGGGTGCGAGGAGTCGATCTCGACCTGTCGTCGGTCACCGCACCGTCGTCACTCGCCAGCGTGCCGCCCCTCGTATTGCCCCGCGAGGAGTACTGGGGTGTGAAGCGGGACGGCGCCATCAAGCTCAAGCTCGTCGGCCCGACGAAGTCCGCCGGCGCCGCCCCCGCGGCGATGGACGTCGTTGCAGTGGCACAGGAGCAGGCGCCTGCCGCGACTACCGGTCCGATCGACGTCAGCGACTTGGTCGTGGCCGCGGTCGCCCGCGCCAGCGCCTACCCGCTGGCGGCGCTCAAGCCGGAAATGCGGCTCGTCGATGACCTCGGGTTCGACTCGATGATGGTCTCCGACCTCGCCGAGGAGCTCACGAAGTCGATCGAGGGCGTGCAGGGAATCCCGCAGGAGCTGTTGATCAACAGCCCCACGATCCAAGACCTGATCGACTTCGCCCGCGACCCCGGCGTCAGCGCTGGAGCCGACGCGGGCGACGATGACGCGGAGCTGTACCGCTATGCGCCGACCTGGCGGCCGACGGCCTTCCCTGCCGGAGAAGGGGCCGCCGATCTCGAAGGTCGTCGCATTCTGGTCGCCGGACCCGGCGACGCCGCGGCACTACGCGCCACGCTCGGCGGACTCGGGTGCACCCTCGTCGAGCAGCCGACCGACCCCTTCGACGTGCTCGTGTACGTCAGCCTCGGTGTCGATCTGCCGCCGGTGACCGCGATCCTGGCCGAAGAAGCAGCGATGCCGGATCTGGCCGACGATCTCGTCGGTCGGCTCGATGCTCTCGCCGGCGCCGATCGCACATGCGACATCGTGCTCGTCCGCGATGTGGACGAGCCGTGGAGCGAGGCGCTCTCGGGTGCCGTGCGCGCGGTCGCACGCGAGTGGACTGACCGGGTCTGCAAGGCGATCTCCGTCGACCCGACGACCGCTTCTCGCAGCGCCGAACTCGTGGCCCTGGAGCTCGCGAGCGCCGACCGTAGCGTCGACGTGCGTCACGTCGCCACCGGGCGGCAGGTGCTCGGCGCAAAACGGATCATGGAGCGCGCCGAGACGTGGCAGCCGAAAGCCTCCGACGTGGTCGTGATCACCGGCGGCACGCGCGGCATCGGTCTCAAGATCGCCGAACGCGTCGCCCCATCGGGGGCGCGCATCGTGCTCGCCGGGCGCTCTGCGCCGGGCCCCGAGGCCCGCGCGTTGATCGACGGTTCGAAGGGTCGGGTGTCGTTCACCGCCGTCGACGTGACGGACCGCGCTGCCGTGCGTGCGGCGTTCGAGCCGGTCTCGTCGGTGAGTGTCTTCATCCACTCCGCGGGGGTGCTCGCCGACGGCGGATTGGGTACTGTGGACGCCGCGCGCGGTCGGCTCGCCCGCGCCGTGAAGACCGAGGGCTTCCTCAACACGTTGGTCGCCGTCAACGGGTCGCTCGAGGTCGCGCTCTGCATCGGCTCGTGGGCCGGACGCTTCGGCAGCAGGCACCAGGCGCACTACGCCAGCGCCAACGCGCTGCTCTCCGAGCTGGTCAGCCGGCTTCCGGGCCGCATTCGCGGCGTATGTCCGGAGTTCGGTCCGTGGACCAGTTCGGACATGGCCTCGACGATTCCAGAGGCCGTGCAGCAAGCGATGCGGGCAGAGGGCGTCGATTTCGTCGGCGACGCCGCCGGGCTCGACGCGCTCTTCGACGACCTCGGTGGGAGTCGTGGGTCGATCATTCGCGGTCGGCGGGTCGCGTCGACCACGCGGGTACGGACGCGCGCGGAGACACTGTCGACGGCCACCCACCCCTACCTCTTGGACCACGCGATCGAAGGCCGGCCGGTGCTACCCCTCGCGGGGGCGGCGTCGATGTTGACCGGTGTCGCGAGCGTCGATGCGCCGTTCGAGATCCGCGACCTGACCCTCTTCCAGGGTGTGGCCGTAGACGGAAACGTCCCGCTCGCCGTGTCGGTCTCCGCCGACCGGGCGGAGCTGCGGCAAGGCGACGGCAACCTGTGCTATCGTGCGACCGTTCGGCCGCTCGCCGACACTCCCGAGGAGCCGGAGCCGCTGACCGGCGGCGACCCACCGGGTCTCTCGCTCCAACGCTTCTACGACGAGATCACCTTCCACGGCCCGCTGCTGCAGGGCATGCGCGCCGTCGATGGCGTCGGCGCCGACTTCGTCCGTGGTCGCGTCGTGACGGGCGACCCCAAGGCGTGGATCCCGGACACGGCGCTCGAGCGCTGGCCAGTCGATCCGCTGGCGCTCGACAGCGCCTTCCAGCTGGCGGCGCTCGTCGCGTTCGAGCGCTACGGCCGCGCCGGAACGCCCGTTGGCTTCGACCGCTTCGTCCAGCTGCGCCCGATGCCGGCTCCCGGCACCGAGGTAACGGTCGAGTGCATGTTCCTGGAGACCGACGACGGCGACCGCTTCGCCGCCGACGTCCGGTTCCGCGACGTCGAGTCGGGTGCGCTGCTCGCACTCTGCGACAATGTGGTCGCGCAGCTGCGCGAGGCACCGGAGATCGCGGCGCCCGACGTCACCACCGAGGAGGTCGACCTCGACGAGCCGGGCCTGCCCGGAGGCTTCGAGGTCAAGGGCGAGTGGGTCAATCCTGCGGAGTGGCCCGGCTACAAGGAGCTGGAGCTCCGCTTCCAGATGGTCGAGGCCCTCGGTCTCGAGAACCCCTACTTCGACCTCCACACTGGCACCGCGCGCGATACGTCGGAGATCGACGGCCGCGACGTCATCAACTTCTCGTCCTACAACTACGTCGGTCTCTCCGGCGACCCGCGCATCCGCGCCGATGTCACCGAGGCCATGGAGAAGTGGGGGACCAGCGTGTCGGCGTCGCGTATCGCGTCGGGCGAGCGCCCGTTCCACCGCGATCTCGAGGCGTTGCTCGCGTCGACCCTCGGGGTGGAGGACGCGATCATCTTCCCGTCGGGGCACGCGACCAACGTCACGACGATCGGGCATCTCTTCGGACCGAAGGACCTGATCCTCCACGACGAGCTGATCCACGACTCCTGTCTGCAGGGGATCAAGCTCTCCGGCGCTGCCCGTCGCAGCTACCGACACGAAGACGTCGACCATTGCGAAGAGCAGCTCCGCGAGCTGCGCACGCACTACGAGAAGGTCCTGATCCTCACCGAGGGCGTGTACTCGATGGACGGCGACGTCTCGCAGACGCCCGCGTTCGTCGAGCTCAAGGAGCGCTACGGCTGCCTCCTGATGATCGACGAGGCCCACTCCTTCGGGACGATCGGGCCCAACGGGTTCGGCATCCGCGACTACTACGGGCTCGAGGGCCCGGAGGTCGACATCTGGATGGGGACGATGTCGAAGTCCCTCGCCTCGATGGGCGGCTGGATCGCGGGCACCAAGGCGCTCGTGACCTACCTGCGCTATACGACGCCCGGGTTCGTCTTCGCTGCCGGCATGACGCCGACCATCGGCCAGGCGGCGCTCTCGGCGCTGCGGCTGATGCACGAGGAGAAGTGGCGCGTCGAGAAGCTCCAGTCGAACGCCGCGTTCTTCGCCAGGGCGCTGACGGAGCATGGGCTCGACATCGGTGTCGCCCAGGGCGAGTCGCCGGTCGTTCCGGTCGTCACCGGCAGCTCGATGCAGGCGCTTCAGCTGGCCCAGGGGCTGCTCGAAGCCGGAGTCAACGCCAAGCCGATTATCTATCCGGCTGTCGCCGACGATGCTGCGCGACTCCGGTTCTTCCTGTCCTCGCTGCACTCCGAGGAACAGCTCACGTTCACCGCGGAGACCATCCGCCAGGAGCTGGAGCGCATCAGACAGGGATGACCCCGTGACCGACGTTCGCCTTTACCTGCACGTGGGGGCGCCGGACCCGGCCTGGACGGACTTGCTCGGATCCGGCGAGCGCAAGCGGTACGAGGGCATGACCCACGAGGCCGCGCGAGGCGCGTTTCTCGCCGGCCGTGCCCTTGCGCGGCTCGGGCTCAGCGAGGCGCATCCCGGTACTCCGCCGGGGGGGTGGCGCTTTCAACACGGACCGCACGGGAAGCCCTATGCGACGCCGAATCGTGCCGACGGGCCCCGGTTCAACATCGCTCACACCACCGGCCTGGTCACCTGCGTCGTGTCGTCGGGTCCGATGAAGATCGGAGTCGATGTCGAGCGGGCCGATCGCCCGGTCAGTCATCGTCGGTTGGCCGCCCGCTACTTCGACGCCCGCGAGGTCGAGAGTCTCGCCGGGTTGGACGACGGGGAGGCGCGACGTCGCTTCATCGATCTCTGGCTGCTCAAGGAGTCGTGGCTCAAGGCCCTCGGCATCGGCATCGCCGGCAACCTCGGCAACGCCGCTTTCGTGCCCGACGGACCCGACCGTTACTGCGTGGCGCCCGATTGCCCGGAGGAGCTCCGGGGGAGCGACGTCCGCTTCTGGCTCGGGACGGCCGCCGAGGAGTTCCGCCTGGCCGTCGCCGTCGTGACGCGCGCCGCGGATCCCGTCCTCCAGATCCACGCTCCGGGCGAGGTACCGATCTCCTGGGAGCGGGCCTTCGGCGGGTGAGCGGTCACCCGGCCTCCATCCGGTGTCATCTCCGGCCCGGTGAGCTGGCTCCGGCGAGGATCCGAGCGCGGGGTTGACCCACGGCCCTCGCCAACGTTTGGTAGGCCCTCCCGGACGACTTGGCGAGCGTGCCGTCGTCGTCCGGTCTCCCCAAGGAGTCGGCATGGCCTCCGGCGAACACCTGGTTCAGTACATCCGCGACTCGATCATCGGCGACGACCAGGCCCTCGACGGCCCCTTCGGAGCCCGGCGGGTGATCTACGCCGACTACACCGCGTCGGGCCGGTCGTTGACCTTCATCGAGGATTTCGTGCGGCACGAGGTGATGCCGCTCTACGCGAACACGCACACCCTGACCTCGGGCACGGGCTCCCAGACCACGCGGTTCCGCGAGGACGCACGACGGATCATCGCCGACGCTGTCGGTGCCGACGAGCGCGACGTCGTGATCTTCTGCGGCTCCGGAGCGACGGCCGCGATCAACAAGCTGGTCGACATCCTCAACCTGCGTCTGCCCGCCGACCTCTCCGCCCGCTACGAGCTGCGGGAACGCATCCCCGAACAGGAACGGCCGGTCGTCTTCATCGGCCCCTACGAGCACCACTCGAACGAGCTGCCGTGGCGGGAGTCGATCGCCGACGTGGTCACGATCGACGAGAACGCCGACGGCCGGATCGATCTCGCCCACCTGGAGCGCGAGCTCGAAACCTACGCCGATCGACCGCTCAAGATCGGCAGCTTCTCCGCCGCATCGAACGTGACCGGCATCGGCTCGAAGACCGGCCGAACCGCGTGCCTGCTCCACGCCCACGGCGTCCTGTCGTTCTGGGACTTCGCGGCCGCAGCGCCCTACGTCAGCATGGAGATGAACATGTGCGAGGACGGTCCGGACGGCCACCTCGCCTACAAGGACGCGCTCTTCCTCTCACCGCACAAGTTCATCGGTGGCCCCGGCACACCCGGGGTCCTCGTCGTCAAGCGGGAGCTGGTCAAGAACTCGGTCCCGACCATGCCGGGGGGAGGAACGGTCGCCTACGTCAATCACCGAGAGCATCGCTACCTCACCGATCCGGTCGAGCGGGAGGAGGGCGGCACGCCGGCCATCATCGGGTCGATCCGTGCCGGGCTGGTGTTCCAGCTCAAGCAGGCCGTCGGCGCCGCTGCGATCAAGGAGCGCGAGACCGACTACATCCAGCGGGCGATCCGCACGTGGACGGAGAATCCGGACATCCGCATCCTCGGCAACCCCGACGCCTGGAGGCTGTCCATCGTCTCGTTCATGGTCCGCTATGGCGACCAGTTCCTGCACCACAACTTCGTCGTCTCGCTGCTGAACGACCTCTTCGGCATTCAGGCACGCGGCGGCTGCTCGTGCGCCGGTCCGTACGGACACCGGCTGCTCGGCATCGACATCGTCCGCTCACACGCGTTCGAACGCGAGATCCTGCGAGGATGCGAGGGGGTGAAGCCGGGGTGGGTCCGCGTGAACTTCAACTACTTCATCTCCGAGGAGGTCTTCTCCTACCTGCTCGAGGCCGTCGACCTCGTGGCCCGCGAGGGGTGGAAGCTGCTGCCTCACTACCGCTTCGAGGCAGATTCGGGCCTGTGGTACCACCGTGACGCCGGCCGGCATCGCCCGTCTCGACTCGGTGACATCACCTACGAGTCCGGTCATCTCGAGTACCCCTCACGGCATGTCACCGAGCCCGAGAGCGCGTTGCGCCGCTACCTGGCGGA
>CAZFPM010000033.1:13257-19008 GCA_964520965.1 uncultured Myxococcales bacterium
GCCACCTACCCGGAGGGCCTGTGCCTGTACCTGGCCCGGCTGATCTTCGCCACGGCACACGAGAACCCCGGCGCCGCCGATCCGGACCCGCCCCTGCGCGCCGACACCGAAGGGCTGCGGTGGTTCCCGCTCCCGGGCGAGGCCCGAGCACGCCTGGCGGACATCTCCTGATCCTGACGTCCGGTCGTCGGGCTGGCTCCGTCATCGCCCGGCGCGGCGTCGAGTCAAATGGGCCTTCATCGAGCGAGCTGACGTAGTGAAGGACCGTATCAGTCGTCGTCGAACCCCACCGCGACCTCGATCCATACGGGCCGATGGTCGCTCATCGCTTGTGACGCGGTATCGGCGTCCCCGGGGAAGAACTCCTCGTCGAAGAGCTCCACGCCGTGCACGCCGCCGTACTCCCAGGTCTCCACGGGGTTCAGGAGCACGTGATCGTACGTGTTGTTCGAGTCGACCTTGGTCGGCGGAAAGGAGTCGGTGGTGTCCACGAGCCCGACCTCGGCTTCCAACCATCCGATCGACTCCGGGTCGCCGGAGTTGCGGTTGAGATCGCCGAGGATCAACACGTCGCGATCGTTGTTCCACGCCATCTCGTAGTACTCCGCGAGGGTGCGCACTTCGTCGATCCGCGGTGTCTCGCCGGAACCCCAGACCACGTGGACGACGGTCAGCGCGAAGTCCGCGCCGGCATGGGCCGCCAATACCGCGAGGAAGGGCTCGCGTTCGAACGCGGCTCCGCTCCGCGTGGTGAGCTCGGGAAGCTGTCGGCTCGAGCGGAGCGCAAAGACGTCGTCGCGGAACAACACGGCGTACCGCTCCGACGATTGCGGGCTGTTGCCCACCGGATCCGACGTGATCGAGCTCCAGGACGTCTCCGCGTCGAGCAGCTGCTCGATCTGCCCGATGACCTCCCCGTCGGCGACCTCTGCGATCGCCATGGCATCGAAGCGGCCGATGACTTCGGCGATCGACGCCAGCTCGTTCGCGTCGCGGCTCTGCGTCGACAGCGATCGCACGTTCCAGAACGCGATGCGCGCCGTATCACGGTCGGGGTTGCCGTCGCAGTCGTCGTCGAGGCCGTTATCCGGGTCGCCACCGCCGGGCGTTCCGGAGCACCGACACACGGTGGCGTTGACCGCCGGCAACGGATCGCACGTCCAGCCGGGCACGCAATCGACGGCGGATTCGCAGGGGGTCACGCACGCGCCGCCTCCCTCGACGACGGCGCAGCGACCCGAGGCGCAGTCGTCGTCGCGGTCGCACGGCCGACCGAGGCGCGCAGCGAGGGTGTCGTTCCGGTCGGCGGCGTCGAACCCCCGCCCATCGGCGACGCCGACGTCCTCGTCCTCGACCAGTGGATCTTCCACCGGTCCGCACGAAGGGGCGAAGAGCAGGAGCGAGAGGGTGAGCGCGAACGCTGCGTGGGGTCTTTTCATGTGCACCGGCTGGCCTAGCGCGGCCATAGTAACGGGCTTAGCGCCCGGCGCCAGTGTGTCGACCGGATCGCCGAACGTGACCGATCCCCGCTAGGAGCTTCCCTACAAACTCACGCCGGGCGGGCATTTTGTGGGGAAGCTCCAAAGTTGCGGGGTGGGTCCGCGCACACTATCGTCGTGCGGATACTGACAGCTCCAGAATCCCGCGCGCGAGGCGACCATCAGGAAGTCGGTCTTCACGGTCCACTGGGCGGACGGTCGCGAGAAGTCGACCGCGTCGCGTGACGAGATCCGGCAGTTGATCGAGACCGGCGAGATCGGTCCCGAGGACCAGCTGTCGCTCGCCGGCGCGTTCCCGCGGAAATACTGGGAGTATCGTCCGTTCGAGGACCTGCACCCGGACAAGCGCACGCCGGCCGAGCCCCCGCCCACTCCCGAACCCCCGCCGCCCGCGGCCGCGGAACCCGCCCGCGCGCCGGAACCGCCATCCGCAGCGCGCCCAGCTCCCGCGCTGGCGGCAGCCGTCGACGCGGCACCGCCGGCACCGAACCGGGCCTCCGCGACCGGAGAGGCGACTGACACCGATTCCGACGCGCCTGGCAGCCCCGAAACGAGTGCAGACCCCGACGCCGCAAGCGAGGAATCCGATGCCGCCGTCCCGCAGATTGCTCCCTTCCCGGAGGAGTTGATCGTCCTGGGAGGCGTCGAGCTCCGCCGTGCTCTCGTCGGGATGCCTCCCGAAGAGATCCTCGGCGTGACGGTCTCGTCGCCGCGCAAGGAGATGGTCCGCGCGTACAAGCTGCGGCGCGCCCAGCTCGACGAGCATCGAGACAACGCGGGGCTGGCGCCGGCGCAACGCGTCGCCATGAAGGACACCAAGCGCATCCTCAGCCAGAGCGCAGAGTTCTTCCGCGACGTCCCCCGGATCCGCGAATACCACACCCGCAGCCGGGAGAAGGGCGCGCCCCTGCAGTACGGCGAGTTCTTCGACTTCCAGCCGACCCTCCACGACCAGTCCGTCCTCGATTTCGCCGACACGTTCCGCCAGTCGAGCATCCGGTCGGCCCAAGAACGGGAGGCCGAGTTGCGCGAGAGTCGGGCCGAGGCCGCGGTACGGGAGTTGGACCTCGGCGCGATGTCGACGAAGGACCTGCTGCACCAGGCCTCGAACGTGATCGACATGCTCGCCGAGGAGCGCGAGCTGGAACCGATGACGCCGGAGCAACGCAAGAAGGAGGAGGCGCGGCGGCTGGTCGCTCGCACCCCAGACGGCCTGACCGGCACGCCGACCTCGGGCGGGCTCGTGTGGGGCATCGGGATTCCTCGCCGGGCCGCCGCCACCGTCTTGCCGATGTACGGCCTGGTCTTCGTCGCCGCGTTGATCATGATCCTCGTGACGAACCTCGACGCCGTGGAGACACGGTACGACAGCGGTTCGGCCCTGCAGCTCATCCGAGCGGTGCTGATGCTCGGCGGGGCCACGATCGGGCTGATGGTGTTCCGCGGGGAGCAGCCACGTCGGCTCGGTTGGAAACCCCAACGCCCGGAGATCTGGTTCGTGATTCCACTCGCCGTCGCTATCGGCGCCGCCGGTGGTACGATCATCCCCTTCCAGGTCGACGGAGAACCCGCGCTACAAACGGTGCTCGTCTTCATCGTCCTGCGTGCGTTCGCGGAGGCGGTGTTCTTCGAGGGGCTCGTGACGCGGACCTTCCTCATTGAGTCCGACAAGCCCCTCGCGCCGCTCTTCGTGTCAGCATCGCTCTACGGAATCTACATCAACACCTACCGGTTCATATGGGACCCGAATGGGGAGCCGTCCTCGTTCGGCGTCGTCTTCCACATCCTCTGCATCGGTCTGCCCGCCGCCTACGCCTACTATCGAACCCGGGCGATCTGGGCCCCGGCGCTCTGCCGGGCAGCCGCACTCGGCGTCGCAGCTGCGCTGGCGATCGGAGCCTCGTGATCCCCGCTGAACCCACTGCCCGCGGGAAACGCCGCGCGGACCATTCCGGGGTGCCTGCACGCGCGACGAGCGTGCGCAGGTCGCGGCTGGCGGGACCGGATCCGGACGTGTATGGTCAGGTTGCTCCACCGTCCAAGTCACGCATCTCGCGCGAGCTGAGTTCCGCGATCACACCCTTCGCGATGTCGCGCCACCGTCCGACCCACGGCTTCACGCTGATCGAGATCATGGTGGTGGTTGCCATCATCGGGATCCTGATTTCGGTCGCGTTGCCGTCCTACATCCGGTGGGTCAAGCGCGCCCAGTCGATGGAGGCGACTATGAACATTCGTCGCCTCTTCGACAGCTCGGTCGTCTACTTCGGCCATGAGTTCGCCGATCCCACCGGGCAGCTGCTCGTGGCGCAGTTCCCCACCACGACACCGATGCGCCCCGCGGACATTCCCCGGCTGCGCGGCGTCGAAACCAACGACTGGGAAGACGTCCCCACCTGGGCGGCGTTGAACTTCAGCCTCACCGATCCCCACCGATTCGCGTACCAATACGACTCGAGCGGGCACGCGTGCACCGGGCAGTTCACCTGTTCGGCGTGGGCGGACCTCGATGGCGACGGTCTGGCGTCGACGTTCGTTCGCTTCGGATCCATCTTCGAGATGGAGATCCGCGGAAGCGCGGGGCTATTCCAGACCCGACCGCTCGAGTAGCCGCGATTCGGCGGCGATGCATCGGGCGGATCATCGACGCGGTGGTAGGGCTCCTCCTCGACGCAGTGCGGTCCCAAAGGGGCGCTCTACCGCGCCACCCCTCCGCGCCGTCCGCTCACCACGTGCCGGCGCGCTTCCGCATGCGGATGGACTGCGGGGTGACCTCGAGGAGCTCGTCGTCGTTCAGGAACGCGATGCAGTCCTCCAGGCTCATCTTGCGCGGCGGCGCCATCACGACGGCGTCGTCCGTGCCCGAGGACCTCACGTTCGTGAGCTTCTTGCCCTTCGACGGGTTGACGACCAGGTCGTTCGTCTTCGCGTGCTCGCCGATGATCTGGCCGGGGTACACGTCTACCCCCGCACCGACGAAGAACACGCCCCGATCCTGCAGCTTGAACAACGCGTACGCCACGGTGGTGCCCGCCTCCTTGACCACGATCGTGCCCGACTTGCGGTTGCGCAGATCGCCAGCGTCCGGGCCCCACTCCGCGAACACGTGGCTGTACTTGCCCATGCCCTTCGTGTCGGTGAGGAACTCCCCCCGGTAGCCCAACAGACCGCGCATCGGCATGCGCATCTGTAGCCGCGCCATGCCGTCCGCCTGCCGAAGATCGACGAGCACGCCCTTCCGCTTCCCCAGCTTCTCGATCACCGTCCCGACGTGCTCGTCCGCGATGTCGATCGTCACGTCTTCGTAGGGCTCGACGGTCTTGCCGTCGACCTCGCGCCGGATCACCTCGGGCCGCGACACCTGCAGCTCGTAGCCCTCGCGGCGCATGCGCTCGATCAGGATCGACAGGTGCAGCTCGCCGCGCCCGGCGACGCGGAAGCCGAGGCCCTCGCCAAGTGGCTCCACCGCCAGCGCGACGTCCGCCAGCGTCTCTCGTCGGAGACGCTCCGCGATGTGCCGCGACGTCACGAACTGTCCCTCCAGCCCAGCAAACGGGGAGTCGTTCGGAAGGAAGCGCATCGCGATCGTCGGCGGATCGATCTCGATCGGGTCCAGCGCAACCGCGTGAGCCGGGTCCGTGATCGTCACGCCGACCGTCACGTCGTCCCCCACCGCGACCGCGACGATGTCCCCCGCGTCGGCGCGCTCCACCGCTACCCGCTCGTTGCCTTCGAAGCGGTACACCTTCGTGATCCGCCCTTTTCGGATGTTTCCGTCGAGGTCCAGCACCGCGACGTCGCCGTTCGGGACGAGGTGACCGGTCGTGATCCGCCCGACCGCCAGGCGCCCCAGGTAGGGCGAGTAGTCGATCGAGCTGACCAGCATCCGCATCGGCAACGTCGGGTCCACGTAGGGCCGGTGCACCTTGTCGACGATCGTCTCGAAGAGCGCCGTCATGTCGTCCCCGCGCTCGTCCGACTCCAGCGACGCCCACCCCTCCTTGGCCGACGCGTACACGATCGGGAAGTCGAGAATCTCGTGCGGCGCGTCCAGGCGCACGAAGAGGTCGAACACCTCGTCGACCACCTCGTCCGGGCGCGCAGCCGGCTTGTCGACCTTGTTGACCACCACGATGATCGGCATGCCGAGCGCCAGCGCCTTCTCGAGCACGAAGTACGTCTGCGGCATCGGGCCCTCCTGCGCGTCGACCAGCAGGAGCGCCGCGTCCGCCATCCGGAGCACGCGTTCGAC
>CAZFPM010000033.1:19019-35632 GCA_964520965.1 uncultured Myxococcales bacterium
GTGTCGATGATGTTGATCCGCTGGTCGCCCCACGTGCACGACCCGACCTTCGCCGCGATCGTGATGCCCCGCTCGCGCTCCAGATCCATCGAGTCCATCAGGCGCTCGGCCACGACCTGGTTGTCGCGGAACATGCCGCTCTGGCGGAAGAGCTGGTCGACGAGCGTCGTCTTCCCGTGGTCGACGTGGGCGATGATCGCGATGTTTCGCATCGGTGAAGCGTGGGCGTTGGGCTGCCCGGAGATGGGCGCCCGAGTGCGTGGGTCGGTTGCGCGCGGTGGCGCAGCGCCCCGGTAGCACAACGTTCGATCGATTGCCCGCTTGACATCGGAACCGACGTCCGAATATTAGACCGACTGGTCGAACCGACTGGTCGAACCGACTGGTCAGCCCGACTGGTCTGTAACCTGGAACACGTCGACAGGGAGATAAGCGGACCGATGTCACCCCGCCCACGATTCAAGAGACTCGCCGCCGAGGTCCGAGAGCGCATCCTCACCCGCGCTGCCGAGGAGTTCGGTGCCCACGGGTTCGAACAGGCGTCGCTCAACCGGATCATCGAGGGGTCCGGCGTGAGCAAGGGGGCGATGTACTACTACTTCGACGACAAGACCGACCTCTACGCGACCGTCATCGACCACGCGGTGCGCATCTACCTCGACTACGCGGGAGATCTGCGACCGTCGGACCTCGACGCCGAGACCTTCTGGCCCGCCATCGAGGACTGGAGCCGCGAGAGCTTCGCGGTCTCGGCGGATCACCCGTGGATCGTGTCCATGGCCCGCCATGTCATGATGCACGCCTCACCGACCGGTCCCGCCAGGCGCATCTGGGACGCCTGGACGAGCGTGGCGCGCGCATTGCTCGACCGGGGCCAGGAGCTCGGGCTCGTGCGCACCGATCTGCCCGACGAGCTCCTGATCAACGCTGTCGTCGGCCTCGGCACGGCGATGGACCGGTGGACCCTCGAGCATTGGGACGACACACCCATCGAGGAGTTCCAGGCCCTGGTCCCCACCCTGACCGATCTCTTCCGTCGCCTCGTCGAACCCACACCCAAGAGCACGACATGACACCGACTCGAGCCACGATACTGCTTGTCGCCGCCATTGCGGTGATCGGGGCGATCGCTGTTGCACAGGAGCCCCCGCCGCCGCCCGAGCCGCCCGTGCCCGTCGCCGCGGAGTCCGAGGAGGGGGTGGGAGAGCCGGTGTTGCCCACGGTCGACGAGCTGATGGACCATCTCAACAATCTCTACCGCGCCGAGTCCTCGCACGCGGAGATCACGATGGACGTGGTCACCGAGAACTGGAGCCGATCATTGGAGATGGAGAGCTGGTCCCAGGGCGAGGACCTCGCCCTCATCGTCATCCGCTCTCCCGCGCGCGAGGCCGACACGGCCACCCTGAAGACCGAAGACGGGCTCTGGACCTACGCGCCGCGGGCAGGCCGCCTGATGCGGATTCCCGGCGGCATGATGTCCGAGGGGTGGATGGGCAGCCACTTCACCAACGAGGACATCATGCGGGAGTCGGACTACGTCGACGACTACGAGACCACGGTCGAGTGGCACGACGAGGAGGGGACCCGCTACATCAAGACGATCTCGGTGCCGTTGCCCAGCGCCGCCGTCGTCTACACCCGCATCGAATACCTGATGACCGTCGACGGCTGGACGCCGGTCCGCACAGACTTCTACGACGGCGACGAGCTCATGCGGACCTTCCTCTACCGCGATGTCCGCGACATCAACGGGACCCCCGTGCCCTTCGACCTGGAGATCGTCCCCCACGACCAGCCGGGGGAGAGCACCCGCGTCCAATACGAGACCCTCGAGCTCGATGTCGAGGTCGACCGGGGCATGTTCACGCCGCAGCGCCTCGAGCGCGCCTCGCAGATCCGATGATACTCCGAATCGCCCTCCGCAATCTCCGGCGTCACCGCTGGCGCAGCGGGCTCACCGCCGGCGGCATCGCCCTCGCCGTCGCCATGCTCGTCTGGACGCGGGCCTGGATCGACAGCTTCGAGTCCCTGATGATCCGCGGTGCCACCGCCGTCGAGATCGGCCAGGTGCAGCTGCGCACCGAGCAGTATTTCGACCGGGCGTCGCTCTACCGCTCGTTCACGCTCCGGCCCGAGCTCCTCGACGCCGTCCGCGGAACGCCGGGGGTCTCGGCAGCGGCGCCACGGATCCAGGCATACGGACTCGTCGGCAACGAGCAGCGCTCCCAGGTCGCCCGTGTCGTCGGTGTCGACCCGGCCGCCGACGCTGCGACCGCGCTCCTCGACGACGGCATCGACGAGGGCGCCTGGCTCGGCAACGACGCAGCCCCGATCCCCGGACCGCGGGAGGCCGTGATCGGATTCCGTCTCGCCGAGCAGCTCGGCATCGGAGTCGGCGACGAGCTCGTCGTCTTCCTCCAGGCCGCCGACGGCTCGCTCGGCAACGACCTGCTCCAGGTCATCGGCACGGTCCGCACGGCGAACTCCGCCGTCGACCGGAGCAGCGTCTTCGTCCACATCGACGACCTCGCTTACATCGCCGCCCTCGAAGGCCGCGTGCACGAAATCGCGGTCGCCATCGACGATCTCGACGACGTCGACGCCGTGGCCGCCGGCATCGTCGCTGCCCTCCCGCCGCCGATCCCCGACGAGGACCCGCCGATCGTGAAGACGTGGAGACAGACGATGAGGGAGCTCTCGACCATGCTCGACACCAACCAGATGTCGATCTGGGTCACCTATCTCCTGCTCTACGCTGTCGCGGCGCTCGGCCTCGTCAACACGCAACGCATGGGGGCGCTGGAACGGCGGCGCGAGTTCGGTGTGCTGATCGCCCTCGGAATGCGCCCGGGTCTCATCGGCGCCATGATCATCGTCGAGACCGTGGCCCTCACCGCACTCGGCGCGTTCTTGGGGCTCCTCGTGGGCGGAGGGGTCTCATTCTTCCACCAGGAGTACGGCCTGGACATGGGGATGTTCACCGACAAGGGCGGTGGCTTCACCTTCATGGGCATCGCGTTCAGCGAGAGGCTCTACTTCGACGTGACGCCGTGGGGTCTGGTCGAGCCCGCGCTCGTCGTGCTCGGCGTCGCCTTCTTCTGCGGACTGTGGCCGGCGATCACCGCCATGCGCATCGACGCCGTCCGTGCCATCGCAGGGAGGACCTGATGGGACGACTCGCCTGGCGCAACATCTGGCGCAACAAGGGGCGCACGCTCATCGTCGTGACCGCCGTCGCCTTCAGCCTCGGCCTGATGCTCACCTCGTACGGCCTGATCCTGGATCGGCGGGTGAAGATGATGCAGGCCGCAGTTCGCACGGCGGGCGGGAACATCCTCGTCCACGGCGATGGGTACTGGGACGCCCGCACCGGCGACCTCCAGATCCCCGTTGGCGACCGTGTCCTCGAGGCTACCCGGGGCCTCGACGGCGTCACGGCGGTCATGCCGCGCGTGGTCGTCCAGGGCCTCCTCACCTCGTCCCACGGGGGTGAGGGCATCGAGCTCTACGGAATCGACCCGGATCTCGAGGCAGCGGTCTACGACTACGGCCGCCACCTCGTCGACGGGACGTTCCTCACCGGTGACGGCGACACGCCCATCGTCCTCGGCTCCGGTCTCGCCGAAGCGCTCGAGGTCGAGCTCGGCGACCGCACCGTCCTGACCGCTACCGACCACACCGGCGAGGTCACCCGCGCGCTCTTCCGCGTCAGCGGCGTGATCCATGCCGGCTCGTCCATGATCGACGACTCGATGGCGTTCACGACCCTCGCGGCCGCTCGGGACGCCATGGGGATGGACGCTCAGCTCACCCAGGTCGGTCTGTTGATCGACGACGATGACGCCCGCACGTCGGTCAAGGCGGCCCTGGTGGCCGCGCTCGGCGACGACATCGAGGCACTCGAGGTGCTGACCTGGGACGAGGCGATCCCCGATCTCGTCGGGCTCATCGAGATCGACGACCGCTTCTCCACCATCTACGCCCTCGTGATCTTCTTCGTCGTCGCCTTCGGCATCGCGAACACCCTGTTGATGATGGTCATGGAGCGGGTCCGTGAGTTCGGCATGTTGAACGCCATCGGCATGGCGCCTGCCCGGATCTCCGGGCTCGTCCTCGCCGAGACGTTCATGATGACGCTCGTCTCCGTCATCATCGGCGTGGCGCTCGGCCTCGTCGGGCACTTCTCGCTCGTCCATTGGGGGATCGACTTCTCCGAGTTGTTGGGCGACACCGAAGTCGACATGGCCGGCGTGTCCCTCAACGACGTGGTCATCCGCAGCAAGCTCGATCCGCTGCGCTGGGCGACCGCGACCCTCGCCGTCGTCGTCCTGATCTTCGCCAGCGCGCTCTATCCGGCCATCAGGGCGTCTCGCCTCGACCCGGTCCAAGCCATGAGAACGTACCAATGACCGTCGAAACACCCATCATCAGCGCCAGAGGCCTCTCCCGCGTCTACGACCAGGGTGCCGTCGAGGTCCACGCGCTCCGCGGGGTCGACCTGGACGTGCATTCCGGGGAGTTCACCAGCCTCGCTGGACCCTCGGGCTCCGGCAAGACCACGTTGTTGAACCTGATCGGTTGCCTCGACACTCCGACCGCCGGCGACATCGCCGTCACCGGCCGCGACGTCTCCGGCATCCGCAAGGGTGCGGCCGCTGACTTCCGCCTGCGGAACATCGGCTTCGTCTTCCAGGCCTTCAACCTCGTGCCGGTGCTCACCGCCTACGAGAACGCGGAGTTCACGCTCATGCTGCAGGGCCTATCGGCCGGCGAGCGTCGCCGCATCGTCGGGCCGTTGCTCGAGCGCGTCGGTCTCGGCGACATGATGCATCGGCGCCCCCACGAACTCTCCGGTGGGCAGCAGCAGCGTGTCGCCGTCGTCCGCGCGATCGCCCCGAAACCGGCGATCGTCCTCGCAGACGAGCCGACCGCGAACCTCGACCGCGCCACCTCGATCGAGCTCCTCGACATGATGCTCGGCCTGAACCAGGAGGAGGGCGTCACGTTCGTGTTCTCGACCCACGACCCCAACGTCATCGACCGCGCGCGCCGCGTCGTCCACCTCGACAGCGGCGAAGTCGTCAGCGACGACGTGGCCGTCCTGTGAGCGCGATGAGGTGCGTTGGGCTGATCGCCGCCGTCGTCGTCGTGGCGGTCCCCGCGCCGACCACTGCTACCGTTCCCATCGTCGATGGTGAGCGCGGGTCGTTCGAGCTCGGCGGCTACGTCCGGACCCTGTCCGGCATCGTCAACTACAACCGCCTCGATATCGCCGACGTGGACCCGGACATCGACGATCCCTTCGCCGGCCAGAACGTCGGCGTCGTCCGGCTGGAGTGGGGCGCGACCATCGGCGAGCACGTCGTGCTCGACCTGCACGATCGCATCGCCTGGAACGTGAGCTCCCTCGACTCCGACCTGCTCCAGGGCGGCACGGGCCTCGGTGTCGGCGTCAGCGGCGTCCCCGAGCGGAACGTCGACCTGTCGACGATGATACTCGACGGCACCGGCACGCAGATGGAGCACGACGTCGACCGGCTCGCCCTGCGCCTCTACCTCGACCGCGCCGATATCGTCCTCGGACGCCAGGCGATCACCTGGGGCAACAGCATGCTCTTCCCGGTCGCCGATCTCTGGACCCAGTTCAGCCCCTTCGAGCTCGACACGACCGAGAAACGCGGCATCGATGCGGCCCGCGTGATGCTGAGCCCGTCGTTCACGACCGCGATCGACTTCGTCATCGCCGACCGCGGAGACGTCGAAGACCTCTCCGGCGGCGTTCGCGTGACGACCTATCTCGATCGCGGCGACTTCTACGCCCTCGCCGCGAAGACCTACGACGAGGTCGTCGCCGGCGTTGGGTACACACACGACTTCGAGAAGCTCGGCGTGCGCGGCGAGGTGCTGCTCCCCGTCGACTACGACGATGCCGAGGTCGACGTGCCCCGCGCTACCGCCGGGCTCGACTGGATGAAGGGCGACTGGGTGTTGAGCGTCGAGTACCACCACAACGGCGCCGGAGCCGAGCCCGACGAGGAGTACCTGGAACACGCCACCACCGACGACGTGCTCGCCCGCCGAGAGGTCTACCTGATGGGCCGTGACTACCTGGGCGCGACGTGCATGTGGCAGGCGACGGACCTGCTCTCGTTCAGCCTGACCAGCATCACAAACCTGCGCGATCCGAGCGCCGTCGTCGCGCCGGCAGGCACGTGGTCGGTCGCCCAGGACGTCGATCTGTCCGCGGGGGCGTTCGTCGCGCTGGGAGAGGGCCCAGAGTGGGCGACTGTCGCGCTCGGAGAGACGTCCGTGTGGACGTTCCCGCTCGCGATCGACTCCGAGTTCGGCGCCGCGCCCGACCTCTATTACCTGCAGCTCGCTGCGTATTTCTGAGTGTCCACGCCGATGCGAGCGTCCAGCCCTTCCCGACGCGATGCCTGGTTCGGTGCAAGCGCGGTCTTCGAGCGCGGTCGGCGTGTGTGCGCGGTCGGGCTCGTCGCGGTCGCGGCGCTGACGGGTGCGTGTGGCGGCGACGAGGCGTCCTCGTGCACGGCGGACGCACCGTGCGAGACGACGCTTGATGCCGACGGCTGCGTGCGTGCGTCACCCGGCGCACATGTGTGGCTCACGGTTCCGGTACCCGGACCGGCGATCCACGTGGGCGCTCGCGACCCGTCAGGGCAGGGCGTTCGACTGCACGGTGTGCGGCTGACCGACGGTCGAACGGTCGCCGCGGCGGGCTGGCGCACGCCGGTCCCCGCCGGTTTTGCGCGTGATCAGGCATTCGCCGCCGGTGTGTTTCCGTCAATCCCCGGCGAAGCGACCGGTGGCAACGTCGCGGCGGTCCATGCAGAGACCGTCAGCGGTTCCCTGTGCGTACTTCTCAGCAACGACGTGGTCCTCGGGAACGAATTGCATACGCGCTGGACCCTCGTTGGGTTCGAGTCCGGCGACCGGGACGATCCCGCGTCGCACCCCGGATTGGTGGGCCTCGCAGAGGGGGTGGCCGCGGTGTTCGCGGCGGCCGACATCGCCGTGCGAGTCGATGCGATCGCGTCCGTCGACCCATCCGTGGGCGTCAGGCTGCGACTGGTTGGATCGGCGGCCGACGTGGCCGAGCTCGCGGAGCTCGCGACCGCTGCCCACGGCGGCCCTTCGAGCGCGATCGACGTCGCGTTGGTGAGAGGCATGGTGGTCGACGAGGCGAGCCTGGCGGGATTCTCGCCCGCGGTCCCCGGACACCCCTTCCTCTCCGGCACCCGGGTGGGCGCTGTCGTCGTGGCCGTAGGCGCGCTCGACATCGCTGACCCAGACCGGGCGGACGTCGACCGCATCGCGGCGACCCTGGCGCACGAACTGGGGCATGGGCTGGGGCTCTTCCACACATCCGCCGGCCCCGACGGCGCGCCCGACCCGCTGACCGACACGCCCGAGTGCCCTCCCGAGCGCTGGTCGGACGCCTGCCCCGACGCCGGCAACCTGATGTGGCCCTTCGCGACCGATCCGCCGGCGCGGGCGATCACGGAACAACAGGCGTGGGTGTTGCGGCGGCACCCGAGCGTCGTCGGCGGGGCTGGCGACTGATTCGCAGCGATCCGACGCGGGATACGGATGGCGGCGGCCGAGCATCGTCCGTTGCCCAGCACGAGCGCGCCGACGCCGAAGCCAACGCTCCATCGTCATCCGTCAGCGTTGGAGTTCGTCGGGTTTGCCGGCGCGCTGGCTGGGCTGAGTGGACGGAGTTCGGACAGCGCCCGCGTTTCAGCGCGCTGGTCTGTGTGTGTCGATGCCGCGCGCCAACGCCGGACGCGAGCAAAGGCTACACTCGTGCCGATCGCCCCGGTTCCCGCGAGGGCGTTGAACAGGATGTCGACCGGGTCGAAGATGCGGCTCGGAACCAAGGCCTGGATCGCCTCGTCGATGCCGCCGAGCAGTGCGGTGGCGACGATCGCAAGCAAGACGGGCGTACGGATACGGCGTCGGCGGGCGCGCTCGATGAGCGCCTCGTACACGAACACACCCACCACCGCGTATTCGATCAGGTGCGTCCGCTCTTCCTGCAGCGCGCTCCGCGTGACCGCGAGCAAGACGGCGGCCGTGATCCCGAGCGCGATGGCGATGTCCGCGCCGCCCGGCCGCACGCTCAACCCCCGGGTCACGACAGTGGCGGCCACGAAGAGCACCCCCAGGCCGAACAGCGGCGCGAGAAGGCTCTGCTCGGCCAGCTCGGAAGCCACCGTCGGTGCCAGGCCGATCGTCGAGTAGATCGCGACGACGGCGGCCAGGGCCCAGAGCCAGAGGCGCCGTTCGCGGGGCGATCTGAACACGGGCATACAGGGAGCCTACGGACAATTGGCCTCCGCGGCCAGCCGCGGCGCTCTCGACGGCAAACCGTCGCCGATGTCCCGCCGGCGTGGTTGTGCTTCGCGGAGGAGGTGTTACACCAACGCGTTGTGAACGCAGCCGACACAGCCAACGGGTCGCAGACGCGACTCCGCCGATTGCTCAACCTCTCCCGCTCCGAGTGGCCGAGGCTCGCGGCCGGCACGGTGTTCCTGCTCCTGGGCAGCGGCGCCGGACTCCTCGTGCCGCAAGCGCTCCGCGTGCTCATCGACCGGGCGGTGGACAGCGGAGACCCGGGGATCGTCGACCGCACTGCGCTCGTCATGGGGGGCATACTCGCGGTCCAGGCGGTCGCCGTCGCGTTGCGATACGTGCTCTTCACGACGGCTGGCGAGCGGATCGTGGCGACGCTGCGAGAGAGCCTCTTCGCCGCCATCCTCCGACAGGAGGTCGCCTTTTTCGATGCCCGCCGCACCGGTGAGCTGATCAACCGACTCTCGGCGGACACGACCGTGGTCCAGAACGCCGTGAGCGTGAACGTGTCGATGGCTCTCCGTTCGCTGGCGATGGCGCTCGGCGGCATCGCGTTCATGGGGTGGACCTCACCGCAGTTGACGATCCTGATGTTGGTCGTCGTCCCGCCGGTCGCCGTCGGAGCCGTCGTCTATGGCCGACGGATCCGGCGCCTCTCCAGGCGGGTGCAAGACGCCCTCGCCGACGCGTCTGGTGTGGCGGAGCAGGCGATCAGCGGTATCCGTACCGTCCGTTCGTTCGCCGCCGAGCCCGTCGAGGGAGACCGATACGACCACGAGGTGGAGCGCTCGTTCGAACTCTCCCGATCGCGCATCAGGACCACCGGCGGGTTTCTCGGCGTGTCCTCCTTCGCGGGGATGGTCTCGGCGGTGGTCGTCCTCTGGTGGGGCGGCAGGCTCGTCCTCGCTGGCGGAATGACCGTCGGCGGTCTCACCGCCTTCCTGGTCTACACACTCCTCGTCGCCATGTCCCTCGGGACCCTCTCCGGTCTGTGGGCCGACTTCGCCAGGGCCCTCGGCGCGGCGCAGCGCATCTTCGAGCTCATCGACCGGTCGCCGACGATGCCCTGGGCCGATGGGCTCGCGCCCGACGAACGCCCGGAGACCCTCGCCCTCGAGGGCGTGCACTTCACCTACCCGACGCGCCCGGACGTCGAAGTCCTCACCGGCATCGACCTGGCCGCGCGGCGCGGTGAAGTCATCGCCCTGGTCGGCCCCTCCGGCGCCGGCAAGTCGACGATCGCCGCGCTCGTCGGGCGACTCTACGATCCGGACTCCGGACGCGTGACCTTCGACGGTCGCGACGCGCGCGACCTCGATCCGAACTGGCTACGCGGCCACGTCGGTGTCGTCGCCCAGGAACCGATCCTCTTCTCGGAGAGCGTCGCCGAGAACATCCGCTATGCCCGCCCGGACGCCTCCGACGCCGAAGTCGAGGCCGCCGCCCGCGCGGCCAACGCACACGACTTCGTCACCGACTTCCCAGACGCGTACGCCACCCTCGTCGGCGAGCGAGGCGTACAGCTCTCCGGCGGCCAGAAACAACGCGTCGCCATCGCAAGGGCCATGCTCAAAGACCCCGCGGTCCTCGTGCTCGACGAAGCCACCAGCGCCCTCGACGCCGAGAGCGAACACCTGGTCAAAGACGCCCTCGATCGGCTGATGAAAGGCCGCATCACCCTCGTGATCGCACACCGGCTCTCCACCGTCGCAGACGCCGACCGCGTCGCCGTCCTCGACGGCGGAAAAGTCGTCCAAATGGGCCCCCACGACCAGCTCGTCGGCGACGACGGCCTCTACCGCCGCCTCATCGAACGCCAATTCGTCGCCGCCTAGCTTCGGTGCGGATCACGTGGGCAGAGCCCCGCGCAGAATCGGCCTACGTTACCCGTGTTGAGCCTGGCCGGCCGCGACCGTCCACCAGGTGTGTAGGCGGTCGACCCAGGGGGTGGGTTTGTCGGCGTAGATGCGTTTGCCGAGGGGGAGTGCGAGGGCGCGGAGTTTGGCTTGTCTTCGCGTGCACGCCTGTTGCAGGCGTTGGCGGTCTTTCGGCCTGAGGTCGGCGGATCGTGCGGCGGTCGCGAGCACGTCGAAGTCCTGGTGCTCTCCCAGCAGGTCGGTGAGGGCGTGTGCTTGTTGGCGGTATGCCCCGAGGATCTCGGGGTACACCGGCTCGATGACGGAGAGCTGGTAGCGGAGGTCCTTGGCGCGCTTCCGCCAGGCGTGCATCACCTCGGGATCTTCCTTGCGTGCTGCCGCCCTCGCTGCGCGTCGCCCGGCTCGATACGACGACCGGAGCCCGGGCTCGACGGCTTCGAACCCGCGGCCATCGACCTCCGCTACGGCCAGGCGGTCGCGTACGCCGCCGAGCGCGGCTGCGACGCCGGTGAGCTCGGCTTCCACGCTCTCCGTCTGTGTGTAGATGTCGTCCCGGCGGGTCTTCAGGCAGGCGTCGAATGCCGAGAGCGCCGCCGGCTCGACGGTGGTGGCGAACCGCTCGGCATTCGTCGCGAACACCTCCAGGACGGCGGTCGCGTCACGGTGGTCCGAGAGCCTGCGCGCGACGTCTCGGATCGCGTCCGACTCTGATTTCCGCACCGAGCCGAACGCGGCACGTCCGAGGCGGAGCACGGCGCGCGCCTTCTTGAGCGCGCGGCGGATTTCGTGGACGCGGGCTTCGGGGTCGCCTGCGACCGCGGCTTCCGATTGCGCATGGCGGAGATGCTCGTCGACGAGCCGACGGAGCTCTCCGGCGAGCGGGGTTTCGAGAACGAGTGCTGAGATCATGGTGGCCCTACGAGGGGCCCGTCAGGGTGTCAGGAGCCGCAGCTCGTCGCAACCCATGGGGTCGGCGCGCGTGGCTCGGTCGATGACGCAGACGAGGCCGACGCAGCGCGCCGAGTACTCGCAGTCGTGGTCGACCGAGCAGGCCTGCCCGTCGGCAACATCCGGCTCGTCCGTCGCCGCGCGACCGCGCTCTGCCGTGCACCCCTCGTCTGCCTCGCACGGGAGGGTTGCAGTTCTCGACGCAGACGGTGTCGAGGCAGGAGAAGCCGCCTCGAGACGACTCCCCCGGGACGGACCGACGATCTCGACCAGCCGCAGTCTTTGTATTGCGCCCCCCGCAGCCTTACGTTAGGGCGAGCCCTGCTCGCGGCGCTCGGACGAGCCGCTGCCGCCGGCACCGCCTCTGAAGTCCGACGCGGCCGAATGTCAACGAAACCCCACGGATCGTCGCTCGCGTTGCCCCCGTTGCCGACCCCGATCGCGGCGGCTCTGGCGACCCTCGGCGGGGTGCTCGAGGGTGAGGTCCGCACCGACGACGTGTCGCGGGCGCTCTACGCGACCGACGCCAGCCTCTACGAGGTCTTGCCGGTCGGGGTGGCCTTCCCGAGGTCCGTCGATGACCTCTGCCGCATCGCCCGCGCCGCCACAGAGGCAGGCCTTCCGGTCACGCCGCGGGGGGCCGGCACCAGCCTGGCCGGCCAGGCGGTCGGGCCGGGCCTGATCGTGGACACCGGGCGCCACATGAACCGCATCGTCGACATCGACGTCGAAGGCCGCACCGCGCGTGTCGAGCCGGGCGTGATCCGCGACGATCTCAACCGGGCATTGGAACCGCACGGCCTCTTGTTCGGCCCCGACACGTCGACCTCGAATCGCTGCATGCTCGGCGGCATGATCGGGAACAACTCGTGCGGCGTACACTCGATCGCCTACGGCACGACCCGCGACCACCTGGCCGAGATCGACGTGGTCCTCGCCGACGGGAGCCGACACACTCTCCGACCGACCGACCGTTCGGGCTGGGAGGCCCTCAAAGCCGACGGCTCGTTGCTCGGGGCGGGGGTGCGGGCTCTCGACCACATCGTCACGGCCAACGCCGACGCGATCCACACAGCCTACCCGCGCGACGACATCGTGCGTCGCAACACGGGGTACCCCCTCGACGACCTCGCTGCGACGTGGCTCGGCCACGACTCGACCCGAAGCCCCGACCTGGCCCGCTTCTTCTGCGGCACCGAGGGCACCCTCGGGATGGTCGCCGAAGCGACCGTGACCCTGGACGCGTTGCCTCGAGAGCGACTGCTGATCGCCGCCCACTTCGCCTCGATCGACGAGAGCATGCGGGCGACCGTCGAAGCGGTGCGGCACGAGCCGCACGCGGTCGAGTTGATGGACAAGCGAATCCTCGACCTCGCCGCTCTCAATCTGGAGCAGGGGCGAAACCGATGGTTCATCGAGGGCGAGCCGGGCGCAATCCTCGCGATCGAGTTCGCCGGTGACGATCCCCGGCACCTCGCCGCCCGCGCCGACTCGCTGGTCGCCTCGCTCCGGGCCGCAGAGCTCGGCTACGCCTTCCCGATCATCCCGCCGGACCGACACCAGAGCGTCTGGGACCTGCGCAAAGCGGGGCTCGGTGTGTTGATGGGCATGCCCGGCGACGTGAAGCCCATCACCATCGTCGAGGACACGGCGGTCGCTGTCGACGACCTGCCGGGGTTCATCAGGGACTTCGGTCGTGTCATGGCAGATCACGCCGCCGAGTGTGTGTATTATGCGCACGCATCCGTGGGGGAGATCCATCTGCGCCCGGAGCTCAACCCGAAGCTCCCGGCCGACGTCGAACGTGCCAAATCGATCGCCAGCGCCGTCGCCGACCTCGTGAATCGCTACAACGGCTCACTCTCCGGGGAGCACGGCGACGGGCGGCTTCGTGGCCCCTACGTGGAGGCCGCGCTCGGCTCCCAGGTGTATGGATGGCTGAAGGAGGTCAAGGGGGCATTCGACCCCCAGGGACTCTTCAATCCGGGTGCAATCCTCGACGCTAGACCGATGGACGAGGACTGGCGTTTCGACGCCGACTACCGCAATGTCGACGTTCCGACGGAGTTCGCATACGAAGAGGCGCTCGGCTTCCAGCGCGCGGTCGAACGGTGCAATGGAGCCGGCGTCTGCCGCAGGCCGGCCGAGGCCGGCGGCACGATGTGTCCGTCGTACATGGCCACGCGCGAGGAGCGGGAGTCCACGCGGGGACGCGCGAACCTCTTCCGGCGCCTGATCCAAGCAGGGCCGGACGCACTCTTCGGTTCCGAGGAGCTTCGAGCAGCCCTCGACCTCTGCCTGTCCTGCAAGGGCTGCAAGAGCGACTGCCCGGCCTCGGTCGACATGGCGACCCTCAAGGCGGAGTTCCTCCAAGGCCACATGGATCGGAACGGGGTCTCCTCCCGGTCGCGCGCGTTCGCCGACGTGACCCGAGTGGGCCGCCTCGTACACGGAATCCCGTTCGCTCCGGGGGTCGTGAACGCCGTGCAGACCTGGAGCATCTCCCGCTGGCTGCAGGAGCAGCTGTTGGGCGTCTCGCGTCGTCGCACCCTGCCGTTCTTCTCCAACGCGACCGCGCACCGGGCGCTGGCCGATCGAACTGTCGCCGAGGTCGTCGACCCTCTCGGGAAGGTGTGTTTGTTCGTCGACGAGCTCACCGACTCGTACGGTGGCGGAGACGCATGGGCGGCCGCCGGGTTGCTGGAGCAAGGTGGCTACCGGGTCATCGCACCTCGGCTCTCGCCGTCCGGGCGCACCTACCTGAGCAAAGGGTTCGTCCGCGAGGCCCGAGGCCATATCGAAGCAAACATCAACACCCTGCACCCTCTGTTGGACCAGGTCGACGCGATCGTGGGCATCGAGCCCTCGGCGGTGCTCACGATGCTCGACGAGGCGCTCGACCTGCCCCGCGATCCGGACATGCGCCGCAAAGCGCGCGAGATCGCCGAGAAGGTGATGCTGGTGTCCGACTTCGTCGCTCGCGCGGCCCGCGCTGATCGATGGCGAGCCGAGTGGGTCGACGACGAGTGCCATATCCTCCTGCACGGACACTGCCACCAGAAGGCCCAGGTCGGCGTCGAGGGCATGCGCGAGGCGCTGGCGCTGCCGCCGAACTACACCGTCGAGCTGATCCCCAGCGGCTGTTGCGGAATGGCGGGGAGCTTCGGCTTCGAGAAGGAACACTACGAGCTGTCAATGGAGATCGGCGAGCTGGTGCTCTTTCCCGCGGTCCGCGCCGCACCGGAGTCCACCCTCGTCGTAGCGCCGGGCCATTCGTGCAGAGACCAGATCCGCGATGGGACAGGCCGCTTCGCGAGCACGCCGGTCGGGATCTTGTGGCAAGCGCTGAAGTCGACCGCCTTGATCCGCTGCTGACGTCCGTCGGAGTGCAGCGCTGGGATTTGCGCCGCATCCGGGCCGATGTGGATACGATTTCGCTGGACGGCCGGCGGCAAGTGCCTAGGTTCGTCCCACTACGACACGCGTTCGCACGGCGCTCCGATGCCGGCGACGCCAACACACGCGAGAGACGTGATGAGCGACGACGACTATCGTGCGATTCCCAACGAGGAGTGGCGCAGTCGTCTCACCGAGGAGCAGTACCGCGTCGCTCGACTCGGCGGCACCGAGCGCCCGTTCACGGGAGTGTACTGGAACGCCTTCGACGACGGGACCTATCGGTGCGTGTGTTGTGACGCGCTGCTCTTCGATTCCGACTCCAAGTTTGCTTCTCACTGCGGCTGGCCCTCGTTCGACAAGGCCCGCGGTGAGGACACCATCGAGTACGTCGAGGACCACTCCCACGGGATGACCCGGACCGAGGTTCGGTGCGCCCGTTGTGCGGAGCTCACCTCGGCCACGTCTTCGAGGACGGTCCGACGGAGACCGGCGTGCGCTTCTGCATCAACTCCGTCGCCATCGCCCACGACCCGAAAGGGTGAGCGCGAGCTGAGAACGGGGCCCGCCCGGCTGACCTCGTTGCGCGAGTGACCCCCCGGACCCGAGGGGCCGCAAGGGGAGCCTGCGGCTCCGACCCGACTCGCCGACGCTGAGAGCGTTGTCAGCCCCGAGGCCCAGCGATACGGTACCCCAACCCCAATTCACTCCGACAGGACCCCGTGCGATGACCGCGTTTCTGGCCGAGATAATCGCTTTCCCGACGGTGATCTTCACCGGGATGCTGGGCCTGGCGCTCTTCTACTGGATCTTCGTGATTCTCGGCGCCATCGGCATCGACGCCTTTGACGTCGACGTCGACGGACTCCTCGAAGGGGGTGCCGACGGAGCGGTCGACGCGGCCGTTGACGGCGCCCTCGATGCGGCGGTCGATGGAGCTCTGGATGCCGCCGTCGACGGGGCAATGGACGCCGCCGTCGATGGAGCGCTCGACGCGGCCCTCGACGGTGCGATGGACGCCGCTGTCGATGGGGCGCTCGACGCCGCTGTGGACGGTGCGGTCGACGGGGCCCTGGACGCCGCGGTCGATGGCGCGGTGGACGCGTCGGCAGACGGCCTGCTGCTCGGTGCCACCGACGCGGCCCTCGACGGTGTCGCCGAAGGCGCGCTCGATGGGGTCACCGACGCTGCTGCCGACGGTGCCGCCGACGCCGGAACGAGCGGCCACGGCTTCGCCTGGTATCTCGTGCACGCGCTGGCCCTGCAAAAGGCGCCCGCGACCGTCGTCCTGACCCTGCTCTCCTTCTGGTGCTGGCTGGGGGCCCTGCTCGGGATGCACTACCTCGCACCCCTGTTCGGCGCGCTCCCGGTCGGATTGACCAAGACCGCCATCTTCGCCGCCGCTTCGGTGTTGGGCGTCGTCCTGACCAACCGCACTGTGCAGCCCATGGGGCGGATCTTCGAGACCAAGGAGGCCGGACGCCGACAGGACATTCTCGGATCCGTCTGCGTGGTGCGCACCGGTCGGGTGGACGGGAGGTTCGGCCAGGCCGAGCTCGACGACGGTGGTGCCGGCCTGCTGATCGAGATCCGCGCCGACAAGGGCAGCGGGATAGGCCGTGGAGATCGCGTTCTGATCATCGACTACGACCCGAACCGGGAAGAGTACTGGGTGGAGCCCATGGACGCGCTGCTGCGCGCCGACCTCGAAGGCACGGCCGCCGGCACTGTTGGCGGCGTGCTGGTCGAGTCGCGCGCGGAGATCGAAGTGGAGGAGACCATGTGATCTCCAAACACCAGACCGCTTGTTTGAATAACAACTCCCTCCAAGAGAGGACTCGAACATGACCGCCGTTCCCCTACTCAGCTTGAGCTTTGCAGGAAGCACCGCCCTCGTCGTCGTCGCAGCCGGCCTGATCATCCTGATCGGGATGATCGTCATGATCGCCAAGTTCTACCGCAAGGTAGACCAGGGCAAGGCGCTGATCGTCAACACGACCAAGGCCGATCCGA
>CAZFPM010000034.1:0-13011 GCA_964520965.1 uncultured Myxococcales bacterium
GAGCGTGCCCGCGCCTTCGTCCGTCGCCAGGAGGCCGGCGGCGCGACCAACCTCTACGGGGGACTCGAGGTCGGGTACCACGAGGCTCTCTCGGCCTACGACAGCGGACGGCAGAACCGCGTGATCCTGCTCTCCGACGGGCAGCCCACCGCAGGCCCGACCGACCCGGACACGATCCTCTCGATGAGCGCCAGCTACAACTCCGAGGGCATCGGGATCACCACCATCGGCCTCGGCACCGACTTCAACCTGCCGCTGATGCGGGGCCTCTCGGAGCAGGGTGACGGGAACTTCTACTTCGTCGAGTCGCCGTCGGCGGTCGAGGAGGTGTTCGGTCAGGAGATCAGCTACTTCACCGTCCCGGTCGCCTTCGATCTCCGGCTCGAGCTCCGCGAAGGCAGTCGCTACCAGTTCGGTGCCGCGCGCGGCTCCCGCATGTGGGCACCGAATGCCGACGGTGGATCCCTCGCCATCCCGAGCGTCTTCCTCGCCCACCGTGAGTCCCACTCCGACGTGGAGCCCGGGGGCGGACGGCGCGGCGGCGGTTCCGCACTGCTCGTCGAGCTGATGCCGCGCGACATCGGCGACGACGGATCGGGCATCGAGAGTGCCGACGTCGCTACGATCGACATGGAGTTCCGTGAGCCCGGCACCAACCGCATCGTGACCGAGACGGTGACGGTCAACTACCCGGCGCCACCCTGGGTCCTGCTCCGGCGGGGTCACTTCGACGAGGACGACCCGGCGATCGTCCAGAAGTCCTTCGTGATGCTGAACATCTTCGTCGGCATCGAGGCGGCGTGCGGTCTCTTCCACGACAACCCGCGCTCCGACGCCGGCCTGGTCGCGCTGCGCCAACTCACCGCGGCGGTCGAGGACTACAACGACGAGGTCGGAGACGTGGACATCGACTTCGACCTGGAGCTCCTTCGCCAGCTCGAGTCCGTGCTCCTGGCGAACGGCGTGCCGGACCCCGATTGGGTCGACATCGACGAAGACCCCTGGCCTGCCGACTGAGTCCACGGGGGGCTCGACTGTCCGCCGGGCTCGTCCTCGGCTCGACGGTCAGCCGCAGGATCGTCCCGGCCGTGAGACGTCGACCGAACGCGTCTCCGGCCGGGAGCGACCCGGGACCACCCCCCGGGGACCCGCCAGCGGTCTGCCGCCACCGTCCGCGGTGGCGGCGGCCTGCTGGCGGTCGCGTCGATCGACGGGCGTCCTCGATGGTCGATGCGGCCGAACCGCGTCAGTCCTCGAGGTCCCAGTCGCTCATGTGGAACGTGTAACGCTCGCGCGCCAGTCGACGGAACCCGAGGGATCGGTAGAGGACCGAGGCCGCGGTGTTCATGCGGTAGGCCTCGAGCTCGACACCCGCGAACCCGGCGCCGTGGGCCCAGTCGAGGAGCTGCTCCACGAGCTCGCGCCCCACGCCGGCCCGGCGGAACCCCGGCGTGACGTAGAGCTCTTCGATCCACAGCGCGCGGCCGGGGAGCTTGATGCTCGCGAACTCGTTCGCGAGGATGACACCGACGACCTCGCCTCCCGAGTCCCGCGCCACCCGCACGTGCGCGCGCTCGTCGTGGAGCATGTGGTCGACGACACCGAACAACGCATCGGGGTCGACCTCGAGGTTGTGGTCCAGAAGGTCCGCGCCGAAGAGCTCGGCGAGGCGGTCGCGGTCGGCGGCGGTCGGCTCTCCGTAGACGACCTGTTCGTCTGCGTCGTCGCTCATCGGCTCTGCTCCGTGCGTCCGGGCCTCGGTCGCCCCGCGTCGATTGGCGGGGTCGCCGCCGAATGCTAACTACACGCTGTGCCTCGACGATTCCACCCACAACGCGCAGCGCCGATCACCTCCACGGGGGTCTACCGGCACGGCGCCGCGGCTTACCGCGTCCGATGTCGAATCGCTTCGCGCGCCCGACCGTGGCCGCGCGGGCGCGCTCGCCGTTGGATGAACCTGTTCGCGGTCGCGCTCCTCGTCGTCGTGCTCGACGGTTGCCGGCGCTACCGGTCGTTGGAGGAGATCGAGGAATCGCTGGAGCAGCTCGAGCAGGTGCCGGTGACCCCGACGGCCGACGATCCGCTCCTCGCCGGCTTCGAGCGGGTGCGGCGGATGTTCGCGCCCGGCGGCGAACCGATCTTCGCCGACCACCAGCTCGCCCTCGAAGCCCGCGAATACCAGGATCGGGCGGTCGAGCTGGTCGCCGAGGGCTGCTATGTCTTCCTCGCGTTCGGGCTCCCGGAACGCTTCGACGTCGACTTGCGCCTCGACCGGCCCGATGGTCTCCCGGTCGCCGAGGACCGCTCGCCGGACCCCTTCCCGGTGATCCCGACCTACTGCGCTCCCGAGACCGGGACCTACAACCTGCGCGTGATCGCTGCCCGGAGGAGCGGGCAGGTGCGGGTCGGCGGATACCGTATGCCCAGCATCGAAGACGCGGAGGCTGCGCGGCGGCTCGATCGGTTGCGCACCCGGTATTTCCCGGACGCGCGCGCACTGGGGCCGGTCGTACGACGCACGCTGGGCGAAGGTGACGACTACGAGTTCCCGATCGCGCTGTTGCCCGGCCGGTGCTACGCGGTCGCTGCGGTAGCGACCGACGGGGTCGTCGACCTGGACGTCGAGCTGCGTGACGACCACGAGGAGATCCTGCTCCGCGACATCGGCACGGACGCCGAGCCCGTCGTCGAGCGCTTCTGTCCCGAGTCGCGCGGAACCTTCCGACTCCGCTTTCGCATGTACGCCGGCAGCGGTGACCTGGCCTGGCAACTCTTCGAGCGTCCTTGATGGGCGAGATGCTCTCCCGCTATCGTCGCTGGACAGAGCAGCGCGCGAGGACATGACGACCGAGTCCCCCCAACCCACCACCCCAGCCGTGCGCACGGTCGGCGACTATCGCTTGGTGCGCCTTCTGGGCGAGGGAGGGGCCGCGCACACCTTCGTGGGGGAGGACTCCCAGACGGGGCGCACGCACGCGGTCAAGGAGCTGCGGCTGCTGAAGTCGAGCAACCCGAAGCAGATCGAGCTCTTCGAGCGGGAGTGCTCGGTGCTCGGAGAGATCGACCATCCGCAGATCCCTCACTACGTCGACGCCGTCGTCGAGCGGCGAGACGAGACCCTGTCGCTCTTCCTGGTCCAGGAGCTGATCGAGGGACAGTCGCTCCAGCAGCTCTTCGACACCGGACACCGATTCGACGCGAACGACGTCGTCGCGATCATGCGCAGCTGCCTGGTCCCGCTCGGATACCTTCACGACCGCCAGCCGCCGCTCTTCCACCGCGACATCAAGCCGTCGAACGTGATACGGCGCGATGACGGCACGTGCGTGCTCGTCGATTTCGGCGCGGTTCGCGAGGCCGTGCTCGACAATCAATCCGGCGGCGGCTCATCGATCGTCGGGACCTTCGGATACATGGCTCCCGAACAGTTCCAGGCGCGCGCCAACGCGGCGACCGATCTCTACGGACTCGGTGCCACGGCGCTACACCTGCTCTCCGGCGTCGAGCCGGCCCGGTTCCCCCTCCACCGGCTCAAGCCGGACATCCGGGCTCACCTGAACACCGATCCCGCCCTGGCCGGGATCCTAGACCGGCTCTTGGAGCCGGCTTCCGAAGACCGGTTCCAGACCGCAGGGGAGCTGGACGCGATGTTGGCGGAGTGGCAGCGGACCCGCGCCGAACGCCCCGCGGACAAGGACGAGGACGACGCGGCCCAGGACGCGCCCACCACTCCCCTGGGCCACGCCGCGGCCCTCGCCGTAGAGGCCGCCGCCGCCCGTCGCCCACGTGACGAGTCGGGCGCTCGTCGTCGCCAGCAGCTGGAGCGGAGCACCGAGGGATTGCAGGTGCGGGTGGTCGACGAAGAGGTCAACCCGGCCGAGGCGTTCGTGCCCGGTCGCCAGGGCGCGCGCGAGGTCGGCTCGGCCGTCGCCCTGGCCGGGGTCGCCGTCGGCGCGATCGGAGCGCTCGGCCCCTTGTCGTACAACGCGACGGCCTGGATGATCGCCGGCACCGCCCTGGTTGCCTACGGCCTCCTGCTGACGCTGATGCCGCGCGCAGCGGCGGGTCGAAACGGCCGCGCCGCGGCGTCGGGCGTCGCCACCGACGTGCATGTCGACCGAATCGTTCGTCGACGGGGGTTCGTCGGGCGCACCGAGTGGATCGTCGACTTCCACTTCGTCGGTCCGGACGAGCTGCACTACGGCAATCGCTTCCGCCTGCCAAACGCGAAGGTGGCCCGCGAGGTCGCGACGAATCCCGGACGCATCAGGGGGCGATACGCGGCGAACGACCCGACAGAGGCGATCCTCGTGCTCCGGCGTTGATCTGGCGCCCTACTCCTCGAGCATCCACTCGCCGTAATACTGCCCCGCGCGCCCGAAGGTCGCCGCTCCGAAGCTGTTGATGGCGACGCCGGCCAACACGGCGAGCTTGAACCAGACGCTCAGCCGGCGTTGGCCGAGCGCGAGCAGGAGCGCCAGGTAGGCGACGTAGTCCATCGCGAACCGGTACCCGAACTGGATCCACCCGGTGTTCTGATAGAGGAGGTGAGGGATCAGGATCACGATGATCGTGGTGATCGTCGCGCGGCGCCAGAGCCGGTCGGGCGCTGATTCCGCGGGGCGCTGTCGGGCGAGGTAGAGCAGCGCTGGAGTGGTGAACCAGACCGCGAGCCCGTGCTTGGAGATCACGACGTATGGCGCGTCGGGCTGGAACTTGGGTACCAGCGCCAGCAGGGCGGCCAGGTTGCGTGACAGAAAGTGGATGTTGAAGAGCCCGTACTCCTTGATCCGGTCGATCTGCCCGGTGGCCAGGTAGCGGTGCCCGAACTCGGCGATCTCCTCGAAGCGCAGGTAGTTGTTCACCAGAAGCGCGACGCCGATCACGAGCGGCGCCGAGATGAAGAGCAGCCCGTCACGCCAGAAGCGCGCGCCCCAATCCCGTCGCAACCGACCGCCGGGAAAGAAGAAGAAGGCGGCGAAGAAGACGACGCTGAACAAGAGCGGCGTGCGGGTGGCGAACGCGCATCCGAGGAAGAGCCCCGCCAGGAACGGGTGTCTCGCATCGATGCTGGCGAGCACGTAGAGCAACGTGAACGTGACCCCGACGACCAGCGCCGTGAACCAGACCGTGCCGAGAACCGAGCACCAGAGGTGGGCGGTGCCGACGGCGAACATCAGCGTCAGCCAACCGGCATCGCCGGGCATGAGTCGCGTCCGGCCTCCGAGCACGACTCGCCGTAGCAGCACGTACATCAGGGCGGCGTTCAGCGCCGCGAAGAGGATCGTGAACCAGACGTCGTTGAAGTCGAAACCGAACGCGACCACACCGGGCAGCATCAGCAACGCCGGCATCGGGGGGAACGAGACGAAGAACGTCTTGTCCTGGCTCGCCCCCACCATGTCGTGTCGGTCGATCACGTAGAGGTTGCCGCGCAGGTCGAGGAACTTGCGCGCACTCCGGTCCCACCAGATCCCGCGCAGCTCCTGCCCCGAGGCGAGCGTCAGGTCGACGTAGCTGGCCCAGTCGTTTTCGTGAGGCGGGTCCTCGCGCATCTGCAGCGTCCCGTGCAGGTAGCTGTCAGCGAGGTACACGAAGTGGTTGTCCTCGGTCGGCTGCCGTAAGCGTGCGCCGGCGAATGCCGCGAAGACCGACAGGGCGAGCACGAAGACGACCACCGGCCCGCGCAGGCGCGCGGACAGAGAGCGGTCGTAGAGAGGGTGGTGCCCGAGGGTCGTCATCGCGTGGGGCGTGGTATCGCAAGCGGCCGACGGCGGCAAGCGGCGGGGGCGGACGCAACAACGTGTAACGGCGACCGACCACCGAGCCATGTGGCTGCTGCTTCCGCTCTTCACCCTCGCGCACGCCGCGGGCATCGGGCTCGGCCTGAGCGGCCTCGCCGGTCCTGCGCCCCCGGCGCTCTGCGTCGTCTTCGCCTGGTTCCCGGTCGCGGCGTCCATCACGCTCGTGCGCCGCCCTCCGGCGGCCGCGTTCGCCGTGGTCGCAGGCGCGTTTTTCGTCGGACTCCTGGCCGGCGCCGACGTCGCGTCGACACCGGTGCCGCCCCCTCCCTTCGTCGGCGACATCGAAGTCGTCGTCGACGTGATCGAAGGAGCACGGCCGGCGCTCCCGAGTCACTCGTTCGAGGGCCGGGCGCTCGCCTGGCGGGGGACCGGTCAGCGCGATTCCGACCAGCGGTGGCGTCCCTGCTCCGTGCGCGGGCGCTTCCGGGTCGACGGGGCGCGGTGGCTTCCGGCCGCGGGCGATCGGCTTCGGCTTCGGGGAGCCGCCCGGCCACCGCGTGCTCGGCGCCATCGTTTCGCACCATCGCCAGCGCACTCGGCCCGGCTCGGGGGTCGCGCGTTCGACTTCCGGGTAGAGAGCGAGCCGATCCTGCTCGGCGTCACCCGGTCGGCGAGACGAGGGCTCGACCGTGCACGAATGCGGCACGAACGCGCGGTGTTCACGACCGTGAGGCGACGGGAGGCCGCGGTCATCGTCGCGATCACGACGGGCAGTCGGGGAGCCATCGATCCCGACGACCGGGAGCGGTTCCGTCGCAACGGCGCTGCTCACGTCCTCGCCGTCAGCGGCCTTCATCTCGGGCTGCTCGGCCTCGGATTCCTTCGACTCGCGCGGTGGCTGCTCCGGCGGATCCGGGTCGTCACCGAGACGGTTGGCGCCGACAGGGCGGCGGCGGCGCTGACCCTTCCCGCGATCGCCGCGTACGTGATCCTGACCGGCGCGCCAGCGAGCGCGGTGCGCGCGGGGATGATGGCATCGGTGGTGCTCGTCGGTCTCGTCGTCGGCCGCCCGGGCGCCGCCGGGCACGCCCTCTGCGCCGCCGTGACCGTGATGTTGCTCGGCAAGCCGCTCTGGCTCGTCGACTTCGGGTTCCAGCTCTCGGTGACGGCGACGGCAGGCCTGATCGCGATGTCCGCCGTCGACCGCGCGAGCCCTCGCTCCGCAAACGGATCGTGGGCACAGCGGCTGCTGACGTCTCTGCGGGCCTCGACAGTGGCTTCGCTCGCGACGGCGCCGATCCTGCTGTGGCACACGGGGGTGTTTCCGGTGCTCGGGCCGGTGACGAACCTGGTGGTCGTGCCACCGATCGCGCTCGTCGCGCTGCCCGCGGGAGCGCTCGGCGGGGTCCTGGCGGCGGCCGAGGTCCCGGGAGGGGGCGCGGTGCTGACGATCGCGGAGCTGGCGACGCGGCTGGCGCTGGCCGCCGCGAGGCTCGGACAGCCCGTCCTCTCGGTCGGCCTCGTCGCGGGGCGCCCCGAGCCGGTCGCGCTCGCGGGGTGGTTCGTGGTCGCGCTCTTCGCCCCGTGGTTGGCGCGCTGCTCGCCGCGCCGCCACGCCGTGGCCATCCTGACGGCGACGGCCCTGCTCTCGGCGGCCCCACCCCGCTCGTTGGCACCACCGACACACATGGAGGTTCACGCGATCCCGGTCGGCCAGGGGGATTGCGCGCTGATCGCGCTGCCTGACGGGACGACCGTGCTGGTCGACGGCGGCGGATCCGCGCAATCGTCGACGGCGATCGCCCGCGACGTCCGGGCGTATCTGAACGGCCTGGGGATCGCCCGTGTCGACGGGTTCGTCGCGACGCACGGCGACATCGACCACGTCGGCGGCCTGGTCGTGCTCGCCCCGCTACTCCGCCCACGCCAGGCGTGGATCCCGGACCGCGCAGATCCCGGTCTGCAGCGGGTCGCCCTGGCGGTCGAAGAGGCAGGTGGCAGTGCCTTCCGCGTCGGCCCGACCGGCCGGGCGATGCGCCTTGGCTCGACCCGGATCGAGCTCCACGGGGCGGGCGGGGGCAGCGACAACGACGGCGGCCTGGTGCTGCGCGCGTGCCATCGCGAGGTGTGCGCCCTCTTCCCGGGCGACATCGAAGAGGGACGCGAAGCGGAGCTGGTCGCTGCGGGCACGACATTGCGGGCGGCGCTGCTGAGCGTACCGCACCACGGCAGTCGGACGTCTTCCACCGATGCGTTTCTCGCGGCCGTAGCGCCGCGGGTCGCAGTGGTGCAGGCGGGGGCCGGGAATCGATTCGGGTTCCCACACCCGGAGCCGCTCGGCCGCCTGCGGGCACGCGCTGTCCGCGTGCTGGGGACGGATCGCGGCCGGGCGGTCGTGTTCGCGACCGACGGTGAAGGGTGTTGGAAGGAACCCTGAAGCTGGGCTAGTGTGCCGGGGATTCCCGCACACGGTCGACACTTCCGCGGTGGTGCTGTAGAGCACGTCGAGGCGACCGGCTTCGGTCTGCGGCTCGTGTCCCCGTTCGCATGCTCGGCTCAATCATCGCCATATCCTTTGCCGACCACCGTGCGTTGGCTGCGTTCGTGGAGAAGCAGCTGATGTCGGGGCACGCGGCCATCGTGTCGGATCGGCCAGCCGAGCTCTTCGACGACGTGGTCCTTCGGATCGAGACCCCGGGTGGTACTGCGGATATTCCGGCATCGGTCGCCCACCCGGGGCTGGTCACGGACGACGGCGCGCGACTCGGTCTGGCGGTCAAGCTGACGCCGGCTCAGCAGGCTGAGCTCGAGATCCTCGTCGCGGCCGCGCGGCAGATCGCCGAGCTCGACCCGGAATTTGCGGACACCTCGGAGATGGCGGTCGTCGACGCGCCTCCGGTGCGAGGCCGCACGATTCCACCGACGACCGAGCTCACCGCTCAGCTCGGGATCGCCGACACCATCGTGTTGGAGGATCCGGTCGCCGCCGCCGAGGTCGTCGCGGCAGCCGTCGCCGGAGCGCTCGGGGCGGACGAACCCGAAGCGGACGAGGTCGTCGAACAGCCTCCGGCCCCGGCGCAGGTCGAAGACGCTGCCGCGGACGATGCGGCGGATCCGATGAAGATGACCTTGCGGGGACACCCGACCGAACACGTGGACCACGACCTCGATACCGGGCCGTCCACCGGACCGATCGACATCACCTCGGCCGTGATCACGTCTTCCGGGCTCAAGGTCCCCGCCATCGGGCCGCCGGGAGATCCCCGCCCCCCGGCACCGAACGGAGAGATCGACGATACGATCCACGTCTACGGACCCAACCGGGGCCAGACGCTCGTCTCGTACCGCCCGAACCCGGTCGTCGAGGAGGCGCGGGCGTCTTTCCTGGCCGAAGAGGAGAACGACTCGGACGAGTTCAGCCGGAGTCAGGAGATCACGCCGTCGAAGGACAGCGCCGACGCGTACCGTACGATGTACCCGGCGAAGGCCAAGCGAGCGGCCGCCTATTACGACGCCGCGCAGGCCGACGTGAAGGCGGGTGCGTTCGAGACCGCCAGAACCAACCTGAACCTCGCGATCGCCTACAACCCGACCGAGCACGCTTATCGCGAGCTCCTGGACGACGTCGCCGCGAAGCTCGAGCAGGGCTCCGACTGACCGCGGGCGTCGAGGCACCCTCGCGACGTGACCCCGTGAAAGATACGGGCTATCGGCTCTCCGGGAAGCACCCGTAGACCAACTCCGCCGGCCCGATCGCGGTCAGTCGTCGTCGCGCACCCACCAGGCGCACGGGACCTCGTCGGCCTCGAACTCGGTATGCAGCTTCACCTGTTGGCTGGCGCGCTTCAGCACCTCGAGGCTCTCGATCATGCGGGCAATCTGGTCGCGTTTCATATCCGGTCTCCATCGTCGAGCGGTGGGACCAGGGTACGACGGGTGTGCTAATGTAGCAAATTATCCCACATCAACCGCGACCGCGTCGTGTTGCCCGCAGACAGACCCGTCGCGCGTGCTTCGGATCGCAGCCGAAGATCACTCCGGGGCCGCCGGGTTCACCCCGCGGCGGCCGCAAGGGCGGCGTCGTAGTCGGGCTCCTGCGTGATCTCCGGCACCAGCTCGGTGTAGAGGATCTTGCCGGCGCCGTCGGTCACGACGACCGCGCGGGCGCAGAGGCCGGCGAGCGGGCCGGCGAGCATCTCGACGCCGTAGTCCTGCGCGAACGTCGAGCGGAACGCCGACAGCGCCACGACGTTGTCGATCCCCTCGGCCCCGCAGAAGCGCTTCTGCGCGAAGACAAGGTCCTCGGAGATGCAGAGGACGGCGGCATTGTCGAGGCCGGCCATCTTCTCATTGAACGCGCGAACGCTCATCGCGCACACGCCGGTGTCGATGCTCGGGAAGATGTTGAGGATCACGCGACGCTTGTCCTGGAAGGCGGCGCGCGAAGTGCGCTCGAGCGTGGCCGACAACAGGGAGAAGTCCGGGGCGACGGAGCCGACCGCGGGCAGCTGACCGGACGTGGATACCGCGCTTCCCTTGAACGTGATCTTCGCCATCTCTTCCTCCTGTTCGGGTGTCGGCGCAAACGCGCCCATTTGTTGACGCGCGTCTATTTAGGGCCACCGAGGTCCGTTGTCCATGGGGGGGGTGTCGAAGGGGCGCAGGAAGGGCCGGGGCGGTGATGCGGGGGCGGCGGGGCCGGCCCGATGGGCCGGGGGCGAGCCGGGGGCTCGCCCCTGAGGGCGCTCGAATGAGCGGCGGGGGGCGATCCGTTGGCCGGGGCGGCGCGGACTGGCACACTGCTGGCGCCTGTCGCCGTATCGCCCCCGGGATCGCCGTCGTGCACCGCCCCCCTGTCATCGCGATGGTCCTGCTGCTCGCCGCCTGCGGTGACACGGGGGTCGACCCCGCAGATGCGGGCTCGGGCGACGTGTCCGACCGCGGCGGTGACAACTGCCCGCCGGAGCCCGGACTCGGCGGATTGCTGCGACCGCCGACGGCGCCGGAATACCCGCCGCAACCCGACGCCGGCGACCTCGTCCTCTACGAGCTGCAGGTGCGCACGGCGAACGCCTGCCACCCCGAGGTCGGCGCCGACTGGCGACGACTACCTGTGGGACTTCGAGGCGACGTACGACGAGGCCCTGCTTCACCCGACCGCGCTCGACTCGACCACACGTATCGAGGCGCTGATCGAGGGCGGTGACCCGGACCTGGCGGACGCGGTCGACGCGGTCGACGCGGCGTGTCCGGGGCTCGACGCGCAGGCCCGGGTCCGTGCGGTCGGTATGTGGCGGGTGGCGTTCGACGACGAACGGGCGGACTTCGCCTGTACGGATGGCGTCACGCTGGAGTCGACGCTCCCGGCCTTCTACCTGCACGGAGCCGGTGGTCGGCCGGCCACGCGGGAGTCGGAGACGACCACGGACCACGGCTGGGACGACGTGAAGTTCCTCTTTCATCGCGACGACGCGCCGGCATACACGGCGGAGTTCCTACGCGTGCGCGAGTATGGATTCCGTGTCGTCAACGCGCTGGTCGCCCGCGGCGTCGACGGCTTCCGCCTCGACCACACGACGGACGAGGCGAGCGGCATGTCACCCGAGGAGTGGCGTTACATCATGGCCAAGGCGTCCTGGTACGCGGAGCGCCGGGGCCAGGGCCGCCCGATTGTCCTGGCCGAGGAGTTCCATGACCAGACGGGCATGAACCGGGTCGCCGACATCATGACCGAGGGGTATCTCTTCGACATGAACGGGCGCGGCGGAGAGCCGAAGACGTCGGCACGCGTCGAAGAGGTGTTGTCGCGGGCCGGGCGATTCGCCGGCTCGACGTACGTGCTCGCGGCGCTGGAGACCCACGACGAGCTGCGCCTGGTCGCGGACACTGGCTTCGACGCCTGGACCGGCGCCGGATTCTGGGCCGCCGGCGCGACGATCGCCTCGACGCCGATGCTGCTCGCCGGCCAGGAGCTCGGCGCCAGCTCTCGGCTGGACTTCCGCCGGGCGAGCACCCTGCCCGTCCGATTCGTCGGCTCGCCCGAGGACTGGGGCGGCCAGGACGACCTGGCTGCGTTCTACCACCAGCTGATCACGGCCCGCCTGGGAGACACCGGCGCTGCACTCCGCTCCCGCCACGGCCGCTTCCTCCGCCCGCCCGGCTCGATGGCCCCGGTCGACGGCGCGGTGGCCCGGCTCACCTGGACCGAGGACGGCGCCGTGATGCTGGCGGTCCACAACCTCTGGTCGCAGGACGTCCGCGCCGAGTGGTCGATTCCGCCGGATCTGCGGGTCGGCGTCGGCATGGAGGCGTGTGGCCGCTACCGGTTCCGCGACGTGTTGACCGGTGCATCGGTCGTCCCCTGCCGCGACGGCGCGGACTACTCCGACGGCTTCGGCGTTTGGATTCCGGCGTCGACGCTCGTGTGGTGGGCGGCGTTGGAGGCGTGCGATTGAGCCCGCGCTCGCACCCTGGGCGGGCGAGGGTCCAACGAGTAGATTGACCGTGAGGGCGACAGTCCGCTCGCGCGATCCCGGCGCCCGGAGGACCGGAGCCCGAGGACGAAGATGGACGCATTACCACTGATCCCGCACCTGCTCGCGCTCGCGCTCTCCATCGTCGTCGGCCGCGGGGTCGCGTTGCGTATCCGGAAGCGCGATCCCTCGGTCGACGCCGAGAACGCGCTGAAGCACGTGCCGCACGTGTGGTTCATGGCGGCGGTCACAGCGGTCGTGTGCGTGGCCGTCTACTGGCTGATCTCCCGGCCCATCGATGTGCAGGCGGAGTACCCGCTCTGGGTCGTCGACGCGGCGCCCATCGTGCTCTGGGCGGTGGTGCTGGTCACTTTTGGGTACGTCTTCGCGCTGACGCTGACGTTCGCCTTCGAGACCGGCCACGAGACGCGCTTTGCGCTGCTGCTCGGCGCGGCGCTGGCGATCGCGGCGGTCGAGGTCACGCACTGGCAGTGGACACGCCCGCTCTGGCCCGAGCTGACCGACCGGCGGACCGAAGACGGGGCGATCCTGCAGACGAGCGGCGCGTCCTGCGCGGCGGCGAGCGGTGCCGTCGTCGCCGGCGTGCTGGGCATCGAGCTCGACGAGCCGACCGTCGCCCGGGCCATGCACACGACGGCGTTCGGCACGTCGACCGGCCAGATGGTGCGCGGCATGCGCGAGCTTGGCATCGAGTGCACACCGTTCGCGATCGCCCGTAACGCGGGGGCGGAGATCCCGACGCCCTCGATCGTCTTCGTTCGCGTATCCGGCGT
>CAZFPM010000034.1:13021-35191 GCA_964520965.1 uncultured Myxococcales bacterium
CCGGCGTGGACGAAGACGGACATGCGATCGCCGTGCTCGAGACCGACGACGACGAGTTACGCTTCGTCGATCCGCTCTCGGGCTGGCGCACGGAGCCGATGACGAGCTTCGCCCAGCGTTGGGCAGGGCGCGGGATCAGCTGCGTCGTCCCGTGACGCGAGAGTGGCCCACGAAGTAGCGACGGCCGCGCTTCTTGGCCTCGCCCGAACCGATCCGGACCTGCTCGGTCCCGTTACCTGCTCGGTGCTCTAGTGCTCCTGCTCCGAAATAGCGACCCACCCCACTTCGCCCAGAACTCCGCTGCCGTTGTCGCGCCTCGGGGCAGTGGGCCCACCACAGCCCGCTCGTTGCTCCGTGGCAGCGAGGCCCTGGGCTTCCTGGGGTGGGTCACCAATTCCGGGCAGGAGCACTAGTCGCGATCCCTACGGACCGGAAACCACTTCGGCGATTCGTATTGGAGCTGGGCGACGACCTCGAGAGTGTCGAGCTGGTCCCAGCTCGCCGGCGTGCGGCGATGCGTGGCGTAGACCTGCGCCGAGAGCCCGAACTCCGACATCCACCGCACGTGGCCGTAAACGAGCCCCGCGACCCGGCGCCGGTTGGCGTCGTCCGCTTCGTTACCCTCGTACGAGAGGCGGATCTCATCGTCTTCGAATCGCACCAACTCGGCGACGTGAATCCCGGCCTGGACCTGGGAGACCCCTTCCAGCGTCAGCCCCGCGCGAAGGAGTCCGCCCTGGAGGACACCGAATCGCGGAAAGGGGCGCGTGGATTCCACCGCCCTCTCCGGGGAACCAGGCACGCGTGGCGCCCCTGCCGTCGGACGCGGACGGGGGCAACCCGTAGGCGGCCGCACCGGCGACCAGGCGAACCGGGCTGTCGACGTGAAACCTCGTTCCGAGCTCGGCGTCGGCCATTGCGGATTGGACGGTGATCCTCCCTACGAGGGGAAGCCGCGTGCTTCCCTGGCGTGCTGCCACCAGAGCCCGGGCGTCGAAGACATCGATGTCGAGGTCGGCCCGAGCGTCGATCGTAGCCAGCGCGGCAAGCGGCGCTGTCCTACCACCGCCCCGCATGATCGTAGTCGAGGCGTCCACGGCGAGTCGCAGGTCCCCGACGTCCCTGCGAGCACCGGCACCGAGCGCGTACGTGTCGCTCTCCCAGGGCCGCTCCGGCCGCAGGCTCTCGTACGGCACGGGCCCCACGTATGCCGTGGCCAGCGCCGGATCACCCCGGGTGACCACCAGCCCGAACACGTCGAGCTCCCAGCCCGGATCGATGTCGATGTCGACGAAGACGCCATCGGACGACGGGGCGACGAGCCGCGTGGACCAGGCGTCCATCAACAGGCCGTGTTGCACCGTGCGGCGGAGGCGGCCCGCCCGCAGCTGGTAGCGCGGGCCGTCGACGCCGACTCCGAGCGCGACGAGGTACGCGCTGACCTCGCCGGCCTCCTGCACGGCGTCAGCCGCGACCCCGACCGTCCCGAAGCCATGCACCGCGTTTCCGTGCTCCTGGAGGGGCGGCGTACGGAAGCCCACGGTGATCTCGGCCTGGTACCCATCCTCGGTGACACGGATCGGGTCGTCCGGCCCCCAGACGTCGTAGATGACGTCTCCGCTCTGGCCCGGATGGACGCCGAAACGGGCATGCGAGAACCCGACGAGCGCCGCCGCCCGGATCCACGCAGCCGAGCCGTCAGCGCGATCGCTATCACTCCCCTCTGCCGAACGTTCGGTCGGCTGCCCGGCGCCCGCGTCTCCGGCGACATCCGACGCCCCCGCGGGTTCGGACCCGCCTTCGTCCGCGTAGGCCGCGCGAGCAAGTCCGCCGAGCAGCAGCAGGTACAGCGCGAGAGCCCACGGTCGGTTCATTCTCCCCTTCCTTCATCAGGGCGCGCCGACTGTCCCAGGATCGGCGAGCCAGCGCAAGCCGCGGGCGCGCCGAGTCCGCTGAAGCCCAGACTAGATTCCGGTGAAGAGCAGGTCCAGCGACGCGACGATATCATCCCGGCGGGAGGCGACGGAGGTGACGACCTCGCCGAGTCCGGCGCGCGACACCCCCGCCAGCTCCTGGACGGACAGGAAGACATCGCGGCCCTCGATGACGAATGCCGGATTGAGGCGGGATATCCGGCCGTCCGAGAGAGCACCGCGGACCAACGGTGCGACGACCGTCGTTCCCAGCACGTCGAGCAGCGCGTGCTGGAGGTCGACCAGATAGGGATACACGTCGGACGTGTCCGGATCCGGATTCGCGTAGACGTCGAATTGTGCCATCAGAAACGGCGGGCCTTGTCGCCGAACGTTCCGTCGACCTCGACCCGTTCGTTGTACGCGTCGAACGCCGTGCGGTTCTCGGCCAGCCACTCCTCGCGTCTGATCTCGCGGATCGCCTCGACCAACCTCTCCTCCAGCAAGCGGGACAGATTGAGACCGGCGTCCCGAGCCCGTTGGAGCAGGTCGCTGTTGACGCTCACGTTCGTCGCCTTGCGGGGTGCAGCCGGATCGTGGGTTTGCATGTGGGCCCATATGCGCGTGAACAATGCACACCATCAATACGCATCCATCGTGCGCCCTGCAAGTCGATACGCCATCGGGCAGGAACCGGCCCCCCGCCGATCTGCCCCGCCCAGCGCCGGGGCGGACGCGGCGTGCACCGCCCGGCTCGGTCGCCGCCTTCACGAAGCACCGACGGCCGCCGGTCTCCCGGCGGCCGTCTGCGACCCGTCAGGCCGGCGCGGTGGCCGGCGCCGACGTCAGTACCGGACCTCGGCGAGCACGTCGTCCAGGCCCTCGATGGTCGAAGACGTCACACCCTGGTCGCTGATGGCGAAGAGGTAGTCCTCGATGAAGCGCGAGCGCTGCATCTCGACCCACCACGGGTAATCCCAACCGCCGCAGGCTTCGGAGGCTTCGGGGTCGTCCTCGGGGAAGTCGCCGCAGTAGCGGTCGTGCGCCATGTAGGAGTGCGAGATGCGGCCGACCTCGACGAAGCCGTCTTCCGCGGACACCTCGAAGACGATGATGCCGGAGAAGTGGCTGTATTCGTCGGCGTCCCAGCCGTAGTCCTCCAGCGTCACCGGCACGGCCAGCAGGTTGCGGCCCTCGTAGAAGGTGAACGCGTGGTGGTCGTGCTCGGCGGCCGACGAGGACCACTCGCCGTCGCCGGTCGTCAGCACCTCCTGGTGCGTCCGCGTCGGGTTCTCCGGGTCGGAGACGTCGAAGAGCTGCAGCTGGAAGCCAAGCACACGACCGTCGTCGGTACCGTCGCGTCCGACGCCGATCAGGTAGTGATCGCCGAAGGGATGCAGGTAGCTGGAGTAGCCGGGGATGTGGAGCTCACCGCGGAGCTGCGGGCTCACCGGGTCCGACAGGTCGATCGCGAAGAGCGGGTCGGTCTGGCGGAAGGTCACGACGTAGCCCATCTCGCCGACGAAGCGCACGGAGTAGATCTCCTCGCCGGGCGCCATGCCGCGGATGCCGCCGACGATCTCGAGCCGATTGCCGTCGCGCTCGAGCACGAAGACGTTGTTGGCCTCTTCGTCGGTATCGATCAGCCGCGTGATGTCCTTGTCCGAGGAGCCGCCGTCGGAACCCGCGTCCGGCGCATCGTCGGAGCCGCCGCCGGAGTCGGGCTCGGAGCCGGAGTCGGAGCCGCCGTCGGAACCGGAGTCCGGCGTATCGGGCTCGGGCGGAGGCGCGGGCTCGGTGCTGCCGGGCTCGAGGACGACCGTGTCGCCACCGTCGGACGTGGCCGTGCCACCGCTGACAGGCGCGCCACCGTCGACCGCCCGACCCCAGCCCCACTCGGTGCGATCGGTCGTCGCGACACGCAGGTAGCCGTCGCGCTCCGACATCGAGAACTGATTGAGCAACCAGCCGGGCACGGAGCCGGAGGCCTCGTACGCAGGGTCGCCGTCGCCGAGTGCGAAGCGGTGGAGGTGGGTCTCGGCGAACGCGTCGTCGCGATCCGGCCACGACCACCACCGCGAATCCTGCGCGACGTAGAGCGACGTCGCCGAGCCGTAGACGTGCCAGCCGTCGGCCAGGATGCCCACGCCCTCGGGAGACGGCGAGGCCGGGTCGAAGCCGATGACGGCGAGCACCGACAGTCCGGCGCGCACGCCGGGGCGCATCAGGTCGCTGCAGGAGAACACGTTTGCCCGATCGTCGGCGCTGGTGCGCAGGTCCGGGATCAAGAGGTCGCGCCCGGTCTCGGTGAAGTACTCGCGGAACACCGGCTTGATCAGGCGGCGAACCTCGTCGGCGGCCGCGTCGCGTTCCTCGGCGCTCGCATCCCAGTCGACCTCGGGAAGGTCGAGCTCGTAGACGCGACGCTGCAGCTCGAAGTCGAAACCCAGGAGCTGAGCGTTGGTGACCAGGAAGACCTGCCCATCGACCAGCCGCGCGTTGACCATGGATCCTTCGATATCGAAGGTCGAGACGACCGTGGGATCGCTCCGGTCGGAGACGTCGATGATCGTCGTGCGGGTACCCTGGAACCAGACGCCGTCATCGAGCGGATCGGGGTCGTGCTCGGGCTCTTCCCACTCACCGTCCGGTCGCTCGCCCGGGATCGGCTCGCTGGAATCGGGCTCCTCGGGATCGTCGTCCGGCGTGGGCTCACCCGGCTCGGAGTCGGGATCGGCGTCGCCGGAGTCGGAGTCGCTGGAGCCGGATCCGCTCGAACCGGAGTCTTCGCCGCCGGCATCACCGTCTTCGTCGCCGAAGTCCGACTCGGGATCGCCCTCGGGGGTAGCGCGGCCCGGTTCGGGCGACGTGGTCGGCTCGCCGCCCGGCACGTCGCCCGGCTCGCCGTAGTAGTAGTCGTCTTCCGGGTACGGACCGGTCGTCACCTGGGAGAAGACCACGACATGATCGTCAGCCAGGAACATGCGGTCACCCCAGCCGGGAAGCTCGAGCGTCGCGACCTCGTGCATGTCCTCGGCGGGCCAGGAGTCGACGATGTGCAGGGTCTGCCCCTGGACGACGTAGAGGTACTCGCCGTCGGTCTTGACCATGTCGGGCTCGTCGACCCCGACCTCCTGCACGTTGGTGTCGGTGAAGTCAGTGGGGGCCTCGGGTGACGGCGCCGGGGCGGAGCCTCCGCCGTCACCGGTGCTGCCCTCGGCGCCGCTGGTCGGAGCGCCGAGGGCGTCGTCGACCCCGCGGGCGCCCCCGCCCACGGCGACGTCGACTCCGTAGACGCCGTATGCGTAGGCATCGACGAACATCTCGGTGCCGAGATCCACGATGTACTCGTCGAGGGAATCACAGCTCGGGAACGAGCTGAGACTCGCGACGAACATGTCGGTCTCGCCGTTCGGGTCGGCGGTCTCGTTGCAGCCGACCAGCAGCGCGAGAGCCGTCAGCGGCGCAGCGCGGCGGGCCATGCGCCAGATAGAGCGGCAGGCATCGAAATTCTGAGGTCTCATGGCGAATCTCCAACGGTTTGGATGGGAACGGCCCTTGGTATTACTCGATTTGCGGGCCGCGTCGAGCGTTGCGCTCCGGTAAAGAGCAGGAGTCGTGCCAGAGTTGGGGGATCAGCCGTGATCCGTGGTGGCCCGATGGATGGCGCCGCCGGGGCCCGGCGGACGCCGGTCCCGGACTCGACTCCGCGACCGACGGCAGATATGGTGCCGCCCGCGCCGAGCCGCCCGCGGCCATTTCCAGCGACGGTGGGGGCCGGGCGCCGCGACCAGGCGCCTCACCCCGAGCTGCTCGCGCGGCGCAGAGTCGAACCCAGACCGAGGAATCACCGGACAATGTGCGGAATCTGCGGTGCACTGTTCGTCGGTGCGCCAGACAGCCAGCCCGAGGCGACGCTGCGCACGATGTCGGCCACCCTCACGCACCGCGGCCCGGACGGCGCCGGCGTCTGGGTCTCTGAGGCGGGCGAGGTCGCGCTCGGCCACCAGCGACTGTCGATCATCGACCTCTCGGAGACCGGGCGCCAGCCGATGGAGTCGGCGTCCGGGCGCTACGTGATCACGTACAACGGCGAGATCTACAACTTCGGGGCTCTGCGCCAGGAGCTGACCGGCACCGGACACACCTGGCGCGGGACGTCGGACACCGAGGTCCTCCTCGCGGCGATCGACAGGTGGGGCATCGAAGAGGCGACCCGCCGCTGCGTGGGCATGTTCGCGTTCGCGGTCTGGGACAGGTAGGAGCGGCGGCTCGTCCTGGCCCGCGATCGGATCGGCGAAAAACCCCTGTATTGGGGCTGGGTGGGAGAGACCTTCCTCTTCGCGTCCGAGCTCAAGGCGCTGGTCGCCTACCCGGGCTGGCGTGGTGAGGTCGACCACCGTGCGCTGACGCTCTATGCCCGGCACACCTACGTGCCGGCGCCGTGGACCATCTACGAGGGCGTGTTCAAGCTCGCGCCCGGCGCGCTGCTCTCGGTGCCCTTCGACGCCGGGGTCAGCCCCCCCGACGAGACCCTCTTCTGGGACGGCCGACAAGTCGTGGAGCAAGGCTGCGCCTCGCTCTTCTCCGACGACCCCGAGTACGTCCTGGACGAGCTCGACGCCCTGCTCCGGGACGTCATCGCCGGCCAGATGATCTCGGATGTCCCCCTCGGCGCCTTCCTCTCGGGTGGGGTCGACTCGTCGCTGATCGTGTCGTTGATGCAGTCCCTGCACTCGCGACCGGTCCGGACGTTCACGATCGGATTCAGCGAGAGTGCGTACGACGAGGAGGTCTACGCTCGCCAGATCGCGGAGCACCTCGGCACCGACCACACGGAGTTCACCGTGTCGCCGAACGACGCCCTGGCGGTCGTACCGCACCTGGCGGACATCTACGACGAGCCCTTCGCCGACTCGTCCCAGATTCCGACCTTCCTCGTCGCCCGCACGGCGAGCGAGCACGTGACGGTCGCGCTGTCCGGAGACGCCGGAGACGAGCTGTTCGGCGGCTACAATCGGTACGCGTGGGTCGGACGGGTGTGGGGAACCACGTCGCGACTGCCCCTGGGCGCCCGGGGCCTCCTTCAGGGCGGCATCGAGTCGCTTCGTCCCGGGGCTTGGGACCGCATGTTCGATACGTTGGGGCCGGTATTGCCGTCGGCGGCGAAGCAGCGGCTGCCCGGCGAGAAGATGCACAAGCTCGCAGCCGTGGTCACGTCGCAGAGCGCCGAGGAGATGTACCACCGGCTCACCTCGACATGGAAGGAGCCGACCGCGCTGGTGCTCGGCGGCGCGGAACCGCTGACGCAGATCAACGACCCGGAGCGCTGGGCCGACGCCCCGACCATCGCCGACCGGATGATGGCGATCGACATGCAGAACTGCCTGCCCGACGACATGTTGGTGAAGGTCGACCGGGCGGCGATGGCGAACAGCCTCGAGACCCGCGTCCCCTTCGTCGACCACCGTGTCTGCGAGTTCGCGTGGCGCGTTCCGCTGTCGATGAAGATCCGCGACGGACAGGGCAAGTGGCTGCTCCGACAGCTTCTCTACCGCTACGTTCCGAAGTCGATGATCGAGCGGCCGAAGATGGGCTTCGGCGTGCCGATCGACACCTGGCTGCGCGGACCGTTGCGGGATTGGGCCGGAGACCTGTTGAGCGGGGACCGGATCCGGCGCGACGGGTACTTCGACGAGCGGCTGGTGCGGCAGCGCTGGGACGAGCACCAGTCAGGGCGCCGCAGCTGGCACCACCACCTGTGGACCGTGCTGATGTTCCAGGCGTGGCACGACCGTTGGGCCCGCTGAGCATCGGCGTTCGTCGAGCTCGCGGCGTTCGATCCCGCTGGGGACAGCGACATTCTCGTGGAGATTGAAGCCGTCAGGCCCTGGTGATAGTCGGCTCTTCGGCAAGAGCGCGACCGAGCCCGAGCACCGAAGAAAGTCGTCGAGTTGTACAGAAGATCGAGGCTGACGGCTGAGATGCTCAGCGGTGCTCCTGCCGAAGCGCACAGACCCGAGTCGAGGCAGTATGCGATTTGAGGACGACACGGATGGCTCATCAATGACCGGACCCGATCATTCTGTGAACGAACACGACCGCGAGAGGAGACCTTCTGTTCTCTTCTTCGGCAGAAGAGGCTGTGGCGGCACAGAAGCGGCTCTGGCGCAGTTGAACCGGTTGCAGTTCGACGTGACGCAGATCTTGTCGGCGGGCAGGGGCGAGCAGATCCCGGAGGAGATCCTGCGCTGGGAAGGGGATTACATCCTCTGTTTCCGCAGCTTTTTCATATTGCGGGAGAATCTCCTGAAGCGAGCTCGTGTCGCGGCGATCAACTTTCATCCTGCACCTCCGGAGTATCCTGGGAGCGGGTGCATCAACTTCGCCCTGTACGATGAGTGCGAGACGTATGGCGTCACCGCTCATGTGATGAACAAGAAGGTCGACAACGGGAAGATCCTCGATTGCAGGAGATTCCCCGTTCACCGTGCGGACACCCTCACCTCGGTGCTTGCAAGAACACACGATCAGCTCAAGATCCTATTCCTCGACTTCGTGACCAACCTCGCGAACCGCGGAGAGTCGTTCATCGACGAATGTTTGCAGAAATCAGCGGACATCACGTGGCGCGGAGAAGCGCGAAGGATGGCCGAGTTCGAGCGCATGAAGGTGGTCGACCCAAGCGTGTCGGAAGATGAGTTGCTTCGCATCATCAGAGCGACCTACATCGAGAACTACCCACCCAAAGTGATCCTCCACGGATTCGAGTTCTTGCTCGCGTCGGACAAGAAAGGGACGGGATGATCAAGGAATCGTGCGGCATGGTCGACGCATGAAGGATGAGCCGCGGGAGTGACGAACCGCCCGGCGGCGGAGAAATCAGGGCCGGCGAGCGAGCCGACGACCTCCACGCATTCGCTTTCGCCGAGACCGATGTCGCCGATCTGGCGTGGGATCAGGTCCTCGATAACTGCGATTTCCCGGGCTCTCTCGAGCGCCTTGCCGAAAAGCGGTGAGATGTCCATAGAGCAACATCGACCCGGGGCGAAGCGGCGCGCTCGGGTTCGTGAGATGGGAGCCGGGTCCGAGCCGAGGACGCCGGCCCGAACAGCGACGGAGTTCGACTCGTGAGTAAGCGCAGGAAGTGGGCTCTGGCCCTGGGAGCGCTCGTCCTCGTGGGGCTTCTCTACGTCGGCGTTGGGCTCCGGGTCGACAACGCGATCACCGACGACGACCGGACGGCGATCGCCACCCTGGACGTCGACGACGAGTGCACCGAGCACACCTCGTTCGAGGCGGAATTCGCCTGCATCGAGGCCGTCCAGATCGCGGTCCAGGCCATCGGCGAGAAGCGCTGTCCGAGACGGGGCGTCAACGTCGAGCCGCTCGACTTCATGGCTCGGAATCACGGTTGTTGCTACGACCGGGCGCGGTTCATCGAGAAGGCGTTGAGGCACTACGGCTTCGAGACGCGCCACCTCGCCTTGATCCAGCCGTACCGGGGCATCTCTCTGTTGGACTTCGTGCCCCTGGGACAGTCGTCGCACGCAACCACCGAGGTGTTGACCAGCCGCGGTTGGCTCGGCGTGGACTCGAATTGGCCCCTGATCCTCATCGACGACGCCGGGACCACGTTCACGTACCGGGACGCGATCGCCAGCGAGTACTTCCGCGACTCCTGGGTCCCACAGTGGTTCTACCGGGGAGAGCTCGACTACTTCTACGGCCTCTACTCCCGGCACGGCTTCGCGTTCGGCATCGACGCGCCCGGGCCGGAGTGGGCGTTCTCCGAGGTCCGCCACAACTTCTGAACCCGGGGATCCGCGCGCTCAATCGCCCCGCGTCGCCAGCCAGTCGGCGACCGCCTTTCCCGTGCCCATCGGCCACGGCCGCAGCTTCGCGATCGGCACCTCCTTGAAGGCCGCCAGCTCCGGGCCGGCCACCGGATCACCCTCCGCGACCACGTGCCAGGTCAGGAGCAGCTGGTTCATCTCGACGAAGGCGTATGCCCCGACGAACTCGACGATCTCCGCGTCGAGCCCGAGCTCCTCGCGGACCTCGCGCAGCACGCCCTCCTCAGGCGCCTCGCCGCGCTCCAGGAACCCGCTGACCAGCCCGAACCACTTCTCCGGCCAGCCGACGTTGCGCACCAGCACGACCGACTCGCCCCGCTGGACGATCGCGGCGACGACCGGCGTCGGGTTGTCGTAGTGAACGAAGTCACAGCCGTCCGCCGGGCACGCGCGGCGCGGCTCCCCGTCGACCATCGTGTCGGCAAGCTCCGTGGCGCAGCGTGGGCAATATCGGAACTCGTCAGCCATGCGCCCACCGTGCCTCGCTCCCCGCCCGGAAGTCCAGGTCGCCGGTGTCCGCGACGGCACTCCGCACGCGCACGCGCCGTTGACTACACCCTCCCGAGCCGGGATGCTGTCGGTGCCTCGGGCACGATGCTCACCGGCGATCGTCGCGGCACCCGAAGCCGGCTCCGGTCGGTCGATCCGGGTGACGGCGCGAGGCCGCAAGCTGCGCCGAGGCGTCGCTCGGTACACACGTCGCCTCATGAGCCGCCGCGCCGCCAGCTCGTCCCCCGAACGATCGGGGACCGTCCAGTGCCAGCTCTGCCCGAAGGCATGCGTCATCGATCCGGGCCAGAGCGGCGACTGCCGGATCCGCATCAACGTCGACGGCGAGCTGCTGGCGGTGGTGTACGGACACCCGGTGGCGATCCACGTCGACCCGATCGAGAAGAAGCCGCTCTACCACTTCCTGCCGGGCACCCCGATCTTCTCGCTGGCCACCGCCGGCTGCAACCTGCACTGCCTCGGCTGCCAGAACTGGGAGATCTCGCAAGCGAACCCAGAAGAGACCGAGAGCCACCTGCTCATGCCCGACGATGTCGTCGCCCTCACGCGGCGCGAGGGGTGCATCTCGGTCGCCTACACCTACACGGAGCCGTTGGTCTACTACGAGTACACCCTCGACACCGCCATCCGGGCCCGCGAGGCGGGGCTGCGCAACGTGTTGGTGACCGCCGGATTCCTCAACCCGGATCCCCTCCGCGAGCTCTACGGCCACGTCGACGCCGCGAACATCGACCTGAAAGCGTTCAGCGACGCGTTCTATCAGGACGTCTGCGGCGGCGAGCTGCGACCGGTGCTCACCGCGCTCGAGCTCGCGAAGGAGTGCGGCGTCTGGTTGGAGGTGACCAACCTCGTCATCCCGACGCTGAACGACTCCCCCGAGATGATCCGCGACCTCGCCACGTGGATGGTCCGGAACCTCGGCGCCGAGACGCCGCTGCACTTCTCCGCGTTCTCGCCGCGCTACCGCATGACGAATCTCCCTCGCACGCCCGCCTCGGTGCTCGAGCGCGCCCGAGAGATCGCCCGCGACGCCGGCCTCGAGCACGTCTACGTGGGCAACGTCATGGGGACCGAGGCGAGCAACACCTACTGCCCGCGCGACGGAACGTTGCTCATCGAGCGCGTCGGTTATCGCATCCGCTCGAACGTCGTCGGCGAGTCGGGCCACTGTCCCACGTGCAGGCAGCCCGTGCCCGGAGTGTGGCGATGAAGACCGCACACGACAGCGCTCCCACACCCGCCGCGACCGCCGAACCCGCACGCACCGGTTCCGAAGACATGAAGAAGAACGTACGAACGCGCCGGTCCGTGCTCCGCTGGCTGATCACCTCTGCCGTCGCGGTCGGTGGCGGGCTCGTGCCCGCGTGGTTCGCCCGCAGGAGTCCCCGGTCGCCGGCACGTACCGCCGGCACCATCCGAATCCCCACCCGCCCCTTCGATCCGCGGGCGCTTTACGAGCCCCACGATCTCGCAGGATGATGCGGTCCTTCGTTGAGACGGATCGTTCGATGACAGCCCGTACGAGGTATCGAGCATGGGCGTCCCCCGACGGAAGCCGAAGCCGCGACGGGCGCCGATACCGGCGAACCCGAACACGGGGGCGTCGATGAACCCCGGCATGAGACACGACTCCGTCGACGGCCGACCGCGCCGACGGTGGCTCGCGCTGGCCGCCTTCTCCGCGGTGCCGCTCCTCGGGGGATGCGACTCCGGCTGCGGACCCTCCGACGATCCCGCCGCGACCCCCGATCCACCAGCGCACGCCGGAGCCGGCGAGACCCCGGTGCCGGATCCCGGATCCCCGACCCAGGACCACACGATGCCCGTTCGCTACGAGGTCGACCGAAGTCGCGGGGTCCGGCAGCCGGCGATCGCCGGCAGCTGGTATCCCGGATCCGCCAACGCGCTGCGCGAAAGCGTCGAGGGTTACCTGGAGGAGGCCGCGCCGGCCGTCGACGAGCCGCCGGTCGCGATGATCGTGCCCCACGCCGGTCACCGATGGTCGGGAGCCACCGCAGCCTGGGCCTACGCGGCGGTCCGCGACAGGCCGACACGCCGCGTCTTCCTGATCGGCCCGAGCCACCGCGTGCCCTTCGCCGGCGCGGCCGTCCCCTCGGTCGGCGGGTTCGAGACCCCGCTGGGCGTCATCCCGATCGACACCGAGACGACCGACGCGCTGGCCCGCGCGACGGACATCGTCGTAGACGACCGCCCCCACGCCCAGGAGCACTCCCTCGAGATCCAGCTCCCCTTCCTTCAGGTCGTCCTCGACGAGGGATTCGGGCTCGTGCCGATCGTGATCGGAGACATCGACGCCGCCGGCGCCGAGCGCATCGCCGAGGCCCTTCGGCCGCTGATCGGCCCCAACGACCTGGTTCTGGCGAGCAGCGACTTCACGCACTACGGCCACGACTACGGCTACGTGCCATTCACCGACGACGTCCCCGCGCGGATCGAGCGGCTCGCGACCGACGCGCTCACGGCGATCCGCACGCTGTCGGCGGAGGACTTTCAGACATACCAACAGCGAACGGGCGACACGATCTGCGGCTTCCGTCCGATCATGGTGCTGATGTCGTTGCTACCGCCTGATACCCGACTCGACCTGCTGCAGTACGACACCTCTGGACGCATCGGCGGCGATTGGGCGCGGAGCGTGAGCTATCTCTCCGTCGCCGTGGATCTCGCTGCGTGGCCCCAACCGGCCGGGTCGGACGCGCACGGTCCGCTGTCTGCGGACGCGGCCGATGCGGGACCGTCTTTCGAGGGCCCGGAGGTGCTCGACGCGGTCGAGCGTACCGAGGCGCTGCGCCTCGCTCGCGCGGTGCTCGAAGCACACGTGCGGTCCGGCGTGACCCTCGCCCCGAGCGACCTCGGCATCGCCGCCGACGGTCATCTGGCCGAGCACTACGGCGTGTTCGTCACGCTGAAGATCCACGAACAGCTCCGCGGATGCATCGGCAACATCTGGCCCCGTGGGCCACTGATCGACGCGATCGTCGGGCGCGCGATCGACGCGGCCGAGAACGACCGACGCTTCACGCCCGTGACGCCGGACGAGCTCGACCGCATCCACGTCGAGATCTCCGTCCTGACCCCGACCCGCGCGGTGGCGGGCCCCGAGGAGATCGTGATCGGTGAAGACGGGATCGTCCTTTCGCAACGAGGCCGTCGGGCGGTGTTCCTGCCCCAGGTCGCCCCCGAGCAGGGCTGGGACCTTCCCACGACCTTGACGGAGCTCTCCGTGAAAGCGGGCCTCGGCCCGGACGCGTGGCGACAGGGCGCGACCTTCGAGGTCTTCAACGCCCAGGTCTTCTCCGAGCCGGTCGGTCCGTGATCGCGAGCGGAGCGATGCGGCGAGCGGGGCGATGACACGGGCGCCTCCCCTCTTCGCCCTTTTCGGGGCGATCGGCTGCTACACCCTCGCGGCGCAGACGTTCCTGCTCCGGGAGTACCTGGTCAGCATCCAGGCGAACGAGCTCGGCATCGCGATCTTCTTCGGCACCTGGCTCCTGTGGGTCGCCATCGGCGCGGCCCTCGGCACCGCCGTGGACCGCCGCCTCGACGTGGCCCGGTGGTTCGCGCCGCTGGCCCTCGCCTACCCCCTATTGCTCCTCTGTCAGCTCGTCGCGATCATCTCGCTCCGCCGAATCGCGGGCGTCGACACCACCGCGCTCTTCCCCCTCGGTCCACTCTTGTGGGCGAGCGTCGTGGTCAACGCCCCGACCAGCCTGTTGACCGGCTTTCTCTTTCAATCGGGCTGCGTCGTCGCCTGGGGAGACCGGGGGAGGGACACGGCCGGCTCGGGTCGGATGATCGCGCGCCTCTACGCAGCCGAGGCGGCGGGTAGCTTCGTCGGCGGCGTGGCGATGACCGGGCTGCTCTGGGCACTCGTGCCTCCACTGTCGGTCATGGGCGGGGCGTCGCTGCTGCTCGCCGGGAGCGTCGTGTGGGTGGCCCGAGCCGGCGGCCGGCGCGGGGTCGCGTGGTTGGCGGCATCGCTGTGCGGGGCGTTGCTGGCCACGGCACTCACCCCGCTACACGGCACGTTGCGGTCGGCCCTCGTAGACCTTCGCTGGGGCGTGACCATGCCCGGGGCCGAGCTGTTGGAGACGGTGGAGACGCCGTACCAGACCGTGAGCGTGGCGGCGCTTCCCGGCCAGACGGTCGTGCTCGCCGGCGGTGGCGTCGCGACATCGACCGCGGATCGACAGGCGCACGCGACGACCGCCGCGCTCCTGATGTCCGAGTGCCCACACGCCCGCCGCGTCCTGGTCGTGGGGCAGGCCTCCGAGGGCCTGGTCCCCGCCCTGCTCCGCTACCCACTCGAGCGCGTGGAGCTGGTCTCCGTCGACCGGCTCATGCACGAGACGATTCTGCCGCACCTCGGCCCGGACGTCGCTGCCGCGTTCGGTGATTCACGCGTGTCGCGCCACGTCGTCGACCCCCGCGCACTCCTGGCCGGACGCGACCACACCACGGACGCCGCCTGGGACCTGGTCCTGATCGACCTGCCCGATCCACGAACGGCCTATCTCAACCGCTTCTACACCCGTGACTTCCTCGAGTCCGTGCACTCGGCGCTCGCCCCTCGCGGCGTCGTCGCAGCGCGGATCTCTGCTGGGGAGAACTACGCCGGCACGGAGCTGGCCCAATATGGACGCTCCGTCTACCGAACGCTGCGCGCTGTGTTCCCGGAGGTCGTCGTCACTCCGGGCGAACAGGCGTGGCTCTTCGCCTCGACGTCGCCGGGAGATCTCACGCTCGACGCCGACGAGTTGTCGCGCCGGTTCCTGGCGCTGACCTCCAGGGACGGCGACGTGCCGCCGGACGTATTCGCGTCGCTGATCGCCGCCGAACGCGTGGAGTCGACGCGGGCGCTCTTCGAGAGTACGGGAGGCCTGTCCGAGGACGCGCTGCTCAACACCGACCGTCGACCCGTCACGCTCTTCCTCGGCCTGCTCGTCGCCGCCACGCAGGGCGGCGCTCGCTTCGGCCCACTGCTCCGGGCCGTGCGCGCGGTCGGCCTGCCCGTCTTCCTCGTACCCCTGCTGGTTTTCGTCGCCACGCGACTCGCCTGGCGCGCGACGACGGTCACGCAGCGTCCGCAGTCCGTGTTCGACGGAAGCGTCCTGCTCGCGGTCTTCGGCTCCGCGGCGGTGTGCGTGGAGATCGCGTTGCTGGTCGCGTTCCAGAATCGCTTCGGCCATCTCTTCGTCTCCGTCGGGCTCCTCGCCGCGCTCTTCATGCTGGGCCTCGCGCTCGGCGCCGCGGGTGGCGCGGCCATGCTGCGCCGCATGGACCACACCTCCCACGGTGCGGCGCACCTCGTCGGCGCCCTCGGCGTCGCGATGTGTCTCGCATTGCCGGTCGCCATCGACGGCTTGATCCACGCCCCGGATGCGACGGCGATGGCCGCCTACCACGCCCTGCTGCTGCTCACCGGCGCCGTGTGCGGCACCGCGTTTCCCTGCGCGAGCCACTACGTGGAGATCGGCGGCCACCGCGCGGGCCAGATCGCCGGTCTGCTGGAGTCCGTGGACCATTGGGGCGGCGCCCTCGGCGCCGCGATCGTCGGCACGGCCGTCATCCCCATTCTCGGTATCTCCGCCACGTGCTCCCTCCTGGCCACCGCCATCGGCTGCGCGTGGGCCCTCTTCGCTGCGGACCCCCTGGTCGAGCGCGCCCAGGATCGTCTCGCGGGATCCCGGCGGCGCAGCGCGCGGGGCGGCGGCTGGCGGGCGGGCTGCTTCGCGGGGGCCGGCATCGTGGTGGCAGCGGGCCTGGTCTCCAACCTGGTCGCCGGGAAGATGGACACACCGCGGGTACATCTCGACGAGCGGTGGATCGCGGCCCGCTACGAGACCCCGGTCGTCGACGAACGAGACACCCCCTTCGTCCATTACCGGGTGTCGGCGATCGGTGCCGACGCGGGCAGCTTCGAGCACACGCTGGTCGCGTCGCGAGCGGTGGCTCCAGACGTTCGGGGGTACGGCGGACCGATCAACCTGTTGGTCACGACCGGAACGGCGGGAGACATCGAGGGGGTCTCGCTGCTCGAATCCCGGGAGACGCCGACGTATATCCACGGCGCGGGCGACTGGCTGGAGGGGTTCGTCGGTTGGCCACTCGACCGCGCCGTGCGATTGGGCGATGGACCGGACGAGGTCGACGTCATGACGGGCGCGACGATCTCCTCGCGGGCGATGGTCGACATCGTCGATCGGACCCGCGTGGCGCTCGCCCGAGAGGTCTATGGTCACGAGGTCGCGGACGCGGACGCCGGCGGGTGGCGGGACTCGTTGTCCGGCTGGGTCGTCGCCGTCGTGCTGCTCCTGCTCCTCTCGGTGCCGGTGTTTCTCTGGGGCGGGGCGCGTGCCCGCGACGCGATCATGCTGGCGAACCTCCTGGTCGCGGGGGTCGCGCTGAACCTGCAGCTCTCGTTCGCAGACGTTGCCCGGTTGCTCGCCGACGGCCTGCCCTCGTCGCACGCGTTCGAGCGCCTCGTGCTGATCGTCGGCGTGCTCGTGTTGTCTGTTTGCTTCGGGCAGATCTACTGCGGCCTCGTGTGTCCATTCGGCGCAGTGCAAGAGCTATTCAGCCGCGTCGGCGACCGTTTGGGCCTGCTGCGCGCAGCGTCGGAGGGAGCGGACAGGCGAGCCCGCCGGATCAAGGTCTGTGTCTTGATCGCGGGTCTGTGCGCGTTCTTCGTCGCACGCTCCGAGCGGGTCTTCGCGCCCGATCCGCTGCAGGCCGTATTCGGCGGTGATTGGACGAAGCCCATGATCGTACTGCTGGCGGTCGTCGGCCTGGCGAGCCTGTGGTTCTTTCGGTTCTGGTGCCGCTACCTCTGCCCGGTGGGGGCGTTCTTCTCCCTGTTCAACGGGCTCGGCGTGGCGCTCCGCTGGGCGCGACCGAAGCGCCCCAAAGCGTGCGACCTGGGCGTGCGAAGCCGCTGGGACATGGACTGCCTGCAATGCAACCGCTGTCTCGACGCGGCGCGTGCGCAGCCAGCGAAACCCTGGCTCGCGGCGCGATCCGGACCACGGTGGCGTCGCGACCTCGGACTTGCCCTGGCCATCGCCCTCGCCAGCGCCCTCGTGCTGAGCATCGCGCGCGGCGAGCACGTCGACGCGACCGACCAGAGCCCCCTCGGCGACGCGCGCGACGTGGACACGGCTGAGATCGTGCGTCAGATCGGCGAGCACCGCCTGTCGGACCAAGAGGCGCTCTACTACCTGCCGATCGAGGAGGTGGAAGAACAGCCGGAGACGTCTGCCGGGGAATCACCGCTCCGGTGAACGCACCCCACGGCGGTCGCCAAGTCCGGGCGATACCCCCTCAAGGGCGAGATCCTATCTCGCCCCCGGCTCACAGAGCCGGTCGACACGCCTGAGGCACCCCAACACGCCTGAGGCACCCCAAGACCCTCGACTTCGCGATCACCCTGGAACACGCCCCTGCGCTGCTGACATCGCGGCCGGCCTCACGTATCGTCGCTCGACCAAGGACACCCCCGTCAAGGAGTGGGTAATGGGAGTCGTGTTTGCTGAGTCGAGGCGCCGGTGGCGCATGCTTGCCCGTGTGTTGATCGCCCTGGGTCTCGCCCTCGCTTGTGCACCGCTCGCTTACGCCCAGGACACGGCGGATGACCAGCTCCTCGCCGACTCGACCGAAGCGACCGAGACCGCGGACGAGGCCTGGCGCGCGATCGCGGAGCTGCTCGGCGATGGGCGGTTCGAGGACGCGGAGGTGGCGCTACGCGGATTCCGGTCGGAACATCCCGAAGACGAACGGGGCGCCCTGGCCAACGCCCTCGCGACGGCGATCCGCGCCGCGCTCGAGCGTCCTTCGGAAGAGGTGCAGGTCACGAGCTAGGCGGGGCGACTCGAGGTCGTCGTGTTCAGCACGCTCTGGGCCGCCGGCACGGGTGGGATCCTCGGCGTCGAGATCATCGGCGACGAGTGGTCGGACGCGGAGAGCAAGATCCCGATCTGGACGGCCGTCGCGGGGGGCGGGCTCGGACTGGGTCTGAGCCTCTTTCTCACCGCCGACGATCCACCGACCGAGTTTCAGTCCGGCCTGATCAGCAGCGCGGGAGTCTGGGGCTACGCCCTGGGCGCGGAGCTCGTGTTCGGCACGCCGATCTCGGTGTGCGAGACCGACAGCTGGAGCGACACCTATTGCGACCCGTCCCCCCATGCGGCGCGGATGGTGCCCGTCGCGCTGAGCACGGCCGCGGTGACGGCGGCCGTCCTGTACGGCCGAGCTCGGCCCGACCTGCCGGTGGGCGACCTGGCGCTGATCAACTCGGCCGGGGCCTGGGGAATGGCCACCGCGCTCGCGATCATGGCGGTCGGCCGAGTCGACTCCCCGCGGCGGCCTTCCGACTTCATGGCCGCGGGCACGGCGGTCGGGCTCGTCGGCGGAGTCGCCATGACCCCGTTCCTGACCGTGTCCCGCTCGCGCATGTGGCTGATCAACCTCAGCGGCATGCTCGGGGTGGGCCTGGCCTCGGCGATCGTGGCGACCGCCGAGGCCGACGACGAGCGTGCGTGGGGGGAGCCATCCTCGCCGGCGAGGCGGCGGGGCTGGCCACCGGCGCGCTGCTCACGGTGGTCCGCGACCGCCGGGCGACGCCGCGGGCGGATGCCGTGTCGCTCACCCTGACGCCGACGGCGATCCCGAGCGAGCGCGGGATGGCGACCGGGGTTGGGCTCAACGCCCGCTGGTAGGCCGCCGTCAGAGGATCGCGCGCGAGATCAGCTCCTTCATGATCTCCGACGTGCCGGCGTAGATGCGTTGCACCCGGGCGTCGGCCCATGCGCGGGCGATCGGGTACTCGGTCATGTAACCATAGCCGCCGAAGAGCTGGACGCAGGCGTCGATCACGTCGAACTGCGCCTCGGTGGCCCACAGCTTCGCCATCGCCGCCGTCGGCACGTCGAGGTTGCCCTCGAGATGGAGCGCGAGGCAGCGGTCGACGAAGGTCCGGGTGACCTGTACCCGGGTCGCCAGCTCGGCGATCTGGAAACGCGTGTTCTGGAACTTCGCGATCGGGCGACCGAACGCCTCGCGCTCCTTGACGTACTCGACGGTCCACTCCAGCGCCCCCTCCGCCGCCGCGGCAGCGAGGACCGCAACGGAGAGGCGCTCCTGGGCGAGCTCCATCATCAGGTAGCCGAACCCCGCGTTCTCGTGGCCGAGCAGCGCGTCGGCGGGGAGGCGCAGATCTTCGAAGAAGAGTTCGGAGGTGTCCTGGGCCTTGAGGCCGACCTTCTTCAGGTTCTTGCCGCGGCAGAAACCCTCACGATCGGCCTCGACCAGGAAGAGCGAGGTCCCATGCGCGCCCAGCGACGGGTCGGTCTTGGCGACGACGACCACGAGGTCGGCGAGCTGGCCGTTGCTGACGAAGGTCTTGGCGCCGTCGAGCACCCAGCCGTCGCCATCCCGAACCGCGGTCGTCCGAATGCCCTGCAGGTCGCTGCCGGCACCCGGCTCGCTCATCGCGATCGCGGTTATGACCTCGCCGGAGACCATCTTCGGGATCCACCGCTGTTTCTGCTCCTCGCTCCCGTGATGAGCGATGTAGGGCAGCACGACATCGGAGTGCAGCATGAAGCCCGGACCGGTGACGCCGGTGCGACCGGCCTCCTCCGAAACGATCGCGTTGAAGAGGTAATCGGCGCCGACCCCACCATACTCGGGCGGGGCGTCCGGGCAGAGCAGCCCGAGCTCCCCGGCCTTCAGCCAGATCTCCCGCGGCACGCAACCGGCCTCCTCCCAGGTGTCGTGATACGGCAGGATCTCGGCGTCGATGAAGCTCCGCGTCATCTTGCGGAACATGTCGTGGTCTTCGCCGAAGAGCGTTCTCGGGATCACGGTGCCTCCTGGGCGTACGGGTCGTGGTGCGTTCAGCCCTATTCGACCGCGGGCTCCGTCTCAAGCGACGACGCTGTTGCGTGGGCTCGCCGTCGATCGCATGTTGGTCGGCATCACGACTTCGGAGGAGTCTTCGAGATGCAACCCGCGACCCTGCTCGTGTTCGCGACCGCGCTCGCCTGCGCCGTCGCCCCTGGATGCGATGGCGACGACGGTCCGATCTGGGTCGATGGCGCGTTCGTGGACGTATCCGATGACGCCCCGGCGGGTGGCGACAGCTCCGGCGACGGCGGGGTCACGGACGGCACGAGCGACGGTGCGCAACCCGCGGATGCGCCCGGAGACGGGCCGACCGTCGATCCCGACGCGAGCACGACCGACACCGGGCCCGGCGATGTGTCCGGCGATGAAGGCACCACGCCGACCGACACCGGTGGGTCGACCGACACGTCGCCGGACGCGGACCGCCCCCTCTGCGGCACGATCCCGACCTTCGAGGACGGCCGCACGCCGAGCCGCGAGATCCACGTCGCAACGACCGGCTCGGACGACAGCGGCGATGGCTCGCCCGGTGCCCCCTTCGCGTCGGTCGCCCACGCCGCAGGCCTGGTCGGCCCGGGTGACGCGATCCGGATCCACCCCGGCACCTATCGGCGACACACGTACTTCTATCGCCTCCGAGGCACGGCCGAGGCGCCGATCTGGGTCGGCGGAGTGCCGGGGCAGGAGCGGCCGGTGATCGATGCCTCCGGGGAGAGCCAGGCGTTCTTCTTCGAGCAGCCCTATTACGTCGTCGTGCACGACCTCGTGGTCCGGAACGCGGCGAACAACGGAATCAACGCCGACGACGGCAGCGCCTTCGACGACCCGGAGGCGGCCCGACACGTGGTGTTCCGGGATCTCCTGATCGAGGACGTCGGCCCGGTCGGCAACCAAGACTGCCTGAAGCTCTCCGGGCTCGACGACCACTTCGTGCTCGACAGCACCTTCCGGCGGTGCGGGACCGGAGGCAGCGGCGTCGACCACGTCGGCTGCCACGACGGCGTGATCGCGGGGAATACCTTCGAAGATCTCGGTTCGTCCGGGCTGCAGAACAAGGGCGGGTCGACCGACATCGACGTCGTCCGGAACCGCTTTCTCGACGCCGGCATGCGGCCCGTGAACATGGGCGGCTCGACCGGATTCCAGTTCTTCCGCCCCCCGGTCGATCCGAGCGGACCGAACGCCGAGGCTCGACGGATCCGCGTGCTGGCCAACCTCTTCGTCGGTGGAGATACCGCAGCCGCCCTGGTGGGATGCGTCGACTGCGTCTTCGCCCAGAACACGGTCATCGACCCGGCGTTCTGGGCGCTGCGGATCCTGCAGGAGACCGTCAGCGGTCCCGACGGCGAGTTCCTGCCCACAGCGAACGGCCAGGTGTTCAACAACATCTTCATCTTGACGCGTGCGGGCATGGTCTCGGACGTCAACGTGGGCCCCGACACGGACCCGGACAGCTTCGTCTTCCGGAACAACCTCTGGTACGCGCACGACGCGCCGGAGCGCTCCGCACCGTCGCTGCCGGCGCCGACGAGCGACGACGTGGTCGGCCGTGATCCGGGGCTGACCGACGTGTATCGCATCGGCCCGACCAGTCCCGCGGTGGGCGCCGGCACCACGGCTCCGATCGCCGGGGACCTGCACGGCCGCTGTTTCGCCGATCCGCCGAGCATCGGCGCCTGGGAGGGCGCGGACGACTGACCGCGGCTGCGTCGATCCATTGAATCGACCCGCCACCACCGATAGGATGGGCCATATCCACGAACCAGGGTGGGCGCCATGTCACGGATTATTGGTTGCGGCGTCGTGCGTCGCGTTGGCGGTTGTGATTTCCGGATGCGGGGGACAAGGAGGTGCGGAACCGGAGGTAGACGCCGGTCGCGACGCGGGGGACGGTGGACGACGCGCCTGCAGACACGGCCGGCGATGCGCCTGCGGACACGCACGGCGACGCACCAGGAGACACGCAC
>CAZFPM010000035.1:0-14564 GCA_964520965.1 uncultured Myxococcales bacterium
GGTTCTTTCACGCGTGGGCGCGAATAGCTGATACAGGCCCATGACAAGTGTACCGCCGGACTTGACGTAATCGATGTAGCTGCGCCAATCAGCCTCATCGACGCGGTTGGCGCCAATCGTGACGACCGCGTTGTAACGTTTCAGCGAGTCGGCTGGCGCGTCCCCGCCCTCGCACCGCACTGCGTCGCCGCTGTCGCATGTCCAGGTTCCCCCGCCGCACTCGCCGCAGGCGGTTCCGGGAGTCGCATCGAGGCGGTCACAACCATCGCAAGCGTTTCGGGCGTCCTCGCCCTCGTCTCCGGCACACATCACGCCGTCGGTCCCGTTGCAGACCCAGACGCCCGAGCCGCAGGTGCCGCAAGGCGTCAGGGGTGGCGCGCCGAGCGACGTGCACCCGCCGCACTCGTTCGGGACGCTGCCGACGCCGCACGCCGAGCAGGCGCCGATCTCTGGGACGCAGAGATCGCGAACCGCGCCGTCGACATCGGTGCGCTGGCAGGCGGTTCCGGTCGGGCATAGGTCGCCGCCCACGCAGCGTGGTGCGCAGAAGGCGCCGTCGGCCGAACTGACGCACGCGGCGTCGCCGGCGCAATCCCCATGGACCTCGCAGGTGTCGCAGCGGTCGCCGAGGTCGGACGTGCACAGACGTACGGCGTCGCCTGCCGCCGTCCGGACCACGTAGCAATCGAGCCGCGGATCGTCGCAGAGGTCGGTGCAGAGCTGCGCGCAGCCCCGGTCGCCGTCGCCGGACACGACACAGTACCCGCTTTCGCAGTCGTCGCCGGACTCGCAGGTGCACCCGTGGGCGGTGCACGGTCCAGCGTCGGGGGTCGCGTCGGCCGAGCCGGTGTCGGGCGGCGCTGCGTCACCGGCGTCCAGATCGGGCCGATCGGCGCCGTCGCGCGTATCGAGGGTCGCGTCGGTAGGAGAATCGACGGTCACGTCGGCGGTGCCATCGTTCGCGTCGGCGTCGGCATCGCCCGGCACGTCTTCCGGTCCGTCGTCGGACCGGGCATCGCCCGGCAGTTCGCGGCCCCCGTCGCCGATGACGGCGATGTCCCCGCCGCCGTCCCGAACGGTGTCCCCGGGCGCTTCGTCGTCGCGACTCCCGGACCCGACGCACGCGCCCACGAGCACGATCGAGCAAAGGAGTGTGATTGTCGTTGCCGGGCGTCGGTGCGTCATCGCTTCGTCCGCGGAGTCCGCGCGAGTCTCGTGCGGTTCGGCGCCGGGGTCAATCGGTCACCGCGGCTGCGACAGGAATCGTCGGCACGGCGAGTCTTGACAGTGACGAACTCCGCCACGACCGTTCACGCCCCGAGGGCCCTCGCCCGGTGGACCTCCGCCGTGCGGCGAGGTGTAGCCGAGGGCCCGACCCGCACCGAATCGCTCCCCCCGCCCGCCGGCACGCCCATGTCCAGCATCGACTTCACGACACCGGTTCGCACCCTCGCTGGCGAAGAGGCAGACCTCTCGGCCTACGCCGGGAAGGTCATCCTGATCGTCAACACCGCGAGCAAATGTGGCTTCACCCCGCAATACCAGGGGTTGGAGGAGCTCTGGCAGCGGCATCGGGATGCCGGACTCGTCATCCTCGGCTTCCCGTGCAACCAGTTCGGACGTCAGGAGCCGGGTGCCGCCGAGGAGATCGCGTCGTTCTGCTCGCTCAACTTCGGTGTGACGTTCCCGCTCTTCGAGAAGATTGATGTGAACGGCGCCGACGCCCACCCACTCTATCAGCAGCTCAAGGAGGGGGCGCCGGGGCTCCTCGGCTCGAAAGCGATCAAGTGGAACTTCACCAAGTTCCTGGTCGATCGCGAAGGGACCATCGTGCGTCGATACGCGTCGAAAGACGCGCCGGAGAAGATCGAGCGCGACCTCGAAGCGTTGTTGGCGCGACAATAGGGTCGGCGGGGTCTCGACCGGGGGCGAAGGCACCGGAATCCGGCCGGTCCTTCCCCTTCTACCGCGTGCGGCCTACGATGGACGCCTGTGTTTCGGCGCACACCGGTGCCATGTCGTGGAGGCCGCGTGGTTCTCGACGAGGCTTCCGCACGCGCCGTCGCCTTCGACGAACGCACGCATGAGCGACCACTCGCAGACCCCGCCTCCCGAGGAGCACGACACGCTGGACGTGTTCGGGGAGACCGATGACATCGCGGTCGACGGCGGCGACGACTCCCTCCTGGCTGAGTTTCGGCAAACCGAGTGCCTGCCGAGCCACGGCCCGGCGGGTTCCGGCGGGGAGACGCTCTCGCCCGACATGCTCGGGGAGACCGTCGGCGGGGAGACGCTCTCGCCCGCGACCCTCGACGAGCTCGGTGATTCGCAGGAACTGGTGCGGACCGAGTACCAGGAGATCAGCGACGAGATGCTCGCCGCGCTCACCGGCTCTCACGCCTCGGCCATGGCGCCCGCGCCCGCGCCGGAGGTCGAAGACGACGACACGTCGCCGCCGCAGGAAGGCCAGTCGCAGTCAACGCGCATGGTCGCGGACCCGAGCGTGAGCGCACGCGTCCGCATGGCGCAGCAGCTGGCGCGCGTTCGGCAGGAGCAGTCCGGGGGCGCGTCGATGCCGGGCATGGGAGTCGTCAAGCGAGCGCTGCCACGCCGCCGCACCGAGTCGGCACCCGTTCCGGCGGTGTCGGCGGACGCCGTGTCCTCGTTGGGGCCGCGGCCGGCTCCGCCGGACACCCCCGATCCGAGCCCGACCGACGAGGCCGATGCTCCGACTATCGACACGCTCGAACCCGAGGCCGAGCTGCCGGGATTCGACGACTTGCTCCCCGATGCCGGCTGGCACGATCCGGCGGAGAAGGAGTCGACGGAGAAGGAGCCGACGGAGAAGGAGTCGACGAACGTTGCTTTGGAGTTCACGTCGAGCGCCAGAGTCGATTTCGACCCGGCCCGGGACATGCCCGAACTCAACCGCGCGACTCCCTCCGGATCCGGGCCGGTCGTCGGGGTGCGAACCGCAGAGCCTCCGCGACGGTCGGACGTTCCGGACACGTGGACCTCGGCCGCTCCGACCCTGAGCGACTCGAGCCCATCGACGCCACCAGCCGCGCTTCAGGCGGTTCGGCGAGACACGCCGAGCCCGGCCGAGCGGGCGGTCCCGAAGACGCTGAGCTCTCCCCCGATCCGTTCGCCGGTCGCGGAGGAAACCGAGGACGAGGACGGCGAGGCCAGAAGCACGATTCGCTCCCGCGTCGCTGCGGCCGGCAAGAAGCGCCCGCTCACCCGTGAGGAGACCGTCTTCCGGCTGGTGATCGTCGCCGTCGTCGTGACCCTGGTCGCCGTGGCTGTGTCCCTCGTTCTCCTCGTCTCTGGCGGGAACTGAACCCAAGAGGCATGGCCCCCCGGGACTTCCGGCTTGCTCAGGCCGACGGTGCCCGCGTCGCCCAGCCGCTACGGGCCCGATCCGGGACCACCCTGGCTCCCGTCGAGCCGAGGTTTCCCGCTACGCCGTCGCCGGCGTCGCTGGATGTCTCGGCGCTCGAAGCCGCCTGGGGGTGTCGCCCTCAGCCGAGCGTCAACCAACAGACCGTGGCGATCGCGACGGCGCCGCAGAGGTTCAGGACCAGTCCCTCCCGCGCCATGCGTTTCAGCGGCACGCGCCCGCTGCCATACATGACCGCGTTCGGCGCAGTCGCCACCGCCGCCGGTGGCAGCTCCGTCAGGGTCGCGCAGGCCACCCAGGTGATCGCCGCCAGCACCGGGCCGGCGGCGAGGGCGAGCGGGTGCCCGAGAGGGGTGGTGGACGGCCCCGTCGAGGTCGTGCTCATCGGTGGTCCAGCACCGACTCGGTCAGCGGTGGCGCATCGATGTCGTTGCGAAGCTGTGACCGCCTGATCGTCCACGTGGAGACGGCCCCGTCGAGGTCGTGGATCGTCGCGGCCAACGTCGGGTCGGGGAGCGTGGTGTCGGTGTCCACTGTGACGAAGTGGTGCACCGTGTCGAAGCACCGCACGAGGTCACGCTCCACGTCCTGGGTCCGATTGCACGGTTGTGGATGACTGGCGAGCGTCGACGAGACGATCTCCGGCAGGTCGTAGCCGTCGTCTCCGCGTGGAATCGCCCGGAATTCGGCCGCGTGCGAATCCCCAGAGAGGAGGACCACGCCTTCGATGGCGTCGCGCTCGATCGCCGAGAAGATCTCCTCGCGCTCCTCCGCGTATTGGGCGAACGAGTCGGTCCGGTCGTTCAGCGTCCAGCGGCTGCCCAGGGCGACGAACTTGAACGTCGCCGCCGACTCTCGGAGTCCATCGAGGAGCCAGGTCCGTTGTTCCTCACCGAGGAGCGAGCCGTCGGTGCCGCGGTGGTATCGCCCGTCGAGCATGAACAGGTCGACGTCGGCCCAACGGTGCCGGAAGAAGACCCCGGCTGCGTCCGGCGTGCCCGCGCTCGGGTTCGCCCAGTTCTCCCCGAATGCCTGCAACGCGACGTCACGGCCCGGCGTGCGTCCATCGGTGTCGTTGCCCAGGAAGTCGTGGTCGTCCCAAACGGCGAGCACCGGCGTCCTGGCGAGGAAATGGGCCCGGTTCGCGATCGCCCGATGGTGGTGGTAGGCGGCCCGTTGCGCGTCGAGGGTCGCGGCGTTGCCGTAGTGGTTGTCGCCGAGGAAGAGGAAGAGGGCGGGATCGGCGGCCGCGACGGCGTCGAAGATCGGTTGGTCATCGAGCTCGGTGCACGAGCCGAAGGCGAGCCGCCAGGCAGCCGGCCGACCGGCCGCAGGTGTCGTGCGGAAGCGGCCCGGCCGCGACGCTCCGGATTGGGAAACCACCCGGTAGGCGTACTCCGTGTCGTGCTCCAGGCCCACGACGTCGAAGACATAGGTGAAGTCGGCGGCAGCTGTCGGGGTAACCCACTCGGACGCGAACACGACCGGTGGTGCCACGATGAGCCGCACCGGTTCCAGCCCCGACCCGCGGACCCAGATGCGCACGGAGGTGTCCGTTACCGCACCGACGAGCGGGCCGTGGACGATTCCCGGTCCTTCGATAATGGTCTCCTCGGCCGGCTCGGGCTCGCCTGCCGGGTCGTCGTCGGCGACCCCAGGCTGATCGGGCTCGTTTGCCGAACCCTCGGCGGCGACCCCTTCCGGATCGGCCGGCTCGTTCCCCAATCCGAAGCCGCCGACCGCCGCGACGTTCAGGTCGGCGGTGCGATCGGGGGCTGGCCCCCGCGCGTCCCACGCCAGGCCGACGGCCGCGACGGCGGCAACGACGAGCACCGCGACGAGCAGGGCCACGGCGCCGGGGCGCCGCGCAGCGGGGGCGGAGGATGCGAGGTCTGACATGGTGTCCTCCGGATGGGACCCGAGGGCGATGGTCGCGCCCGAGGCAGCGCGGGCTACCGATACCAGGAACCGCAGCGGGAGGGCCAGTGTCGCCGGCCGACCCGCTGCATCGGGTGGGTGGGGCGCCGTCGGCGGCAGTGGTTCGTCGCGTCAACGCCGCTTTCGCGCGAGTCGCTCCTCCGCTACAACCGTCCCGGAACAACCCCACACCCGAGCATTCCATGGTCCGTCACCACCTCATCTTCTGCCTTGCCGTAGCGTTCGCTTCGATCGTCGCTTGCGGCCCCGACGAGTCCACGGGCGACGACGGTGACGTCTCGCTCACTGACATCGACGGTGGTGACGCCGGCTCAGAGGCCGGTGCCGACACCGACGCGCGGGGTGGTGACGATGCAGGTGACTCCGGGTCACCGGACGCGCCAGACAGCCGCACGGATGTCGACGCCGACGGCGATGCGGGGCCGCCACCGGGTTCGCCCGTCCCGGTCGACTTCGACGCGTGGCTGCCGGAGCCGGGCGAGGGCGCCGTCGCACTCTTCCAGATCGACGACGAGAGCCAGATCCCGGCGGGGATGAGCGTCCAGGCAAGGGTCGGCGATTGGATGTTCGACAGCGGACGCAGCCAGTGGGTGGTCGAGGGGCTCGACCGCACGATGTCGCCGTGCGCGTTCGGTGGGAACGTGATCGACGCGATCTACCTCGACCCGGAAGGCACGCCGTCTGAGGAAACGGTCGGCGAGATCTGCCTGATGGCGAACCTCGGCCTCACGTTCGCCCCGAGCGAGTTCTCGGTGCTGGAAGACGGCTCGGAGGGCAGGGCGGTGCTCGCCGTCAACGGGCGGCTCGAGCAGCTCGACTTCCTCAACATCTCCGCCATGGCCGGCGGGTTCCTCGGCGGCCTCTCGCTCGAGCTGGCACTGGAGCCCTCCCGCGTGCGGCCGATCGGAGTCACCCTGTACTACGCACTCGTGCCGGGCTCGACGGCGCTTCGTGTCGTCACCGCCGTCCGGAACGACGGCGGCGAGGACGAGGTGCTCGGTCTCGGTCATCTCGTTCGTCCGGCAGGGCAGGGCGTGTTCTTCAATCCGCTCAATAACTTCGGCGGCTACGGTTACCAGTCTCTCGGCGCCGACAGCGTCTCGACGACCGTCGTCCCCTTCGTCGCCTACACCCACGAAACGGCGTCTTGGGCCTACGTCCCGGATCCGGTCGAAGCGTTGGCCCGCGAACTCCCGATCGGCGCTGGCTCGGCGACCGTGGCCGGCGTCACCGCGACCCTCCTCGGCAACGTCGATCTTCTCGGGACCCTTCTCGCTCCCGCTCCGGTGCTCCCGACGTTGCCGGGCATCTTGTCGCTCGCACCCGGTGAGTCCTCCGTCGTCGGCCATCATCACGTCGTCGGTGCGGGGTCGCTCGCCACCACGATCGACGCTATCTATCCGCTCCTCGGCGTCGATACCGCTACCGTCGGCGGGATCGTGACGGACGGCGGCGGCGCGCCGGTCGAGGGTGTGCGGGTCACCGCCGTCGATACCGACGGACACGGGATGAACCAGTCGCTGTCGGGCGCCGATGGCTCGTATGCGATGCATGTACCCGCCGGGCTCACGTACGAGATCCGCGCGTATGCGCCAGGCCGAAGCGGAGTCGCCGCCGACACGGTCACGCCCACCGCCGCCGAGACCTTGAGCGTCGACGTCCAGACCATCGATCCCGGGCTGCTGCGCGTCACCGTGACCGACGCGTCCGGTGCCCCGGTCGTCGCCCGCCTGACCGTGACGTGCGACGGGGGGTGCCCGCGCCCACTCGGTGCGGAGCGCGATCTCGTGGTCGACGATATCCCGGGGGACTTCGCCGCGCTCGTTCACGTCGGCCTCGACGGGGTCGCCACCGTGCCTCTCGAGCCCGGCGACTACGGGGTCGTGGTCAGCCGAGGGCTCGAGTGGTCACTCTGGCCGGGCGATGCGACGGAGAGCGGCGGAGCTCCGGTGACCATCGTCTCGGGGGAGACGGTCGCGCTCGAGGCGGAGATCGCCCGCGTGGTCGACACCGTCGGCGCACTCGGTGGCGACTTTCACGTGCACGCCCTCGCATCGTCCGACAGCTCGGTCGGCAACGAAGACCGTGTCTGGAACTTCGTCAGCGACGGGCTCGACGTGATCGTCAGCACCGACCACGACTTCATCGTCGATCACGCGCCGACCATCGCCGCGCTCGGTCTCGAAGCCGAGATCGCGTCGTTCGTCGGCGACGAGATCACCACGTCGTCGTACGGGCACATCAACGCCTTCCCCCTCGAGGTCGACCCGGACCACCGCACCGGAGGGGCGCTCGACTGGGGCGACGGTACCGGCCCGACCCTACCCCCGGACGAGGTCTACGCTTGGGCGCAGAGCTTCCCGGGCGAGCAGGTCGTCCAGATCAACCACGCCGAGGGGGCGGGAACCATCGGTGCGCTCGGTGCCGACGTGTTGCTCGGGATCTCGCGTTTCGACGCCGAGCAACTGGGAATGGCGCCGCGCCCCGTCGACCCGGATACCGGTGATACCGGCTACTGGTCCGACGACTTCACGGCGATCGAGCTGATGAACGGGCTCGACCGTTCGAACTTCAACACCCGGTTTCGCTGGTGGCTCACCATGCTGGGTCGGGGATTCGTCCCCACCGGCACCGCGGTGACCGACACCCACAAGCTCTACAGCGATCTCGGCGGCGTTCCGCGGACGTTCGCCTTCGTGTCGACCGATACCGACGAGCCCACGACGGTCGACACGGGCGAGTACGTCGCGGCGGTCAACGGCGGGCGCACCATCGGGACGAACGGCCCCTTCTTCCGGCCCTGGCTTCGCAACGCCGCGGGTGATGTCGTCGGGCTGGGGGAGACGATCTCCGCCGACGAGGGGCTGGCTCTCGACGTCGACATCGACGTCCCGGAATGGATGCGCGTCGACACGATCGACCTCTACATCAACGTGCGCGAGGACATCTACTCCAGCGCCGGGGCCGCCGACGGCAGCGAGCTGGCTCCCACCGAGTCCCATGGGTTCGCGCTGACCGAGGACGATCTCGTCGTCGCGGCGACCGGTACCCGCGAGCACCGGCACTACGTGAAGACCGTGTCGATCCCCCTCGTCCTCGACGAGGACGCCTATGTCGTGGTCGTCGTGCGCGGGGCAGCCGAGGACACGCCGACCATGTGGCCGGTCGTACCGCGGCGCGGTGAGCGGCCGTTCGCGTTCTCCAACCCGCTCTTCGTCGACGCCGACGGCGGCGGGTATGATCACTACCCGTTGCAGGAGCTGATCGACCGGCTGCTCAGCGCGAAGTCGGGGCCGGTGCCCTTCGAGGGTCACGGCCACGTTCTCGTCGGCGAGCCCGGGACGCCCGAATGGGTCGGTTCCCTGTTCGAGCATCTGAGCTGCGCACACTGAGTCGTGCCGCCATCGAGCGATCCGGCTCGATGGAAGGCCCGTATGAACCTCGACGCCCGCGACGTTCGGAGAGCGGCGGGCGACGGAGCTAGTAGTCCCGCTCGATCTGCTCGGCCAACGCGTCGAGGCGGCGCTTCGCCTCCTGGTCGGCGCCCTCGGTCAGTTTGGATCGGGCGTGTTCCAGTGCTTCGCGTGCACGGTCGCGGTCACCGAGCTCGACGCAGATCTCACCGAGGCGGGCAGCGGCGAAGTACCACATCGAACCCGCATCGAGGGGGTCGAGCGCGGCGGCCTTCTCCAAGATATCCAACGCCTCCTTCCGACGCCCCTGGTACGAGACGACGTTGGCGAGGTGGAAGAGGACGGCCCCGGAGCCCGGGGTCAGCTCCAGCGCTCTCGTCAGGTAATCCTCGGCCTCGGTGTACCGGCGGTTGTGGCACATGATCCGTCCGAGGTACTCCAGCGGCTCGGCGTCGGTGGGGTCCTCCTCCGAGGCGGCGATCGCCTTCCGGATCGCGGCGTCGGTTCCACCCTCCCAGGTCGGGTTGAGGCCGTCGTCGAGGTCGCGTCCGCCCGGTGCGGGGTCGTCGGGGGTCGACGCTTCGTCGGTGACCGTGTCCTTCGTGCCGTTGTCGCTCGCCATCGTTCGACTCCTCGATTCCGTGTTCGGGCCAATCTGCGAGTACACGACATCCACGCAGTATCCCGTGCGCTCTGCGGGGCCGTGCCGCGGCCCGAGACAGGGCTGGCGGCGGCCTGCCGAGCCGGCGCGGACAGTACCAGGGCGCCTTCGGGTGCGCAACGGGAGGGTGGCGCCGGAGGACCGGCTCCCCAGGTTCCAGCGAGGTTGTCCCGGCATGGATTCACGGCGGTTTCCGGGACCGGGGCGCGTTGAAAACATCGAAGGTGCGTGTTAGCTTTTCGGCCTTCGCGAGCGCACCCGAACTCGAAGCGAGTATCGCATTGAGCGAGACACCGGCCGACCCGGGGGCCGCCCCGGCAGACGCGCCTGCTCCCCGGCGCAAGTGGCCCCTCTCGAAGAAACTGCTGCTCGCGTTCGGTTCGTTCGCGGCGACCCTGCTGATCCTGGAGGTCGCCGCGCGGCTTTACATGCCGTCGCTGAGCCCCGTCCTCGTGCGTGACGGCTACTATCAGAACCCGCTTCCGCTGTTCACCGGCACGGGCGGACCTCCGATCGCGCTCCGGGACCTGCCCCGGGGGGAGTCGCTCGCCGAGCGCAAGGAACCGGGCGAGATACGGGTCGTCGTGCTGGGCGAGTCCAGCGTCGAGGGGAGCCCGTTCGACACCCACGTTTCGATGCCGGCGATGCTCTACGACGAGCTGCGGGCCGCGTTGCCCGGCAGGGACCTTACCGTCGTCAACATGGGGAGGTCGTCTTCGGTCAGCGCGAACGTGTTCTATTACCTGCGATACCTCGAACGCTACTCGCCGGACTTCGTGGTGTTCTACATGGGGATGAACGACCACGACGACATGGCGGGCGAGCAGTGCGCCCCACTGTCGCATCCGGGGTGGCACGCCGCCTGGCGAGCGGGCGTATCACGCTCCTGGGCCCTGTGGCTCACGCGGACCTTCGGGGTCCGGGGCCTGTGGTGGGCCGCGAAGCGGGAGGATTGGTACAGCGGCGAGTGCCCCGGACGGTCGTTCCACCTGTGGACCGACATTCTGTTGGAGCAGGCCCGAGGCATGGGGGCCGAGGTGATCGTGGCGACGCCGGTCATCAGTGCCGCGACGGTGTTGGAGCCGCAACAGAACCTCGAACGCGGCGCCGACGAGTTCCCCCCGATCACCCCGCAGTACGCGGAGACGCTCGCGTGCGCGCTCGACGATGCCTGCGACTTCAGTGCGCACCTCGCGACCGTTCTCCAACTCCCGCCGGAGCAGTGGGAAGGTGTGGGGTGCACCCGCCGCCCGGACTCCAGTGATGGCCCGCGCGAGCCCGGCGACGCCACGTCGGTGTGCGAACCGTCGGGCCCGTCCCCCCATGCGTCGCTCATGGCGGCGCACGATGACGCGATCGACTACCGCGCAGACGCGTGGCGGGCCTCTGCCGAGACCTACGGGGCAGACCTGGTCGAGTTCCATCGCGCGCTGCGCGAGACGTCCCCGCACGGGCTGCTCGCGGAAGACTACTTCGCAGACCGGCAACACCTGCTGCCCCTGGGGTATCTCTTCCTGGCGCGGCTCGTGTCCTCGCGCGTAGAAGCCCGCCTCACCGGGGGCTCCCTGCACCCGGTCGGCCGACCCGCAGACTCCGATGTCCGACCCTACCTGGACCGGACGGAGAACAGCGGCGTCGAGGTCGCGTTCGAGCAGCTGGTGCGGGGGTGGTACATCACGGGGGTTCCGCTCTTTCCATACGTGATCGATGCCTTCCCAGCCGAGGAGGCGTGTGCCGAGCGGCCGCCGCCGTTCTGCCAGCAGTTGGAGTCTGCGAGGGTCGCGCTGGGCTGGCTCAGGTCACGGGTAGGCCTCGACCCCGAGCTCCCGGAAGATCTCGCCGGGCGCCTGGACGACTTTGCTCTCCGCGAAGAGCTGGATGCGATGCGATCGTCCAATCGGGAGCGCCCGCCCGATGCTTCCGCCGACCCTCCGCCCTGAGCGGAGCAACCGGACCGACACCCGGATGCCCATGCAACGGCTCCTCCTGCTCGAGACCCTGAACCAGGACCGCTACCACCACCTCCGGGTGGAGTACTTTCCGTTGATCCTGGGCCTCGCTCGCGAAGTCGGCTGGGAGGCGACCTGGTGGACGCTGGTGGTCGACCCGGAGCTGATGCATCGCGAAGCCCGCTTCACCGTGAGCCTGGCGGCGAGCCAGATGGAGGCCCTCGAGGCCGAGATGCGAGCGTGGGCGCCAACCCTGGTGGTCGTGCACGACCGCTCGGACGCCGACCTGATCGATCTCGTCCAACGCTGCGCGCCCGAAGCGCGACTTGCCGATCTGACCACGCTCGACATGCCCCGATGGGGCGAAGTGGGTCCCGCGGACCCCGAGAGCGAAGAGCCCCGTGAGCTGATCGATGCCCGGCTGCTCCCCAACGTCTCGGTGGACCACCTGCTGCGGGGGTTGTCCGGTTCCGACGAGGTGCCGACGCACCCGCATGCGGACGCTGTCGCCGCCGACGTCGTGCAGTTCGTCTTCGAGCGCCGGGTCGTCGGGCCTTGCGACCTCGAGGTCTCGGAGCAGCCCGTCCGCCTTCTCCTGGATCACATCTGCCGCTTCTACCGCCCGGTGCGGACGAACCCGTGCTACGCCGGCCTGTCGTCATCCTACGTCGCTGAACACGTCGGCTGCGCCTTCTGTCCGAAGGCGACCGGACCTCCGGTGTCGCGCGAACGAGATGCCGTGGCGATCGACCTCGCGATGCGGCAGATCGTGGCGCACCAGGCGGGGGAGGGGGGGGCGGCCCGGCACCGGGAGTACTACTTCGAAGACGCCGGGTTCAACACGAACATCTCCGGCCTTCTCGACGCGGCCGTCGATCGCGGTATCGCTCCGTCGACATTCACGACCATGCTGCGCGCCGACGTGCTCCTGGGCCAGCGGGCCGCCCTCGAGCAGTCGCTGCCGAGGGCCGCGGAAGCCGGTCATGGCATCAGGCTGATGTCCATCGGCGCGGAGAGCTTCTCGGAAGCGGAGAACGTGCGCTTCAACAAGGCGCTGTCCCCCCGGCAGCTCTGGGATTGCTTCGACATGATCCAGGACTTCGAGGCTCGGTTCCCGAACGCGTTCGGCTGCGTCGACCCCGGGTACTTCTCCACGATACTGTTCACGCCGTGGACGCTTCCGGAGGATCTTCTGATCAACATCCGAGCGGCCCGGAAGCTCGGGCTCGAGTTCCTGAAGCGCACGGTGGGAACGAGGTTGCAGCTCTTCCCCCGGCTGCCGATCACCGAGCTCGCGGCGCATGACGGACTCCTGGTGTCCGAAGGCGGAGACGCCCGGGACATCCCCGACAGCAATCTGTGGAACGCGGAGCTCGACGACATCCAGTGGCGGTTCGCCGACCCGCTCACGGAGCGTGCCCAGAGGCTCCTCGTCCGCCTCGACCCGATCCCGGAGCAGGTCGCACTCGACGACGGCGACCCGCTCCTCGCCGAGATACGACAGGCCCGCGCCGAGCTTCCTCCTCGCGTCGCCGGCGACTATGTCGCCCTCGCCGAAGCGGTCGTCCACGCCGTCGTCACGCTCGGCGTCGAGGCCAGCGGTCGCGATGTGATCGCCCACGCCGCGACGATCGCCGAACCGTCGCTCGCCTCGGACGCGGCGGAGTCGGAGGCGTCCTGGCTTCCCGACGGTTCGGACGGTATCAACGGTGCTCCCATGGGCGCTGCGGACCGGACGAGCAGCTGGCTGGATCAGGTCGTCGCCGGTGTTCGGGCTGGCTCGCCGTCGTGGCTCGCCGGCTATCGAATCGTCGATTGGTCTGTGTGCGACGAGGACGGGACCCGGCAGCTCCACATCAATCTCGACGGCGACCGGGGCTCATTGGGGCTGTGCGTCGAAGACCTCGCCGCCGGGAGTCCCGCCTGGGTGCGCGGAGCACGATTCACCGCCAGGTACTCGGGCGAGTTGCCCCCCGACTCGGCGGTCGAGCGGCAGCTCACCACGCAGCTGCTCGCCGAGCTCGATCGCGGAGCAGACGTCGGAGGAATCGGCGCGTTGCAGCTCGGAACCGGTCCTTCGTGAGCACCGCTGCCGACGCGCTCGCGGCTATGATCCGCCGGTGTCTGCCGCGAACACGGCCAACACGTCGTCTTCGCACCGGGCGAGGGCGTCGCGGAACGCAGCGAGCGTTTGTTGCTGCTCCGTGCTGATCTCCACTCCCGAGTAGCTGATCGCCAGTCGGGCCGTGTGGGTGAATGCCCTGGCGTCCGGCGTGCGCAAGACCACCGAGATGGCCACCGTGTGTGCGGGCGCGACCAGGTCTCCGTTCAACTCACGGTCTGCGGGGGCCGTGCCGCGCACCGCTGCGCGAGCCAGGGTCACCTCGGCCGGCAGCGCTTCGTTGACGATCGCTTCGATGGCGCGACCGCGCTGCAGGTTCGGAGCGTCTTCGGAGAGGTCGGCACCCATCGGAGCTGCGGCGTCGGACTCGCCGCTCGACGGGTCGTCATCGCCGTCCGGTGTCGGTGCTGCGATGCGATCGGCCGGCAGTCTGTCGGCGCGTCGCATCGCTTCGCTCGGACGGTGATGCTCGCCGCCGTGCTGCTCGGCATACGCGGCGGGGTAGCCGGCACAATCTTCGAAGAGCGCGCACTCGAGGCACGGCTCACCCTTCGCCGAGACTCCGGCGGCCGACTCGGCCTTCCATCGTCGGGTCACCGGGTGGAACCACCCGCCCGTCGGGAAGGCGGCGTGGCAGCCGTCCACGTCTGGACTCAGGCAGGCCGTCCACCGGTCGATCCAGAACGGGAGTCCGGCGTCGCTCGCGCGCCGGAGCGCTTCGCGGACGTCCGGGATCACGTCCGTCATCGACGCCCATCGCTCATCGTCGGCGCCCGGGGGTCGTATCTCGGCGATGAAGCCGGAGACGAACGGGAAGGTCTGCCGAAGGTCGACGAAGGCGGAGACGGCGTCGGGCAAGGTGGCGATGTCGTCGATGCGGATCGGGTGGTGGACGGTCACCGACGAGCCGGGAATCTCGGCGAGGTGTTCGAGGGCGGTGTGCAGCGAGCGGCTCTCGGCATCACCGGTGCCGAAACCGCCGCCGTCGACGGTGTGCAGGTGCCACGTGTCCAATCCGTGTCGGGTGAGCTCCCGCATGAGGAATCGCTCGTCGAGGCCCCGGCCGGAAGTCCGGATCCCG
>CAZFPM010000035.1:14574-35012 GCA_964520965.1 uncultured Myxococcales bacterium
CGAATCGGCGCACCCCCTGGTGGCGACCGTAGATCACGGATTCCAGCAGGTCCGGGTTTCGCGCGGGCTCCTCGCCGACGAAGACGCACCTGCCCAGCATGTGGTCACGGGCCGCCCGGAGTTGGCGGAATACCTCGTGTTTGGGGGTCGGAGCGTCTGCCGTGCCGAGGTCGATCGCGAAGCGCGGCGCCTCGCGGTTGTGTCCGTCGACCATCGCCGTGTTGGTCCACCGGGTGCGCCGGGGCGCGATCGGCCGACGGGCCGGCACGAGGAACTCCGCCTCGTGTTCCCGCAGCTTCCGGCCGTAGTCGACGCCGTCTCGTCCCTCGACCTCTCCGCCGAGATGGGTCACCTCGATCTCGCGCACCCACACATTCGGGCTCCGCTCGAGGGTCTCGACGATCAGGGAGGCGAAGTCGAGCGCCGGGATTCCGTACCAGGGTTGGTTCTTGACGCCCACGGGGACGAATCCGGCGGTGTTCAGCGATCCCGGCGCGATGACCGTGACGCCGATGCCCTTCTCGCGCAGCTCGAGCCCGAGCGCCTTGGCGAACCCCTGCAGCCCGCGCTTCGACGCGGAGAAGGGAGCCTCGAGCGCTCCCTCTGCGCGTTGGGCCATGCTGGAGACGACGACGATCTGCCCGGCAGCTTGCCGCTCCATCGTGGGCAATGCGGCCTGGACGAGCAGGAACGCACCTTTGACGTTGGTGTCGAACGCGCGGTCCCAGTCCTCCTCGGTGCATCCGGCGATCTCGCCCCAATACCCGGCGCCCGCATTGTGGATCAGCACGTCGATGCGTCCCCATGCGCCCACGACCTTGTCGATGGCGCTGCCGACCTGCTCCCCCCGCTGTACGTCGCAGACGACCGGCAGGAGGCGATCGCCCTCGGGGTCCAGCTCGTCGCGGAGCTGGTCGAGGGCGGTCGCGTTCCGCGCGAAGCCGGCGACCCGGTAACCGCGCCCCAACAGGGTCTGTGTCACCGCCTTGCCGATGCCGCGCGACACGCCGGTCACGACGGCGACGCGCTCTCGATTCGTGTCTGCCATAGGACGCCTGACGATAGGGTCCGCCCCTGGGGCCGTCAATGCCGGTTGGACGGGGGAATGAGCGGTGACCGGCGGGCCGTCTGCCGGCGCGGCGCCTTGACGATCGGCGCGGTGACACGCCATGTTGTCGGCAGGGACTCCGGTTCCCGAGACGGACCCCAATCGCTTGCCCGCGTTGGCGCCGTCGTTCTTCTTTCGTCCGCCGAATCCCCGGTCGACCCGAGCGCCGTCATGGCTTCCTCTGTACTCGCTGTGGTGACCCGGCCGCGGCTTGCTCGTGCGTCGATGCCATGACAGTACTCCCTCGCGGGCAGTAGACCTTCACCTCCGAGCGGCAGCATCAGCGCGCCATGGTCGATACCAGCACATCGGGTCCGCGGGGGCGTCGAGGGCTGTCGTTTGGCGGTTGGATCGCGACCCTGTTCCGGTGGGTTCTCTGGCCATTCCGTAGGCGCCGGGACGCCGATGCCGATGGGGCCGATTCTGCCCAGCACGCGGGGCGGCTCTTCGAGGAGGGGCGGCTGTCATCGATCTTCCGGCGCCGGTTGCTCCTGATCGAATTCGTCAACGCCGACCAGTTCCCCGGGCGCCTCTCCTACACGTACCCCTTCGTCTCGGGCTGGTGCACCGGTCGCGGCGTCCCGGTCCGGTGGATCCGCTTCGGGATCGCGACCACCAACCTGATGGAGCACGGGCGCGACGAGTTCACGCTCTCGGACGACGAGATGGAGCGGTTGCTGGCGGTCGTCGACGAGCACGAGCCCGGCATGATCATCATCACCGATCCGCTCTGGGGGCCGCAGCTCGACCTGCTGAGGGAGCACGCACCGGGCGCCCGTATCCAGGACCCGACCGCGCTCCACATGACGCTGCCGGGCAAGCCCGAGGTGGGATTCACGGACCTCCCGGAGATCCTCAAGCACAAGTTCCTCCTCGTCCGGTTCGGGATGGCCGGCGATTGGGACGACTACCACCACTTCTTCGACGCGGGTGCGACGCCGCGCCTGGACTGGGAGCCCGGGAACGAGGCAGCCCGTCGGGAGGACATCGACAACTACTACTTCTGGCAGCCCCAGGGGTGCGGGCACCGCAAGTGCGTCGCCGACAACCCGGTCTACGCCGACTTCGAGGACGACCGGCTCTACCACCTGGGCTGCTCGTTCTGCGAGTCGGGGAGCGGCTACCAGAAGGCGGAGCGTGGAACCAAAGAGGGGCGCGAGGGTGCGACCGGCAGGCCGGTGTTGCGCTTCTTCATCCGCGGGCTCACCACGAACCCATTCAAGCGGCAGAAGCGTCATCCGTCGGAGCGGGCCAGGTTGAGCGAGGCCCAGCGGGTCGCGTTGCAGATCCGGGGCGTCGCCGAGAGCCGGGGAACAGCGGATCGATACCCCCACGGGCTGCTGCTGGAACAGCTGGGCGGCCCGGCGGTCGTCCGCCAATGCCTCGAGACGATGCAGGAGCTCGGCATGGCGGGCCGGGTGCAACTCCTGCTCGCGGTTCGGACCGCCGAGGTGAAGCGCTTCGAGGCAGCCCTGCGGGAGCACTGGGAGAACGTGCGGGGCGCGGCCATCCGAATCGGGGTCTACGCGAGCGGGGTCGAGAGCTTCTCGGGGAACGATCTCCTGCTGTTCAACAAGGGCACGAGGCCGATCGACAGCCTGCGTGCGGTCAACACGTTCCGTGAGCTCGCTGACACGTTCCCGGAGCGGTTCTGGTACACCGGCGTGTCCCTGATCATGTTCACCCCCTGGACGACGCCGGAGAGGCTCCATCTCAATGTGGGGCTGCTGCGTCTCCTCGGCCTGAGCCGCAAGGTGGCCGGCAACATGTTCCAGTCGCGCATGCGGCTCCACTACCAGCTGCCGATCACCTTCCTCGCGGAGCGGGAAGGGCTCGTCGTCGAGGAGGAGAGCGACCAGGCGCTGTCGATGAACCGACGCAAGCTCTTCCGCAGCGAGCGACCGTGGCGGTTCGCCGACGCGCGCATGCGCCCGCTATCGCGGATCGTGCTCCGATACGACCTGCTCGGCGGCGACCTGGCCGACGATCTCGCGCGCGAGGTGGAGCAGCGACTCCGCGCCGGCAATCCGCGTTGGACCGACGGCGACGACATGTCTCGGCTCGAGTTCCTGCTGGCGATGACCGACGTCGTTCGCTCCGAGTCGGACGTGCTCGACGAGATAGACATCCTGGACCGCGGCCTCGAGCTCTGGCGGCGTCGGCGCGACGAGGCCGTGGAGAAGCCGCCGGCCCGGCGGTTCCGTATCGGCGAACGCCGGGTCGACCTGGAAGGGCTGGTCGAGGGTGTCGTCGGGGTGGCCGAGCAGGGGCACAAGCCGGTGCTGACGGTCGAGAACGTCGGCGCGGACGAGGTGAGCGCCGACGTGAAGCGCAGCGTCGAGCGCGCAGGCCTGCGCTGTGCGTTCGTGGACGACGGAGTCCGCGGGACCGGCGCCACGGGCACGTTGGTCATCGTGCGTGACGAGGCGTCGATCGCCGGGTGGACGGGACTCGCGGAGACGATCGCGGGCGGCGCTGGCGAAGACCGACGCGCCGCGATCATCGATGTCGGGAGGCTGCACGGGTACCCCGACTGCTGCGCCACGGCCTTCGCCGACGGGAGCTTCTCGGACGTGTCCCTGCCGTCGTGGGCGGCGCTCTCCAAGCGCGCGGAGGAGCCTGGCGCGGCGCCGTGGGAGAACAACCCGCTGCTCGTCCCCGCGCTCGGCTTCGTTCCCTGCTCGCCAGACTGCTCGGCCGCCGTCGCGGTCTACCGCAAGCTCTTCGCAGCCGTCCTCCCGTCGGCCGGCGAGGAGATGTCCGCGTATCTGTTCTCGGTCGGCGGTCCAGGCGACGGCACCTTGATCGCGCTGAAGCCTACCGCCAGCGACGAACGGACGCTCCGCTATGACCCCGAGGCCATCGCGCCGGGCGACGAGCCGTTGCGTCAGCGCCTTCGCGAAGGCGACCGGCTGCGGATCGTGCCCGGTCAGGTCCAGGTCGCGAGCAACGACGACCTCGTCGAGTTGATGACCGCTACCCACGGCGTCTGGTTTGCCGAGCGTTGCTGGCACGCCGACGAGTGGCACGAACTGGCTCGCGGCGTCGCGATCCGGGCGAGGACCGCGCCGGAGATCGAGGTTCCCCCAGACCAACCGGAAGAGCCGCCGCCCGACCCCGGCCCCGACCCGGCCCTGGCCGAAGAGGCGGAGCGGCGTCGCGAGCGCTACGACTTCCTGCTCGGCGCCGTCATCGACAAGTACGGCGACCGGTTCGGCGACGTCGCCGTGGGGGACCTGGCGGTCGACATCGAGCACGCGGTGGTGAACGTCAGCCTGTCGGTCGGAGGCGACCGTTACGACCTGATCCTCTCTCGTCCCGAGGAAGGGGAGCGCTACGTCTTCAGGTCGAAGCACTTCGGCGTGGTCCACACCAAGGAGACTCCCCTGTCGTCGGCCGAACACCGCCAGCGGCTCGCCGACCTGGTCAAGGTCTTCGATGGGGCCGTGGCCCACTACGCCCCTGAGCTGCTCCTCAGCTGAAGCACCGATCAGGTAACGGGACCGCGCGAACCGGTCGGACGTGCGACGGGAGGTTACCTGGTTGGTGCTCTGGAGCTGCTCGTGATCGTCGACGAACGGCCTGCGCGGAGCTGGCCGCACGCCGCCGTGGTGTCCCCGCCGACCGTCGTCCGCAGGCGCGCTGATACGTCGCTGGAGTGAAGGCGAGCGACGAACGCCCGGGCTGCCTCGCGCGACGGTGGATCGAAATCCATGCCCTCGACCGGGTTCCAGCGGATCACCGAGACGTGACACCACCGGCCGACCAGGAGTCGGGCAAGGGCCGCCGCGTCTGCGCTCGAGTCGTTCACGCCGCGCAGAAGAACGTATTCGACCTGGTAGGGCCGCCGCATCCGCTCGGAGAAACGATCGGCCGCCTCGACCAGACTCGCCGGGCTCGCGCCGGCCTGGGTCGGGATGAGTCCTGCCCGGACATCTGCGGTGGCGCTGTGGAGCGAGAGCGCGAGGGTGAAACGGAGGCCGAGATCGGCGAGGCGGTCGATCGCCTTCGCAGGCCCGACGGTGCTGACCACCGTCTTCTTGGGCCCGACGCCCGCTTCGTCTCGGAGGATCTCGAGGGCGCGGGCGAGCGCGGCGAGGTTCTGGGTCGGTTCGCCGGCACCCATGAACACGAGGCGCTCCACCGGACCGGCGCGACGCAGGTGGACGAGCTGCTCGAGGAGCTCGTCGACGCTCAGGTTCCGGCGCACCTTGTCGAGCCCGGACGCGCAGAAGCGACAGGCCATCGCGCAGCCGACCTGCGTGGTGAGGCAGGCCGACGGTTTGCTCTTCGGGGAGCCTGGCAGCCGCACGGCCTCGATGACCTCTCCGTCGGCGAGTCCGATCAGGTGCTTCGTCGAACCGTCGGGTGCCGGATGCTGCTCGGCGTCCCGGCTGCCGGTCCAGGGGTGGCGCTCGGCCAGCCCGGAGAGGGCGCGGGGCGACGCACGTGTCCCGGCCGGGTCGTCGCCCCTCAGCAGCGCCCGCCTGATCGGAGCCGCATGCACCGCGGAGTAGCCGAGTGCTTCCAGGGCTTCGCCGGTCTCGGCGAGGGTCAGCGCGAGCAGGGGTCGGTCGCCCAATGGCTCATCCGGACAGCGGGTTCTCGACCTTGCCGGTGAAGAGCACGGCGCGCGTCGGCCGGTGGAGCAAGACGAAGTAGAAGGGCCTGTCGACGCGCATCACGGCGGGCGCGGCCTCCACAGACTCGACCTGTACGGCCATGATGACGGCGGTCGCGGCGGCCGCCTCGGTGCCCGCCTCGTTCACCTCGATGCGGGTGCGGTGGAGCACGTCGGCGACGAAGAGCCGTTCTTCGGGCCGGAGCTCGGCGATGTCGCCGAAGTCGGCGGCCGTTCGGTCGAACGCGATGCCCATCCCCCGCGTTCGGAGCGGCTCTACGAGCGAGGCGTTCCATTCGAACGTGAAGCGCGGCAGCGTGAGGTCGACCTTGCGCGGCCCGAGGGCGCCGGCGATGGTGTCGAAGGTCGCGGCGTCGAACCCTGGCGCGCCCCCGGTCTTCGGGTCGGCCGTCGTCGGCGGCAGGACGATCCACATCGCGAAGTCCCCACCTTCGTAGGGGAGCGAGACCGCCTGGTACCCGCCCGCTTCCGTGTATCGGGCCTCGTCGAGCGTCTGCCGCATCATCGGCGGCTGCACGGTGTTCCCGTCGGCGAGGGTGAACGTGTCGGGCACGGTGGACGACTCCTCGAACGGCTCCGCCCAATCGCCGAGGAAGTACACGGCGTTGAGGAGAACGAGCATCGTCGCCGGCGTCAGGGCGTCTGCCGATACGATCTCCGGGATCGCGCCGCGGGTCGTCTCGTCGACCCAGGCGTTGATCTCGTTGGCCGCGTCACCAGGAGCGTCGGCGAAGTCGGCCAGCGCCAGGCCCGCCCCGTACCACCGGTCGAGAGAGGCGACGAACGGGGGCCGAAGCCGCTCGCGAAACTGACCGTTCACGTAGACCCGGTTGGCGATCGCCAGCGTGACCTTTGCATCGGGATCCGCGGCGCTGTTTCTGAGCGCAATGTCGAGCGCGAACGTCGCGGGGTGGACGGAGTCCGCGGCGAGAGACGTGTGCAGCGTCCCGCGCATCGCCTCCAAAGTCGCGCCCCGGGCTCCTCCGGACGTCATCGCGAGCGCGGCGGCGATGCTATGCGGTGAAACGCAGACGTTCGTTCCGTCGTCGTCCAGCAGGTCGAGCACCTCGAACCCGAACGCATTGTTCGCGGCCGCGACCGCTACGACGTCGTCTCGCGAGACCGCCTCGGCGCGCGCGAGAAGCTCCGGGTCCACCGGTGTCGACGCGGGCTCCCGCTCGCCGTCGCCGGGCTCGGCACCGCCCCTCGCCTGCCCACCCACCGGCTCTCCGGAGCCCGGTCCCCGGACGACCCCCGGCTCCGAAGGCTCCCGGTCACCCCCGCTGGCGGGGTCGCAGGCGGCAACGAATGCGACGACCGCGAACGCGGCCAGCGCGACGAGAACGAAACGGACGGGTGTGCACATGTCGAAGCTCCGCGAGAAGACGGCCGAAAGTAGCATGCGCGGCCTTGACGCCCCAGCGCCCCTTCGCGACCCGGTGTTGTACACGTGCACGGGGGCGGATCGGTCTGCGAAAGGGGGGGCAGGGGGTCGCGCAAAGGCGCAAAGGCACAAAGGGGGGCGCGCAGGCGATACCAAAGAGACCTTTGCGTCTTTGCGTCTTTGCGCGAACCCTCCCTACCTCGACCGCCCGTCAGTCTCGGATCCCGGCCGCCACGTCGGCGTCCGCCGGGACACGACTCGCTGCGAAGCAGGCGAGGACGGTGGCTGACAACAGGATGACGGCGCCGAGTTGGTGGGCGACGCCGAGGGTGACGGGGTGGAGGTAGAACCGGAGGATCGTCCAGATGCCGAGCGCGAATTGCGCCGCCGTCAGGAGCGGTAGCAGTACGGCGTAGCGTCGCAATCCGGTTCTTCGCGCGAGGCGTATGGCGACGACGATGGCCGCGAGGACCACGACGGCGCCTAGCCAGCGGTGGACGAATTGGACGGCCAACGGGTTGGTGACGAAGGCGGCGAGCGTGGAGCCGGTGTGCTCGCTCAGGTCCGGGAACCAGCGGGCGCCCATGCGGGGCCAGGTCGGGAAGTACAGGCCCGCGCGCAAACCGGCCACGAACGCGCCGTAGGCGATCTGGAGGACCAACGCCGCGCCGAGCCAGAGCACCGACCGGGCCTCGGGCGTTCCGCCGACGCGGCGCCGGCCGTGGGTCGCTTCGGCCCAGGTCCACAGCACCACACCGAGCGCGAACAGTGCGGTCAGGAGGTGGGCGGCGAGGCGCAGGTGACCGACGCGCGGCTCGTCGACGAGCCCGCTGGCGACCATGAACCAGCCGAGCGCCCCCTGGAACCCGATCAGCACGACGATCACCGCCGACCGCCGCCCGAGCCAGCGCGGCAACATCCCCCGGCGCCAGAATACGAGCGCGGGGGCGAGCGCGAGGAGGCCGATCAGCCGGCCCAGAAGTCGGTGCGCCCACTCCCACCAGTAGATCGCCTTGAACTCCTCCATCGTGAAATGGGCGTTCTCCAGGCGGAACTGCGGCGAGTCCTGGTACTTGTCGAACTCGGTCTGCCAGTCGACGGCATCCATCGGCGGCAGCGTCCCGGTGACCGGGCGCCACTCGGTGATCGACAGACCGGAACCGGTCAGGCGGGTGGCGCCGCCCACCAGGACGATGGCGACGATCGAGACGGCCAGCAGCAGAAGCCAGCCGCGAACGAGGGAGCTCTGGGCGCGATCGGTCATCGGGGCGTGTCGCGAAGGGGCCGACGTCAGCCGGTTAGCACAACGCCGACCTTCGTACACCCGCGCGCGACGGCCCGCCGCCGCTCTCGCCCTACCAGATCTCCATCTGTCGCCGGTAGGTCCCGAGGTACGCGTTGTCTGGCCCGTAGAGCAGGATCTCGAAGGTGCGCAGGCCCGGGCTCGTGATGCGCGACCGGATGGTGAAGCGCTCGGTGCGTCCGGCCTCTGATCGGCCCGTGCCGCCGTCGACCAGCTGGGTGCCGTCGGCGAACACGCGGACGTGGCCGACGTCGTCGGCGACCCGGTCCAGGCCGAACTCGTACGTGCTGTCGCCGACCTGCCTGATGAATGGCGCCTCGTGGTCCGTCGTGTCCATCACCCCGTAGCCCCAGGCGACGGCCGTGCCGCTGCCGTCGAGGCCGACGACCTCGATGTTGCGGTGAATGTCGGTGGCGCTGAAGTGGTACTCGTGAATGAACCCGGTACTCCTCGCGCTGCCGATGTTCCAACCGTCGACGGTGTAGACGACCTCGCGAACCGCGGGCGGCGCCGCGACCACCTCGAAGCGGTAGTACCGCCCGCCGTGGTCGGTCCAGACGAATCCGATCGAACGGTCGGTGCTGTCGTCGGGCCACCGGTCCCGATCGGGGTCCGGGTCGGGATCGCGCAGGTCCGACTCGGGCTCCGGGTCGGCGGGCGGTGGGGGCGTCGGCTCGGGCGTTGGCTCGGGCTCCGGCGTCGGCGGTGGGGTGGGCTCGGGCTCCGGCGTCGGGGTGGGCTCGGGCGCGGGTGCCGATCCGCAAGCGCCAGTCGGGAAGCCGGCTGCCGGGCTGCGGCGCAGCCGCGCTTCCGTCGCCGGCCCGTAGACGCCGTCCTCCGACAGACGCTCACCGGGGTTGTTGCGGTTCCAGAGGCGCTGGAACGCCAGCACCGAGAGTGAGCGGATGTCGATTCCGCCGCCTATATAGTCGAAGTGGACGGGGTCCCAGGACCCGAGCCAGGCCCAACCTTCGGACTGGAGCAGCGAGCGCCAGGAGCCGTACGCCCCGATGTCGATCGCGAGTCCGCCGTTGTGGTTCGACGCCCCCGGAGGCGCGGCGACGCCGATGCCGCAGGCGACACCCTGCCAGCGGTAGAGCAGGTATTGCTGCGCGATCGACCGCAGGCCGGACGTGATGTACAGGCCGCCACCGCCGCGTGCCGCCACCCGGCGGAGGGCCGCCGCCGCGGAGGTTTGCATCCACCGCGATGCGGCCGGACCCAACGTGATGTTCGGGTCGCCGGCGATCGACGCCATCGTCCCCGGTCGGATGCAGTTCAGCTCCGCGATCAGCTGCTCGGTCAGTCCGGCGACGATCGTCGTCGAGCAGGAACCCCAGACCGCGCCGTCGACGGTCATCGTGCTGAGCGCCTGAATCTCGCCTTGCACCTCGATGGTCTCCGGAAGGTCTTCCTCTTCGCCGTGGTAGTCGTCGTGCGCGAAGGACTCGGGGTCGTCGCCGCCCGGCGCCGAGGAGTCGAAGCCGTCCGCGGTCCGGGCAGCGGTGCGGCCGTTCCGATCCTCGGGCGGGGCCCACTCGCGTCCCGGCGCATGGTCCGACTCCTCGTCCCAGGTGCTCGTCACGCAACTTGCGAGGAAGAAGACCGCGACGAACGGGAGGAGCAGACGCAACATGGCGAGTCCTGGGCCGGAGTATGGTGTGAGACCAAGCTATGGGGGCCCTCTCGGGGCCGGCCTGAAAGAGTCCTGAAAGAACGCTTTCAGGGGGGCGGCCAACGAGGACGTGGCCCCGCGCACGACGTCGAGCGTATGATGGCTCCTCTACCCGCGGTGTCTCCAAGCGATGTCGGGCAATCACAGCCAGCCCTCGGGCACGAGCGGGCGGACGTTGGTCACGCGCTTCCTCGAACGCGTCGCCGACCCGCCGCCGGGGACGATGTATCGCTTCCTGGAATCGGGCGATGTCGATGGGCCGACCGTCTCGTGGACGATGGCCGATCTCGACCTGCGCGCGCGCGCTATCGCGAGCAGGCTTCAGGCGGACGACCTGGTAGGCCAGCGGGCGCTCCTCCTCTTTGCCCCCGGGCTCGACTTCGTGGCCGCATTCTGGGGTTGCGTGCTGGCGGGGGTGGTCGCCGTCCCCGCGTACCCGCCGGACCCGAGCCGCGTGAAGCAGACGTTCTCGCGGCTCACGGCCATCGCCGGCGCTTGCACCCCCCGCGTCGTGCTCGGGACCCGTCGCATCGCGGACTACGGCGCTGCGCTCTTCCGCAGCAGTCGCGAGTTCTCCGGCGCGGATTGGATCGCCGTCGACGACGTCGCGGAGTCGATGGCGGCGACATGGACGGCCCCGGATCCGGATCCCGCCGCCGACGTCTATCTGCAGTACACGTCGGGCTCTACCGGGGCCCCCAAGGGCGTCCGCGTCGCCCACGACACCGTCTTCGCCAACGTCGCGTTGGCCGAGGAGCTGATCCGCATCGATCGCGACACACGAGGCGTCTGCTGGGTGCCCCTCTACCACGACATGGGCCTGCTCGCGTACGTGCTCGGCTCCGTCGTCGTCGGATTCGAGGTCACCTTCCTCTCCCCGCTCGCCTTCATCCAACGCCCCACGCGATGGGTAGAGGCGATGTCCCACTTCCGAGGTACGCACAGCGCCGGACCGAACTTCGGCTACGAGCTCTGCAGCCGTAAGGCCGAGGGCCTCCGCACACCGCACCTCGACCTGAGCGCCTGGTGCGTCGCCGGCAATGGCGCGGAGCCGGTCCGCTACGAGACGCTGCGGAAGTTCGAAGAGACGTGGGCACCTCACGGGTTCAGCCCCGGCGCCTGGTTCCCGACCTTCGGTATGGCCGAGTCGGCGCTCTTCGTCACGGCGGGGAAGCCGTTCGACGCCCCCCGGCCGTGCTGCATCTCGACGCGGACGCACTCGCCGAAGGCCGCGTGTCAGCGTCGTCGCCCGATGACGAGCGGTCCAGGAACTTCGTGAGCTGCGGGACGACCGGTGCCGAGCACAGGGTGGCGATCGTCGATCCCGACACGAACCTCCCGGTCGCCGAGGACGAGCTCGGCGAGGTGTGGTTCCAGGGGCCCAGCGTCGCGCGGGGGTACTTCGAGGCGCCGGAAGCCTCGGCCGAGACCTTCGGTGGCGCAACCGCCTCGGCAAACGGGGACGACGACGCGAGCTGGTTGCGGACCGGCGACCTCGGCTTCCTTCACGACGGGGGGTTGTACATCGCCGGACGCCGCAAGGACCTGATCATCGTCCGCGGCCGCAATCACTACCCGCAGGATATCGAGCAGACGGTCGAGGACGCGTGCGCCTCCGTGCGCCCGGGGTGCGTGGCTGCTTTCTCCCTCGACGTGAATGGCGAGGAGGAGCTGGTCGTCGTCGCCGAGATCCGCGACGGAGACGGCACCGAACAGCCCGGCGCCCTGACCGCCCAGATCCGCCGTGCGGTCAACGCCGCGCACGAGGTGTCCCCGTATGACGTCGCGCTGATCGCCGCACGGACGATCCCGAAGACGTCGAGTGGCAAGATCCAGCGTCGCGCTTGTCGGGCCGAGTACCTCGGCGGCGGCCTCTCGCCCTTCAGGCATCGGTCGCGCGTCCAGCGCCTGTTCGACGAGACCCAGAGCAAGCTCGAGGTCGCGATCGGCGCAAACCCGGCGCTGCTCCAGCTTCGAGACCAGGCGCGGCGCCTTCAGGACCGCGTGCGGGAGAGCGTCGGACCGTTGGACGCGGAGCGGGTGGCCGAGTTCTTCGAGCGGCGGCGCCACCGTGCGGACTCGGCGACCGACTCGGCCGCCCTCCCGGCGGTCGCGTCCGGAGTTGGTTCGGCTCGGCCGACCGGACGCGAGGCGGGCAGGGCGGGTCGACTGTCGTCAGAGGCGGCCGCGGTCGAACGGATGTTGGTGGAGCATCTCGCGCCCCACCTGCGCCTCGCCCCGTCGGAGGTCGACGTCGACACTCCGTTCAACTTCTACGGGCTCGACTCCCGCTCGATCGTGGGCCTGTCGGGTGAGTTCGAGACGCTGCTCGACCGGCGCTTGCCACCGACGCTGCTCTACGACTATCCGACCATCCGGGCCCTGGCCGAGCACCTCGCCGCCGACGTGCCGCGGCTCGTGCGCCCGCACGCTCGCGCCGTGCCTTTCGAGCCGGTCGCCATCATCGGCATCGCCTGTCGCTTCCCGGGCGCGGACACGCCGGAGGCCTACTGGGAGAACCTCCGCGGTGGGCGCGACTGCATCACCGAGGTGCCCCCCGACCGGTGGGACGTCGACCGGTTCTACTCGGAGGGCTCACCGACCCCGGGCAAGATGTCGACGCGGTGGGGCGGGTTCCTCGAAGACCCGGCGCTCTTCGACGCGGCCTTCTTCGGCATCGCCCCGCGCGAGGCGGTCGACATGGACCCGCAGCAGCGCATTGCGCTCGAGGTCTGCTGGGAGGCGCTGGAGCGCGCCGACATCGCCGCCGACGCGATCGAAGGGAGCGCGACCGGCGTCTTCCTCGGCATCAGCAGCAACGACTACGGCCGACTACACTTCAGCAACCCCGCGGGGTACGGGCTCTACGCCAGCACGGGCAACGCGCTGAGCATCGCCGCCAACCGCATCTCCTACGCCCTCGATCTCCGTGGTCCGAGCGTCGCGATCGACACCGCCTGCTCGGCCTCGCTCGTGGCGATCCACCACGCGTGTCGAAGCCTGCAGCAGGGCGAGTGCGACCTCGCACTGGCCGGCGGCGTGAACCTGATCCTGTCACCAGACGTCACCGTCGCGTTCTCGCAGGCCCGCATGATGGCCGCCGACGGCCGCTGCAAGACCTTCGACGCCAGCGCCGACGGGTACGTTCGCGGGGAGGGCTGCGGCATCTTGGTGTTGAAGCGCCTCACGGCCGCGATCGACGACGGCGACCGGGTAATCGCGGTGGTGCGGGGCTCGGCCGTCAACCAGGACGGCCGCAGCAACGGCCTCACCGCGCCGAACGGGCCATCGCAAGAGGCCGTGATCCGCTCGGCCCTCGCAGCGTCGGTGTTGGAGCCCGGCGACATCGACTACGTCGAGGCGCACGGTACCGGGACCCCGCTCGGTGACCCGATCGAACTGCGCGCGCTCGGCAACGTGTTCGCTGGTCGCGACCGAGACGAGCGCCCGCTCTGGGTCGGTTCGACGAAGACCGGCATCGGCCACCTCGAGGCCGCGGCTGGCGTCGCTGGGGTGATCAAGGTCGCGCTGGCTCTGGAGCGCCGCGAGATACCGCCTCACCTGCACTTCCAGGAGCCGAATCCGCGCGTGCCCTGGGACGATGTCCCCATCCGCGTCTCCGCCGATGGCCGCGTGGCGCCGATGGACGCGCGTCGACCGGCGGACGACGACCTCGCCGCGTTGCGCGCCCGGATCACCGAGGCCGAGTCGCCAGACCCCTTCTACGAACGCTGCGTCGAGCTCGGAGTCGAATACGGCGTCGGCCTGGCGCACACGCTGACCCGCCTGCATCGCGCGCCGGGCGAGCTCCTCGCGGAGGTTCACCTCCCGTCGACCGCCGAGTCCGCCCCCGGCCCGCTCAAGCTCCACCCCCTGGTCGTCGTAGCCTGGCAACAGGCCTATGGTGCCGCACTCGGCCCCGAGGTCGAGCGGACGATGCTGCCGATCCGCGCCGACCGCATCGTCGTCCTGGAGCAGCCGGGCAACCTCTTCTGGGTCCACGTCCGCACGTCGGATGCGCCCGAAGATGCGCCGCCCGGCGCGGTGCGCGCGGACTTCTCGGTCTTCGCCCGCACCGGTGATCTCGTCGGTTGGCTCGAGGGCGTCACGCTGGCCCCCGCGCCGACGAAGCGGACCGCGCTCGAGTCACTCGCCTCCGTCCCACCCGCCGAGAGACTCGACGCGCTCGTGCGCTACATCACCGGGTTCGCCTCCCGCGGTCTCCGGGTCGCCGCCGACGACCTCGACATCGACCTGCCGCTGACCGACCTCGGACTCGACTCCCTGGTCGCCGTCGAGATCGTCTTGGAGATCGAGCGCGAGCTCGGCGTCTCGATCAACGTGACGAAGCTCGTCGAGGGCATGACGATCCGGGGCTCGGCGAGATGACCCTGGCGCTGGTCGTCCCGAAGCTCGACGGCGTGGCGGGCGGGACCGGCGACGGGGAGGGCGGTCGCGGATCTCCGGAGTCCGACGCGATCCTCGTGTCGCTCGCCCCGGGCCCCGCGGACGCGCAGCCGCTCTTCCTCGTCCATCCCGTCGGCGGATCGTCGCTCTGCTACGTCGAGCTCGCCCGGCTGCTCGGCGAAGAGCGCCCCGTGTTCGGCCTTCAGATGCCGGCGCTCGGCGGCGGCGATGCCGAGCTGACGTCGATCGAGGAGATGGCCGCCGACTACCTCGCACGGATTCGACGGCTCCACACTCCGCCCTATCGCCTCGGGGGGTGGTCGCTCGGAGGTGTGGTGGCGTACGAGATGGCCCGCCAGCTCTGCGCCGCCGACGTCGAGGTCGTGTTCGTCGGCCTCTTCGACAGCCTCGCTCCAGTGCCCGGCCAGGCGGCGGCGCCGCCCAGCGAAGAGGAGCTCCCCTTCCTGCTCCGGGTCATGGCGCAGGACCTCGGGGTGCCGGACACGGCGCTCGATCTCGAGCTCCTCGGCAGCTGTGACCGCGACGCAGGGCTGCGCTACGTGCTCAAGCACGCCAAGGCCGTCGAGGCGCTCCCGTGGAACTACCGTCTCGGCGATTTCCGAGGCCTGTTCGCCGCGTTCGAGACCAATCTGCGGGCGTTGCGGGAGCACCGGGCCGGTCGCTACGAGGGCTGCGTTCACGTCTTCAAGGCCGAGCGCCCCCTCGCCGAGCATGTCGGCGCTCCGGATGACATGGGCTGGTCCCGGGTGGCGTCCGAGGTCGTCGCAGAGGTGGTGCCGGGCACGCACTTCTCGCTGGTTCGCCGTCCCGACGTCGAGACGCTGGCCGCCAGGCTGCGCGCGGTCATCGACTGACCGTCAGGGCGACTCGGAGCGGTCGGCCGACAGGGGGCGAACCTGCGCGTTTGTCCCGCGGCATCGACGCGCGTGCGCTGGATCCGGCACCGGGGCCGCGGTAGGGTCGCGGGGGTCACGATAGCCAGCGGAAGGAGAGGGCGATGCGTGTCCCACGGTTCTATCGGCAGCGGTCGTTCGACGTGGCAACCACCGCGTTGTGTCTGGTGCTGATTGGGGCGGCGGCCTGCAGCGGCGACAGTGGTCCGGATGGCGACGGCGATCGCCTGACCGAATGTCCGGACATCTCGCCTCGCGGCGGCGAGGCCTGCGCACCCGGGCTCTCGTGTCTCTACGCGAACGAGTGCCCGGGCTCCGAGTGGGACTGCGTGGGCGGGGCGATGATCCAGACCGGTTTCCTGGACAACTGCACGCCGGACGACGTCTGGGATGCGGGCGACACCGGCGACGCCAGCGGGCCGGACGTCGACCCGAGCGACGCGACCGCGGTCGATGGGGGACAGCCAGATGCCGTCGACGCAGCATCGGTCGGGACCGCGGCAGAGCAGCAGCTAACGTGGTTCCTACACCTCCTCAACACCGGGACCACGGGAGTCTCGGAGAGCGAGATCGAGGAGCATTTCACCGAGGACTTTCTCGCCGAGGTGTCTGCGGAGGATCTGCTCGACATCACCGCCGACCTCCACCGTGACCTCGCCCCGGTGAGCCTCCTCGCGGTCGAGTCGATGCGCGACTTCGCGCTCGAGGCGTTGATTGCCGCGCGCACCGGCGACCGCCTCGTCGTGTCGCTGAGCACCGAGCCGGTCGCGCCCCACCGGATGACGGGCCTGTTGATCCAGCCCGCGCCGGAGATCGACCCGGAGGCGGTCCCGACGTCGTGGGACGAGGTCGGGGAGCGTGCGGCGGCCGTCTCGGAGGCGGCCGTCTTCCTGGCAGCCGAGGTCACCGACGACGGCGATTGCGCGAAGATCTCCGCGCTCGGCCCGGACGAACGCCTCGCCCTCGGATCGGCGTTCAAGCTCTACGTGCTGGCCACGTTGGCCGACACCATCGCGTCGGGGGAGATGGCCTGGGACGACCTCCTCGCGATCGAGGAGGCGTGGAAGAGTCTGCCCTCCGGCCAGATGCACCTCGAGGCGGCCGGGACCGAGTTCGCGCTCGTCGAGTACGCCGAGCTGATGATCTCGATCAGCGACAACACCGCTACCGACCATCTGATCCGGCACCTGGAACGCGAGCGCGTGGAGCAGACCCTCGAGCTGGCCGGGCACATGGCACCGGAGGTCAACACTCCCTTCATCACCACGCGCGAGATGTTTCTGCTCAAAGGTGCCCTGGGCGCCGGCGACCGAGACGACTACCTCGCGCTCGACCCCGACGGGCGGCGGCGCTTCCTCGACGAAGAGCTGGCCTCGATGTCCCTCGACGCCGTGCGCGCATGGCCCGAGCCACGGAACGTCGACACGATCGAATGGTTCGCGTCGCCGGAGGAGCTCTGCGCGGCGATGGTGGTCCTGCGGGGTCTCGGCGACGCGACGGACACCGCCGAGGTCAACGAGGTCCTGTCGGCGAACCCGGGCGTGGACTTCGGCGCCGTCGACTGGCCTTTCATCGGGTTCAAGGGGGGCTCGGAACCCGGGGTCCTGAACCTGACATGGCTGCTCCGCCGTGACGACGGGCGCTGGTTCTTCCTGAGCTTCGGGTTCGTCGACACCATGGACGCCTTCGCCATCGAGGAGCCGTTGCACCTGGCGATCGGAGCGGCCCAGCTGCTCGCGGACCACTGACGTCGAGTCGAGTGGCCCGGCGGAGCTCGACCAGTGACGGGCTCCGATCGCACCCTGCGGTCCAAGGACCTGCCCATTCCGAGGCCGCGGCCACACCTCCGAGTTCCAGCCGTGGCTTGCGCGAAGCTCCCTGCCACCCCGGCGGTCGCGATCAGGCCGCGTCCAGATCGCCTTCGGAATCCCGGTGCGGCGGGCGCTTCGGCGAACGCCCCGCGGTGCAGCGCGGAGTGCGGGTCTGCGTGTGGGGTGACGGCGGCTTGAACGCCGCCTCGGAGCGAACCCGGCGGCGGGATTCGGGGCCGAGCGACCCGACCCGGGGGAATTCTATCGTGTGCGCGGCGCCCGTCTTCGAGTAGGGGCAGGGCACGAACTCCCGCTCGACCCCGCGGCGCCCGATGACCGACCCCGACACGACCTTCGCCGAACTCGGCCTGCTCCCGGCGCTCTTGCAAGCGCTAGACGCCGCCGGCTACGAGGCGCCCACCCCGATCCAGGCGCGCACGATTCCGCCGATGCTGGAGGGCCGGGACGTGCTCGGCCAGGCGCAGACGGGCACCGGGAAGACGGCCGCGTTCGCGTTGCCCCTGCTCTCGCGTCTCGACCTCGACCGCGCGGAGATACAGGCGCTCGTGCTCGCTCCCACCCGAGAGCTCGCGCTGCAGGTCGCCGAGGCCATCCGGGCGTATGCGGCTCATCTCGAAGGGTTCCACGTGCTGCCGGTGTACGGCGGCACCGGGTTCGAGGGCCAGCTCCGCTCGCTCAGGCGCGGCGTCCATGTCGTCGTCGGCACGCCCGGGCGGGTAATGGACCATATGCGTCGTGGCACGCTCAAGCTCGACGCGCTCGACACGCTCGTCCTCGACGAGGCCGACGAGATGCTCCGCATGGGGTTCATCGACGACGTGAAATGGGTCCTCGAGCAGGCTCCGCCGGACCGCCGAATCGCGCTCTTCTCCGCGACCATGCCGCCGGTCATTCGCAAGATCGCCGCTCAGCACCTGACCGACCCCATCGAGGTGCGCATCGCAGACCAGAAGGCGACCCCGGAGACGGTGCACCAGCGCTACCGCGTGGTCCCTCACCACCACAAGCTCGACGTCCTGACCCGCGTGCTCGAGTCCGAGCCCTTCGACGGGATGCTGATCTTCGTGCGCACGCGCAACGGCGCCGTGGACCTGGCCGAGAAGCTCGACGCGCGCGGCGTCGCCGTCGCGGCGCTCAACGGCGACGTGCCCCAACACCGACGCGAGCAGATCGTCGACCAGCTGAAGAGCGGCCGCATCGACGTCCTGGTCGCCACCGATGTCGCCGCACGCGGACTCGACGTCGACCGACTGACCCACGTCGTGAATTACGACCCGCCCCACGACACCGAGGGCTACGTGCACCGGATCGGGCGCACCGGGCGGGCCGGCCGGAAGGGCGAAGCGTTCCTCTTCGTGTCGCCGCGCGAGCGACACATCGTGCGCGCGATCGAGCGCAACACCGGACAGCGTCTCGAACGCCTGCTCCTGCCGACGACCGACGAGGTCAACCTCCGCCGCGTCGAGCGCTTCAAGGAGCGCGTCGCGCGCACGATCGGCTCCGACGAGGCGAGCGGGTACGTGGAGATCGTCCGCGAGTTGACTGCCGACGGACACGACCCCGTCGACGTCGCCGCGGCCATCGCGGTGATCGGTCAGGGCGACGAGCCGCTCCTGCTCGACGCGCCGCCGAGATGGGAGCGCGAAGCGGTCGAATGGCAGCGCCGCGACCGGCAGCAGCCCGCAGGCCGCGGCGCCCCCCGGCGCGGCAACGTCGGCAAAGCGCGCCCCCCGGGTGCCGCTCGCACTGGCGATCGGAGGCCGGGCAACGAGCCGATGCAGCGGTACCGGGTAGAGGTGGGGCACAATGACGGGGTGCAACCCGGCAACCTGGTCGGCGCCATCGCGGGCGAGTCGGGCCTCAAGGGTCGCTTCATCGGCCACATCGACATCCAGGCGGATCACGCGACGGTCGAGCTTCCCCCCGACATGCCCGAGGCGATCCTCCAGCGATTGCAGCGGGCGTGGGTGTGCGGCAAGGAGCTGAACATGTCCCGCGAAGATGGCGGCGGACCCAGCCCCGGTCGGGGCGACAAGGCCGGCGGCGCCCCCCCGAAGCGGCGCGGTTCGAAGCGGCCCAACCCGAACAAGGGCTACGCCAAGAAGGGCAAGAAGAAGAGAAGACGCGAGTAGGTAGCCGCCCGGGACGCACGGTCGGCGGCGGATTCTCGGGCAGCGGTCGCGACCGCGATAGCGTGGCCCCATGAAGAACATCCACCTCTCGAGAGCGTGCCTCCTCGTCGTGGAACCGTGCAATGCGTAGGTCAGTCCTACCACGGCCCGGCGTTCGCTTGCAGCCAGCCCGCGTGTATCGACCACCGCTGCGGTGTCGTGGGCACCGGCGCGGGGCGCCATGGGCCGGCGACGCGTCGCCGTGCAGGGAGCGAGCTCAGTCGTACAGGAACGTGCAGCCGTACCCGCACTCTGTGATGCCGAAGCCTCCCCATGCGCCTCCGGTGCAGTAAGTGCCAATCAGGCCGATAGACCACACTTCAATTGTGTCTCCCACCACAGGATCGTCCACGCAGTCGTAAGTGTCGTTCGAGTGATCCCAGCTCAGCTCGCAGGTGTACTTGCGGCCGTCGGCGGAGTTCTCGAACGTCGCGTCCCCGTTGGCCGCCACCGATAGATAGGTGAGCACGTCATCGTATGCGGGGCAGCGCGAGTCGCAGGTCCCGGACACGCATTGTCCGTCGCAATCCATGGTCACCGGCGCCACGTTCCCGGTTTGCACGAAGGTACAACCCGGGTTCGGGAAGTTCGAATCGCACACATAGTCTGTCTCGCATGCGTAGAGCGTGAGATCGCCATCCGAGTTGCATTCGTCTACGTAGACTCCGTTCTCGCCCGAGTGGCTCTTTTGCTCGTCGGGCGTGTTGCTCTCGTCGCCTTCGGCCGCGTCCGCGGTGCATTCGACAGGCGTGAGCGAAGACGCGTCGGCGGCGTCGTTCGAGATGACCGCCACGTCTTCTATCGCGGCATCCCCACCGTCTTCACCCCCGGGGTCGTCATTGCCGCAAGCGGCAAAGCAAACCATGGCGCAGGGAATCAAGAAGACCTGAAGCTGGCTGTGTCGTTTCATGCCGAAGATCCTATCAAGAACCATAGTAACCGTTCAAGGGGGCGCTTGAGCTGACGCTCACCGGGAGCGCTTGCGGGATTGCGGGTCGAACG
>CAZFPM010000036.1:0-15590 GCA_964520965.1 uncultured Myxococcales bacterium
ATTGTAGCCCGCCCGCGCGCCCCAGGCCGCGGCCCGCGATCGCGCCGGACCTGCCGACGGCGCCCAGGACGCCCCGGAGCGAAAATGTGCGGAGTCATCGGACTCGTCTACGACAACGACCGCGCAGACCTCGGCGAGGTCGCGGCGGAGCGGCTTCGGACCCTCGAGTACCGCGGCTACGACTCGACGGGCGCCGCGGTGCAGGCCCGGGCCGGCGATGTCGAGCTGCGCAAGGGCGTCGGCGCGCCGTCGAAGGTGTGCGAGCCACTCGGGATCACCGGTCTCGCGGGCCGGACCTTCGTCGGCCAGGTGCGCTGGGCGACCTTCGGCGCCGTCGACGACGTGAACGCACAGCCCCACGTGGTCGGGTGCAAGGCCTCGCTCTTCGGGGCCCACAACGGCAACGTCACCAACTGCGACGACCTGCAGGTCTGGCTGCGCCGCGAAGGGCACACCGTGCGCTCCGACAACGACGGCGAGATGGTCGTTCACACGATCGAGCACGTCTTCGCGGCGGCGCTGGGCGCCCACGAACCCGAGGCGCAGGACGACGCCGAGATCCGCGCCGAGTGCATGCGGGCGGCGATCGTGCAGGCGGCCGGCCGCCTCGCGGGCTCGTACGCCGCGGTCATCGCCGATCGCCGCACACAGAGAGCGTGGGCGATCAAGGCGGGGTCGAGCCTCTACGCCGGAGTCGGCGACGACCGGGAGCACGGCCCCTTCGCCATCGCGTCGTCCGATCTCTCGTGCGTTCTCAAGCTGACCCGGCGCCTGATCCCCCTCAACCGCGGCGAGTTCGTCGAGCTGTCCCCGTCGGGTCCGACCGTCTACGCGCTGCGCACCGGTGCACGCCTGGAGCGCGCCGAATCCCGCAGTCGCCTGCTCGCGCGCGACATCGAGCTGCGCCCGCCCTTCGCGACGTTCATGGAGCAGGAGATCGCCGCTCAGCCGGACACGGTCGCCGACGTCGTCCGCCTCTTCGGCGGCGGGAGCGAGCGCTTGCGCGTGGCGAGGCCCGCCATCGACGCGATGGCCGAAGACGATCGTGCGTGGGTCGACGCCGAGGTCGCACGATTGCGCGCCGAGTCCGACCCGACCGAGGTGGCGGCTGGACTGGACCGGCTCGTCGCCGCGGAGCAGGCCGCCCGCTTCGTGGCTGCCCGGCTGCCCGTCGCCGGCGCCTTCGCGTCGTCGGAACGAGCGCTGCTCGAGGAGCTGCTCGACCGGGTCGACGTCGACGCGTTGGCCCGTTTCGACGCGTGGATCGAAGCGGCCGAGGTGCAGGAGTTCTCCGCGGCCGTCGAGGCATTCGCAGAGGTTTGTCTGGCTGCCGACGACGCGGGAGGTAGGCTCTACGTCGTGTGCTGCGGCAGCTCTCAGCACGCGGCGCGCGCCGGGTCGTTCTTCTTCGCCGACGTCGCGCGCACACCGTTGATCTGTTGCGTCCCCGGTGAGTTCCGCGGGCAGTACCAGGCCGTGCTGCGCGACGGCGACGTGGTGATCGTGGTCACCCAGAGCGGTGAGACGAAGGACGTCGTCGACGTGCTCCACGACGTGATCGCCTCCGGGCGCGACGTCCGACGCCTCGCGCTGGTCAACAACGTCAACTCCACCATCGCGCAGGAGCTGGCCGAGGTCTACGTCCCCCTGCGTTGCGGCCCCGAGATCGCCGTGGCCGCGACCAAGAGCTTTGTCAACCAGCTGGCGGTCTTCCTGGGGCTCGCGCTCGAGGTCGGTCGCCGCCGCGCCGCGTCCGAGGGAGACGGAGCCCTCGCGGCCGACATCGCCGTGCGGGAGCATCTCTTCTCCCACCTGCCGGTCCTGATCTCCGAGGCGATCGTCGGAACCACCGCAGAGGTCGAGGCCGCGGCAGAGGCCCTGCACCTCGCGCCGAGCATCCACATCCTGGCCACCCGCGTGAACGCCGTGGCGCTCGAGGGAGCGCTCAAGATCCGCGAGGTCGTGCTCAACCATACCCAGGGCTACGAGGCCGCCGAGTTCAAACACGGGCCGAACACGATCCTCGGCCGCAACACGCTCTACGGCCCCCGCGAGGTGCGGCGCATGTTGCTCTCCCTGGGCGACATCGATCCGTCGCGCGTGTTCGTGGAGCCCACCGGCGACCTGATCGAATCCCTGACCAGCGACCACCCCCTGATCTACGTCACGGGCCCGAACGACCGCGACGTGGCGCTGACGGTCTCGCAGGTCAACACGCACAAGATCCGCGGCTCGATCTCCATCGCGATCGCCGAGTCCGACGTGAGCCTGCGGCAGGCCGTCGAGAAAGTACCAGCCGGTAGACCGGGCTACCGGTCCCAGTTCATCGCCCTCCCGAAGAGCGGCGACGTGATCGGCGCGACCTTCACCGCGACCGTCGCCCTCCAACGTCTCGCGCTCCGCATGAGCGAGAAGAAGGCCGCGTTCCTCGACGCGCTCGGCGTTGCCGAGCACGGGGTCCACCCCGACGTGCCCAAGAACGTCAGCAAGTCGATCACCGTCGACTGAACGCGGGCCCGCGCGGGCCGGTAGACCACGGACCCCGCCGCCGAGGGGCGCCGGTTTTCGAGCCGTCGGTTTCCCGCTAGTCTGGTCCTGACCCACCCCTCCGTTTCAAGAGTTGCGCGCGATGGCGCCTTCCTCCGACAACAAGAGGATCCGCTTCGACTTCGAGCAGGCCGAACGGTTGCACTCCGATCCGCGGGCCCGCGCCGACGCCGCCCGGGCGATCGTCGGGCGAATCGACCCCGCCGTCGCGCCGACCGTCGAGATCCGGACCCGCCGCCTCCACAAGGGCTTCTTCGACCTGCTCGAGCGCGCCTCGGCGGCCGGTGCGGGCAGCATCCGGGTGCGCATCGTCGGGCCGAAGTGCCTGCGCCCCGAGGGCATGCACTACCTCGCGCGGACCTGCCCCGGCGTGGCTCTGGAGGTGATCCTCGAGGGCCTGCCCGCGGCCGACTCCGGTCCGGAGAGCTGGTGCCTGCCACAGCTACGCGCTGTGCTCGACGCCATCGGCCAGGCCGAGCTCGACGCGAGCGTCAGCTTCGAGGTGCGGGCCGAAGAGGTCGACGCATTCGACGCGCTGGTCGAGGTCGCCACCGCCGTCGTCTCGGCCACGTCGGCTCCACTCCAGCTTCGACTCTCGTCGGCCGAGCACGCCGAAGCCCGGGGTGAGGAGCCCCTGTCACTATCGCGGGTCGGCACCCTCATGACGCAAGCGTGCCGCGCACCCCGCTTCTTCCGGGTCCGGAGCGAATCGGGCGCCCCGCACTGTCTCTTCGGGACCGAGGAGGCCGGGGCGGCCGGGCGCGGCGATCTCCAGCCCCGCAGGCCGGACACCGTCTTCGGACCGCGCTGTGGAGATTGCCCGGCGAAGCCGACCTGCACCGGGGTCTCTCCCGGCTACGCCGAAGGCTTCGGCACCGATGAGCTCGCGCCACGCGAAGCCGATGCCGCCGCCGCCGCCCCCGCTGGCGGGCTCGGATGGGAGGAGCAGGCGCGACTCCTGCTGATCGAGCACCCCGAGGTGAAGCTGCAGCTCAGCGATCTGTTGCCGTCGGACCTCATGCCGACGCTTCCGTGCTCGCTTCCCTGGCGCCGCCTGGAGGTCAACAGCGACGGCGTATACGGCCCGTGCTGCGCGGACTACCTCGTCGACAACGTCTTCGCCGACTGCGAGCTCGACCCCACCGCGCTGTGGAACAGCGACAACATGAAGGCGATCCGGCGCGCGGTCGCTGGCGGTGATCTGCACCAGACGTGTCGAACGTCGTGCCCCGTGCTCGCAGGCGGCGTGCACCGCCCGGACACGGTCGTGCTCCGCGGCGGCAACGAGGCGCTGGTCGAGAACCAGATCCAGATGGTCAGCGAGATGATCGCCGGAACCGACGAGGTGCAGGCCACCCCCCTCGAGCTCTGCGTGGCCACGACGTCTTTTTGCAACTACCGGTGCCTGATGTGTTGCGTGGACTTCGGCCCCCCCGAAGACCAGCTGTCGACCGGCTTCTACGAAGGCCTCCAGCCGATGCTCGGCAACATGCTGATGTTCGACGGCAACGGCGGCGAGCCCCTCGCGTCGTCGACGTTCCGCTCCTTCCTGGCCGATACCGACTTCTCCGACATCCCCCACCTGCGCATCCACCTGACCACCAACGGGTCGTACCTGACGCCGAAACAGGTCGCGAAGTACGAAGGCGTGCCCTTCTCGTCACTCACGATCAGCCTGAACGCCGCGACCGCCGACACCTACCTCGAAGTCAACCGCGGGCTGCCCTGGGAGCGCATGCGCGCCAACCTCGACGCCATCCTCGCCTCCATCCGATCCAATGGCCTCGACTGCACCGTCCGGTACAGCATGGTCATCCTCAAGGCGAACATCGACGAGATCGTGCCCTTCGCACAAATGGTCTCCGACGATGGCGTGCTCGTCCGCTACCTGCTCCCCACGCGCAACAACAACGACCAGAGCATCATGGCCTCGCAAGAGCTGATGCAAACCGCCCTCGACCACCTCCGCGACGTCGAGCGCCGCTTCAGCTCCACCTTCGGCGAAGGCGACATCGCCGAACTCCAAGGCGTCATCACGGTGCTCGAGAAACGACTGGGCGCCGGCGAATTCGCCGTGCTGTAGCGAGGCGATCGACTGAGGGGATTCCGCTTGGGGCTTTGCCCCAAACCCCAGCAGGAAACTGAGTTTCCTGCACCTTCTCTCTTTGGAAATCCGGAGGATTTCCAAAGAGGTGGAGGGTCAAGGGGACTCAGTTTCCTTGCGGGGCGTGGGGCAGAGCCCCACGCAGACCCACCCCCTGTCAATCGACGCCGCTATGCCGAGAAGATCGGCTTTAGTTCGTCGGTGCCGAATTGTTGGGCGTAGGGGGTTGGGAGGCCGAGGCAGGACTCGGTGAAGGCGCAGGCGAGGCAGCGTTGGGCTTTGACCCAGCTTCGGGTGTAGTCTTCGTAGCCGGTTTCGCCGGGTTTGAGTCGTGGTCGGCGGGTGCTCTCGCCGCGATGTTTCTCGCTGACGAGGCAGGGGGGGAACGAGGCGTGGGTGCTGCTGATCAGCGGGTCGACTGAGAAGCCGAGTTCCGATCCGAGCTCGGCGGCCTCTTCGAGGGCGGGCAGGAGCTTGGAGTAGGGGACGAGCATCTCGGGTGCGTCGGGCCGGTGTGGCGGGCAGATGAGGATCGAGTAGTGGAGTGCTGGCAGGGGCAGGCCGGCGAGGTGGTCGCGGAACGCCGGGAGCATGTCGACGATGTGGTCGACGTTGGCCGCGCAGGCGAGGGTGTTGATCGTGATCTGGTGCCCCTGGTCGACGAGATTGCGGATGCCGACGAGCGCCTTGGGGAGCTGTCCGGTGCTCCCGGTGCACACGTCGTAGATCTCGTCGTCCATCGCGTGCAGCGAGATGAAGAAGTTGAGGCGCCGGTCTTCCGGAAGCCGCGCCAACTGCTTGTCGGAGGCGAACGCGACGGCGTTCGTCTGGACGAGCACGCGGGTGAGCTGTTGCTTGGCCAGGGCGTGCACGAGGACGTCCTGGAACTCCGGGTGGATCGTCGGCTCGCCGCCGGTGAGCGTCACCGAGGCGTTATCGAGGTTCTCGACGGTCCAGTCGATGCATTCCTGCAGCATCTCCGCGTCGCGGGGGGTCTGCTCGGGCGGTGCGGAGCAGAACTGGCAATGCTGGTTGCAGAGGTCGGTCAGGCGCATCAGCACCTCGGTCGACCGCGCCCCATCGCTCGTCGACTGGTCGAGCTGGGCGAAGGTGAATCGCTGCGCGAACTCCGCTTCCTTGGAGTCGGCGGGCGCGCCGGCCGCCTCGTAGACGGTCCAGGTCGGCGGCATGGCGCGCTCGCCGCGGCCGATCAGGTCGATCAGGCCGTCGAGGCTCTTCTTCTGCTCCGGCGTGAAGTTGCGGATGCCCGTGTAGGACACCTGGAAGCGCCGGGTCCTTCGATAGGCTCGCGCCCCTTCGACCTTGGGGCTGAAGTCGACGACCAGCTTCGCGTCGTCGAACGTGAGCGTGAACTCCAGACGCCCATCGACCGCGACGGTCCGCGCTACGGGGAACCCGTGCTGGTTGAGGGCGTGGTGGACGCGGGAGACCCAGTCAGGGGCGGTTTCGGGGTTCGTCACCGTCTCGCTCCCGATCGTGGTCGCGACCCTGGTCGCGATCGCGATCTCGGTCGTCGCGATCCCGGTCGTTGTCCTTCTCGCGACGCGCGTTGTTGGCGTAGAGCTCCTGCTGCGACAACGACTGGGAGGCCGTGTCGATCAGGGCGAGGAAGCCTTCGAATCCGAGGTGGGGCAGGTCGTGCAGAGCGTGCCGGCGAACCGACGGGAACCCGACCGGCACCTGACCGACGATTCGCCCGATATCGATGTCGCTGGTGGTGAAGATCACGCTCACCGCTTCGGTGGAGAGGGCTTCGGCGAGCCAAGGCGTGACGGCTTCCCAGGTGGTCTCCTCGGGTTGCCTGGTGAAACCCGGAAGCGCCGGAGCGTCTTCGCTCGGGGCCGCGGTGACCACGGCGACCGCCAGGCGCGAGCCGATGAGGCGACCGCTCTCCATGATACCGGCCGCCATGTACGGATCACCGACGAACGCCCAGCGTCTGTTCTGGAAGTGGAACGGCACGAGCCATTCCAGCGCGGGGACGATCTTGACGAGGTGGCCGTCGACGTAATCCTGCGCGCCCTTCGCGTTGTCGTAGTGCTCCCCGAGCGCCTGCATCCACGCCTCGGTGGCGTCGAGCCCGACCGGGAGCGCGTATTCGACGAGCTCGGCGCCGGTGCGCCCGGCGACGATGCGCGCGGCCTCGCGGGCGTAGGGAAGCGAGATGACGGTGCCGGCGTCGCGAGCGGCCGCGAGGTCGGCCAGCCTGCCGCCCCCGGGCCATGCCGATACGAGCTCGGCGCCCACCGCGTTCAGCATCGCGCTCACGATGCCGACATCGGCAAGACAGTCGGCCTCGTTGCGGGAGAACATGAACCCGACGACGGCGACCTTGCGCGCGTCGAGGGTGCCGCCTTCTACATCGACGGCGCCGGCGAGCCCGGTGACGACGTCGGCATACCCCGCCAGCCAATCGGCGCCCTCGGTGCCGACCTCGACGATCGGCCTTCCCGCGGCGCTCGCGGCCTCACGAAGCGCGGTGGCGGCCGGTCCGCCCGAATCGCCGACGGCGATCAGGGCGTTGAGCTCGCCGACCGCCAGCCGAGCGGCGATGTCGGCCGCGGCATCGGCTTCGGCGTCGGCGCAGACCGACCGGTCGCCCAACGTCGTGAACCAGTCGTTCTCCGTCAGGAGCTCGAGGCGCTCGTCCCACTCGGCGCCCTTCGGATAGGCGACCGCGGCGTCGGCGAGCGCGTTCGCAGCGACGAGCGTGCCGGTCTCGTAGTCCCGCCAGGCGGGGCCCTCGGCGAGCGCGGGGGAGACCGGAACGGGGGTTGGCTCCGGCACATCGCCGGAGACGAGCGGATACTCCTCTGCGGCGCCGTTCGAATTCGTTTGGGATTCAGTCATTCTCGACGTTCGATTCTCGCTTGTCGTCGGTCGGTCCCTCGCCCTCGGTCTGGTCGTATTTCTCAGGCGTGGGGTCGTATCCTCGCTCGGGATCGGGGCGCGGGTCCAGCGCACCGTCGAAGTCTCCGTCGTTCGTTCGCGAATCGATGTCGCCGCTGGGATCCGGCCGCGGATCGATCCGACCGCCGTGGCCACCGCCATCGCCATCGCCTCCTCCTCGTCGGGAGGGGCGACCGAAGCCGAGTCCCTTGCGCCGGGTGATGTCGGAGGCGACGTCGTCGATGAACGCCTGGAACCCGCGATAGCCGAGCACCGGGCGCTCGGTCATGTGGTGCCGGTAGTAGGACGGGAATCCAAACGGCACCGTCGGAATGTGGTCTCCGAACTGGCCGTCGCTGTGGGCCAGGAAGAGCCCGACCGGGCGTTCGCCCTGGAGCCGGCTGGAGATGAAGTTCGAGAGTGTGTTCTGGCGCGCCGCGATGATGATGTCGATGCCCTCGAGGCGCTCCTCGAGGTCGCGCACGTGGTGCGAGAGGTTGGTGATCGCGGCAAAGCGCAGCTGAGTGCCGAAGGTGCCCGCCACCTCGTTGACGCGCTGTGCGAGGAAGGGGTCACCGACGAAGGCCCAGTCGCTGTCGGCGAGCCCGAATCGGCCGAGCGCGGCGACGCGCGGGGCCAGGGAGGCCTCCTCGGCTGCGACGAGCGCCTCGGCCTCTTTCTGCTTGCCGGTGGCCTCGGCCACCTGCCGCACGAAGCGGCTGGTCGCGTCGGCGCCGAAGGGAACCTCGCATACGGCCAGCTGCGCACCCGTGCGCCGGGAGACGCGCTTGGCGGCGCGCCAACCGTAGGGGAGCGAGATGATCGTCCCGGCGTCGCGGATGCCGTAGAGCTCGTCGAAGTTGCCCCCGTCGAGCCAGATCGATGCGACCTCGAGCCCGAGCCCGGTCAACAGGCGGCGAAGCTCGATGACGTTCGCCCGCGCGTCGCCCTCGTTGCGATCGAAGAGGTTGCCGACGATCGCGACCTTGTTGTCGTCGAGGGTCCCGCCCGAGAGGTCGAGTTGCTTCGCCAGCGACACCAGGAACTCAGCGTAGCCGTCGATCCAATCGGTCGACAGCGACTTGCCCTTGATGTGGATCAGCGGCTTGCCGGTCGCCAGGTTGACGTTCTCGCAGAGCCGCTCGTAGTCGGCGCCGGTGATGAAGGCCATCGGCATCGACGTCAGCATGACGTTCGTGACCTCGGGTTCCTCCGCCATTCTGAGCAGGAACGCCTCGAGGTCTTCCTCGCGGGACCCGGTCATGTCGACCGGGTGCAGCGCGGTGTTGGCGATGCGGTGGTAGCCGGAGACGCTACTCAGAGTGGACAACCAATCGTGGTTGCCCTGCACGAACTGCGTCTTCATGTGCACGCAATCCGGCGCCTCCACACACAGGTAGGCGTCGCGGATCGCGTTGATGCCCAGGTAGACGCCGATCAGGTACGTCTGCAGCGCGCGCTGCGAGAAGTCCTGACCCGACGTCGAGCCGGACGGACTGGGGCCATGGCAGGAAGGCTGGGTCACGGCGAGGCCTCCTCGTCGTTTTCGAAGACGCGGAGTCCCTCCGCGTTGCGGCGCAGATAGCGCGCGTATTTCCGGTAAAACGGCGTCTCGCAGATTTCGAGCAGCCGCTCGGCCGTCCGGACCGTGCCCGGAAGGCCCATCTCGAAGTGCTGGAGCGAGAATCGGTTCTTACCGGCCTCTCCCACCCGCCAATCGAAGAAGTGGTTCGTCAGCACCGCGGAGCACGAGGACTCCCGCAGGAGCTTCCGCATCGACTCGAACGAGTCGAAATCCTGGACGGTGTGCGAATGACCCTTCCCAAACGCCTTCGTGATCCTCTCGGTCCCGATGCGCGCCTTGCGCTCGTTCAAGCCCGACACGAAGACATCGAGCCCGACGCCCATCTCGTCGGCGAGGGGCAACAGGGCGATGCCCCAGGTCTTGGTCGGGTCGGTGACGTAGTGTGTCTCCTCGCCGCGGATGACCAGGCCCAGGCGGTGGGCCGACAGCTGCTCGGTCAGGTCACGCCATTCGTCCGCGTATTCCGCCGCGTACTCCTCCCAGACCGGCTCGAACTCGACCGTGTCGTCGAGCGCCTCGACGACCTCCTTCGCCCACTCACGGGTCTTGCTCCAACCGAAGGGCGCCGGGGGTTCGACCGCCGGGATCCTCGAGTCGACCTTGAGCTGGTCGTACATGTGCTGCCACAGGCTGTTCGCGAAGAACACGTTGAGCGCGGCCTTCGGCATTCGCCTGATCAGGTCGATCTCGAGGTCGGGCAGCAGCAGCAGGTTGACCGTGATGTCGAAGCGGCCCAGGAGACGGATCAGTTCGCGCGTCGCGCGGGTGTGCGCGAACCCGATCATGTTGACCCGGCGCGGATCCGGCGGCCCGGCCTCCTTCTCCGCCTTGAGCCGCCGCGTCTCGAAGAGATCGATGAACACGTCGTTCATCGATTGCGGACTCACCGTCAGGTAGACGAGCGGCACGTCCGTCTTCTCCCGGTACTCCTTGACCAGCGACTCGACGTCCTCGCCGGTCACGGTTGGCACGCACGTGTTCGCGACGAAGATCGGCTTGTTCTTCGGGTTTGGTTGCGTCGTCGCGTACTCCAGCACGTCGCGAAGCTTCTGGTCGTTGCCGAGGATGACGTCCTGCTCGTCGAGGTCGGTCGTCACCATCGAGTCGGCGTCGGACCAGTCCATCTCGTCGCGGACCACGATCTCGTGGATCGGCGCGCCGATGTTCCGGGCCCGGTTCTCCCACGGGTAGTCCACCATGCGCACGACCTCGCCCTGGCTGTGTGGATTGACCAGCAGGCACTCGGCGTCGCAGTGCTGCACGTTGCGGAAGAACTGGCCGAAGTCGACCGAGTCGAGCTGGCACCGTGCGATCTCGCCGCCGGCGAAGAAGTCGCAGAACGCGTCGGTCCCGGCCCACGTGTCGACCATGTTCGACGGGTGGTCCGGCGTGCTCGACGGGATCGCGAGGCCGGCGCTGCCGAGCTCCGGGTCGTCGAGCATCGCCAGCGCCAGGAGGTTCATCGTGTATCCCGGCAGGCGCGCCTCACCGTAGCGCTTCACCCGCTGGATCAGCGCCTCGGGGATGTCGTGGGCGTCGTATTGGACCGCGACGTCGCGCGTCAGCACGACACCGCCCACGTCGGCCTCGCGCTTGACGATCCGGAACCGGATCGACTCGCCATCGCCCACGACATCGAACTCGATGTGGTTGTCGATCCAGGCCACCGACGCGACCTCGTGGGTCTTCGGTTCGGCGTCGAGCCCGAGCAGCGAGAAGAAGCGCTCGATCGACGCTCTGCCGCCGGCCTTCCGCTGGCCGTACATCGTCTCCGCCCGCGCCTGATCTTCGGCGCTCACGGGGCCGCTCGGCGCGGCGTACTTGTATTGACCGCCCCGGCCGCCGTCTCGCTTCGCGTGTTGGGCGGCGCCGGCCGCTGCTCGGCCCTCCCAGCCGCCCTCGGGCATGAAGGCGTCGGGGTTGTCCTCGGAGTCGAGCGTCGGGCCGACGGTGTCCTGATCGCTGGCGCCGGAGTATTGGGTGGCGTCGGCCGCTGCCTGCGCGTCCCAACCACCCTCGGGCATGTGGGCGTCGGGGAAGTTCTTCGGATCGGCCGCCGAGCCACTCTTCCAGCCGCCGTCGGGCACGTTGGCGTCGGGATCGACCGACGGGTCCAGGCGAACGGCCCCATCGGCGTCCGAGCTCGCACCCTCGGGCGGCGTCTGCCCGCCGATCTCGTGGGAGTCGCCGGTCGGGTCGCCACCACCGGGGGGCAGCCCACCGACCTCGTAGGAGTCGCCGGTCGGATCACCCATCGGATCGCCCGCGGTCGTCGGCTCGTCGTCGGACGACTCGAGCATCTCGGGACCGAAGTCCGGGTCGTCGGTCAGGAGTCCGGCCAGACGGTGCAGGGTCGCCTTCGCCAGCCAGGTCCGCGTCGCGAGTTCGAGGCCGTGCGACAGGGCCGGGGGCAACTCGGAGCCTCGGTGGCGGGCCACGAGGTATCGGGTCATGAACGGACCGTCGACGCCCGGCTTGCGTTCGAGCAGGTAGACGGTGATCTCCGCCCCGTCCGCAGCCATCTCGAACACGGCCTCGATGCGGTCGTCGGACCAGCCGATCTTGCTCAGGGAATAGGCGCCGCCGGCCTTGTCGACCGCGAACACCTTGCCGAAGCGAAGAACGCTCAGTCGCCCGCCCACCTGGCGGGTGCCGAGCAGCGATTCGACGACGTTCTTGCTTGTCATGGCGCGTCCCAGTGGCGGATGAACTCGAAAATCACCGCATCTTCCATCGGCACCGGCGAGGGAACCGACTTTGCGTCGATCGCGGCGAGCTTCTCGGCCAGTTCGACAAGTGCCTTTGCGGCCTCGGTCTCCGGAGCGAACTCCACGACCGTGCGTTGTTGCCGCTCGCCCTCGATGATCTGGCGCTCTCGATGGAGCACCGTCAGGATCTGCGTGCCGATGCGGTCGCAGAAGTTCTGTATGGGGGCGAGGTCAGCCTCCCGCGAGCGCAGGTTCGCGACGATTCCGGCGAGGACCACCCCGTTGCGCTCGTACGTCTTGACCGCGCGGACGATGTTGTTCGCCGCGAAGACGGCCATCGGTTCCTCGCTGACGACGATCACCAGCTTCTCGGCGAACCCGCTCCGAAGTGGCGCGGCGAATCCGCCGCACACGACGTCACCGAGGACGTCGAATACCACGACCTCGTAGTCGCCGTCTTCGATGAACTCCGTGTCGTCGAGGTACTCGATCGTTCGCGCGACACCGCGTCCGCCGCAGCCGAGTCCGGCTTGCGGACCGCCGGCCTCGCACGCGTGAATTCCATGGCGACCGACGTTGATGATCTCGCTCGTCAGGTCGGCGTGCGGGTTGTTGCCCAACACGTCCAGGATCGTCCGCACCTCGCCTCGTTGGTCGAGCAAGCGGATCGCGGAGTCGTGCTTGGGGTCGCAGCCGACGTGCAACACGCGCTTGCCGGCCATTCCGAAGGTGGCGCTCAGAGAAGTGGCGACGACGGACTTGCCGATGCCACCCTTGCCGTACACAGCAATACGCTCCATCAGGTTTACTCCGCTCCTGACTACCGGGACAGGTTGTGGGTCACAACCGTTAGTCGCAAAATGCGAACCTGGACAGCTTACGCGACGGGTAGGGGGCGGTCAACGGGGGGATAGGGCGTTTTATAGAGCCCGGTGCCAAGGTGTGAACCGCCAGGGAATACGCGGACTTCAGCGCCACCGAGCGCGTTCCGCGCCGTCGTCGAAGGCCCCCAAAAGCGTCGCCAGGTTCGCTCGCGCGCGCAAAGGCACGATGAGGTGATCGCCACCCCAGACGAGCGGATTCGGGCCGGATCAGTGCGGGCGGGTGAGATCGTGTTCGGGGTGCTCCGGGGTGAGCCACCCGACCTTCTTCGCCGGGCCCTCGCCCGCGCGCAGCCGGGACCACGCGCCGGCCGGTACGATCAGCGTCACGAACACGACTCCCAACACCGGAAATGCGAGCGCTCGCGCGACGCCCCTTCCCAGTCGACCCAACCCGGCGTCGACCCGCTCCGCCCAATCCGGTCGGCCCAGGCGCACCGCCGCCATCGTCAGGCCCAGACAGAGCGCGACGACTCCGAGAGCGGGGACGGAGAGCACCCAGGTCAGCAGGGCGAAGCCGAGCGCGCCGCCCCCGGCGTCGAGCGCCGCACGCCAGGGTGCCCGGCGAACCCTTGGGAGCGCCTCCTCTGGTCGTTCGGACCCCTCCGGGCGGTTGCCGACCAGGAACGGGCCCATGACCAGGCGGTCGAGGCCCGTGCGCTCGAAGCAGCCGAGTGCGTCGTCGGGGGTGCAGACGATCGGCTCGTCCTTGACGTTGAACGACGTGTTCAGCAGCACCGGGCAGCCGGTCAGCGCCTCGAACCGCTCCAGCAACCGCTCGATGCGCGGGTGGCTTCCGACCCCGACCGTTTGAACCCGCGCCGAGCCGTCGACATGTGTCACGGCCGGGATGGGGGACTCGATTCCCGACATTCCCGCCGCTGCCGTGAGCAGCGCGCCGGGGTCGGCCAGGGGGGTCGCGTTGCGCACGGGCCCGACCAGCAACATGTAGGGCGACGGGCAGCGTAGGTCGAACCACGCGTCGGCCAGCTCGGCGCGAACGATGGGCGCGAAGGGCCGGAACGACTCGCGGAACTTGATCGCGCGGTTCACCCGGGACTGCATGGCCGGATCCCGCGCGTCGGCGAGGATCGAGCGGTTCCCGAGCGCTCGCGGACCGAATTCCATGCGCCCCTCGAACCACCCGAGGGCCTCTCGATCGGCGAGGGCGGCGGCAGCGCGGTCTACGAGGGTCTCGTCGTCGAGCCGCTCGAAGGGCAGGCCGGAGCCCTCGATTGCCGCGCGCATCTCGTCGTCCGAGAACGACGGACCGAGAAGCGACCCTGACTGACCCTCGGCCGGGGCGACGTCGCGGGCCGGGGCGCCTTCGCGCAACCACACGGCGTACGCTGCGCCGACGCTGCCGCCGGCGTCTCCGGCCGCCGGTTGGATCCACAGGTCGTCGAAAATCCCTTCGCGGGCCAGCCGCCCGTTGGCCACGCAGTTCAGCGCCACGCCACCGGCGAGGCAGAGCGCCCGCGCCCCGGTCTGCTCGCGCGCGAAACGAGCCTGCCGCAGCAGCACCTCTTCGACCACCGCCTGGATGGAGCGGGCGACGTCGGCATGGCGGGCCGTCAGCGGGCCGTCTGTGCGGGGCTCGCCGCCCAACAGCTGCCAGAGCGCCGGCGAGGCCATCGTGTCGCGCCACGTATAGGAGAAGTACTCCTGGTCGAGCCGGTAGGAGCCGTCTTCTGTCAGGTCGAGCACGTGGTCCAGGATCGCGTCGGCGTACCGGGGCTCGCCGTAGGGTGCGAGGCCCATCAGCTTGTACTCCCCGTCGTTGACCCGGAAGCCGCAATACGCCGTGATCGTCGAGTAGAGCAGGCCGATGGAGTCGGGGTAGCGTATCTCGAAGAGCGGTTCGATCTCGTTGCTCCGCGCGTGCCACAGCCCGTTCGTGGTCCACTCACCGACGCCGTCGATGGTCAGGACCGCGGCCTCGGCGAACGGCGACGGTCCGTATGCGGCCGCTGCGTGGGACTCGTGGTGGCGCGCGAATCGGATCGGCGCCGAGGTGTCGAGCTCCCGCTCGATCTCCGACCGCACCCAGAGCCGCGACGTAAGCCAGGTCGGCACCGCGTCGACGAAGCGGCGGAACCCGCGTGGGGAGACTTCGATGAAGCCGGTCAACAGGCGATCGAACTTCTCGAACGGCTTCTCGTACCAGGCGATCGCGTCGAGGTCGTCGGCCTCGATGCCCGCCTCGGCCAGGCAGTAGCGGGCCGCCTGTACCGGGAACGCGGCATCGTGCTTCACCCGCGAGAATCGCTCCTCTTGCGCAGCGGCGACGAGCCGGCCGTCGACGAGGAGGGCAGCGGCCGAGTCGTGGTAGTGCGCCGAGAGGCCGAGGATCCGCAAAGTTCGGGTCGTCAGAAGAGCGGGTAGATGTAGGGGGCGACGGCCGCAGATTGCACGAAGTACAGGATTACCGACAGCACGAGGAGCAGGACCACCAGGATCGCGGTCCACGTCGAGCGACGGTCGCGGACGAACCCCAGCAGGAGCGCGAGGTCGCGAAGGCGCGACGAGAAGCGGCGCAGCGGTGAGCGTCTCATGGTTCCGGGTTCGTCGGGTTCGTCGGGTTCGTCGGGTTCGTCGGGCTTGTCGGGTCCGCCGGGCTTGTCGGGTCCGTCGGGCTTGGCGGGTTCGTCGCGTCCGCCGCAGCCACATCAGCCGGCCGGAGCAGTGCGAGGAGCTGTGGCGCCAACTCGTCGGCGATGCGCGCGTTCCCCTCCGCTGTCGGGTGTCCGTCGTTCGGGATCGCGAGCACGGGATCCCCACTCCAGCCGCCCTCCCGCTGGCGGGGGAAGTCGTCCGGTCAACCCGTCACGAGGAGGCCGGGCTCGTCGGTGAGT
>CAZFPM010000036.1:15600-23809 GCA_964520965.1 uncultured Myxococcales bacterium
TCGGTGAGTCGGTCGAGGAATTCCCACGGATCGTAGAACTGCCAGACGACGACCGGTACCTCTCGAGAAGAGGCCAGGTCGAGCAGAGACCGGAACTCGCGCTCCAGCACGTTCGCGATCGGCCCGGTGGCGGAGCCGCGCTGTCCCACCCGGACCGCGTGGCGTACCGAGAGTCCGTGCAGGTCACTGATGACGATGGCGGCGAGCGGCGCGGTGCCCAGGCGCTCGCCGAGCGCGAGCCGGCCCTGCGCGTAGTCGATCGGGTGCATGTCGTCGCGGCCGAGCGTGGCGATCACGACCAGGTGCGGGGCGAGAGCCTCGATGGCGTCCTCGGCGGCGACGAGGTACGAGAACCAGCCCCATCCGGGGTAGGCGACGTTGAGCACCTCTGCGTCGCGTTCCGGCGCCAGCTCTCCCAGCGCGCGCTCGAGCTGCCGATCGATCAAGCCGTCGGCGTCCGGGACGCCGGCGCCCCAGACGTACGAGTCGCCGATGACGACGATGCGGGTCACGCCGTCGGCGGGCGCCAGGGCGGACTCGGCATCGCGGTATCCCCAGGAGTTCGTGTCGACCACCGACATCACGCGATGGGGGTGGTTCTCGTCGACGGGGTAGCGGGCGCTCGGCATGCCAGCCGCGATGCGGGAGATCGTGAGCGGCGTCGGTTCGCGACCGTCGGGCAGGACACTCAGCGCGACCGCGACGAGGCCGATGCCGACGATCCACCGGATCACGCGACCACGGGCGGGATAGAGTGGCAGGTTACCGCGCGACCCCGAGACGACCACGACCGCGGTTGCCACGAAGGCGAGGGTCCACCACGCGGTGGCGAGGTCGAGGAGCATCGGCCAGAAGCCGCGGGAGACGATCACGGCGCCCTCGACGATCGTCCGAGCGCCGGTGAGAAACGCCACGACCGCGAAGAGGCTCCCGACGACCCCGACGATCACCGCCAGGAGCGCTGGAGGTTGCCCCTCCGGCGGGCTGGGCTGCGGGTCGTTCATCGTGTCGAAGCGGGCCGAGAATGTTGCACTATACCGCAACGGGTACCGGAGGCAGGGTCGGTGCGCAACCGTCGCTGACCGACGATACGGAGTGCTGACCTTGCTCTCGACTAAGGTCCGGCGAGCGTCTACTCTCCAACGGTGGGCGCGCGTGCAGAGAGCTTCACTCATCGCGCGGCCGCGGCCGGTCAGACCCCCCGGACGGTGTACGCATTGCAACGGTTGCTCCTGGTCGAGTTCGCGGCGACGGACCGCTTCCACCGGGCCGTCGAATACCCGTATTTTCACGGCCTCGCGCGGGCCCTCGGGTTCTCGTCGCGTTGGCTGCGATTCGGCGTTCGCGCCGGCGTTCGGTTCGAGCACGGCGACCTCGGTATCGGGCTCGAGGCCGCCGAGCGCCAGCAGCTGGTCGACGTGGCCACCGACCACGCGGCGACCGTGGTCATCTACAGCCGTGCGCCGAGCGCCGAAGTGGCTGCGGCCGTCTCCGAGGCCCTGCCCGAGGCGCGCCAGGCCGTGTTGAGCGAAGGGTCGTCGGTCTCCGACCACGAACTCTCCCCGCCGCTCGAGCCCTTGTCGTACGGGCAGGAAGCGTGGCTGCGGCTGCTCGAGGTCGATCCCGTCGTCGCCGGAGATGGGCACGACGCGGCGCTCCCCGACTTCGAGTACGAGCCCGGCAACGAGGCTGCGGAGACGATGCAGCCACTGCCCTTCGTCGTGCTCGGGCAGGAGTGCACCTACAACAAGTCGTTCGCGCGCAACCCGTTCTTCGAGGGTCTCGACCTCGACCAGGCGGTTCGTCGTGGCGGCTGCGCGTTCTGTACCCGCCCCCCCAACGGTCCGCCCGGCAGCTCGTCGACGACGGCCGACGACATGCGCCTGCAGCTCACGCAGCTCGCCGAGACCCTGCCGGAGTATCCCGGCCGACTGCACGTCCGCATGGTGGGGGAGCCGGCGTTCCGGAACCTGGAGGTGTTCGGCGAGGTCGTCGCCGAGTGCGGGTTCGAGCACACCGACTTCCTCTTCGACACGCGGGCCGACGAGCTCGTGAAGCGCGAAGGCGAGCTTCGGCGGGCCCTCGGTCGAATCCAGGCAGGAAACAACCGGCTCCACATCGCGCTCGTGGGAATCGAGAACTTCGCCCGCAATGAGCTCGACCGGATGAACAAGGGGACCGACCCGCTGGTGAATCTCGGCGCGGTCCGCACGCTCCTGGCGCTGGAGTCGGACTTCCCGGCTACGTTCGAGTTCCGCCAGCACGGCGGCCTCAGCCTGATCCTGATGAGCCCGTGGACCTCGGTCGAAGACTTCGCGGTGAACCTGCGCGTCGTCCGCATGTGTCGCCTCGACGCGCTGAGCGGCAAGGTCTTCTCGTCGCGGCTCCGCCTGCACGAGGGGCTGCCGTTGCTCATGCGCGCGCGCGCCGACGGCCTGATGATCGAGGCCTACGACGACCAGGCCCTGGACACCGCTGCGCGCAATCTCTACGGGGTCGAGCAGCCCTGGCGCTTCGCCGACCCCCGCATGGAAGGATTGTGCGCGATCCTCGTCCGCTTCCACGCCGAGCCCGGCCTCGACGACGGGCTGACCGGGCGCGTCTCGGCGATGCTGGGCCGGGCGCGGTCCGCGGGCCGCGGGCCTCTCGACGTCGCCTCGGACCTCGCCGACATCGTCCTCGGCACGCAATCCGGCGAGAAGCCGACCGAAGTGCTCTCCGCCGACGCGCTCCTCGACCTGGCCGCCCCCTGACACCCGGCGACCCCGACCGGCCCCGAACTTGATGGCCCACGATCCGACAACCGCCCGAGACGCTTGATGGACCCCACCCGAGACAGCACGCCGAACAACGGCGAGGGCGAGGAACTCCGCGGCGAGGAGTGGGCGCACCAACCCGACGACGAGCACGCCGAGCGTCGCCTGGCGCTGTGGGTCGAGGCCAGCCGAACCGGCGCCAAGCCCGTCACCAAGATCGAGCCGGTGCACGAAGACCAGCTCGCCGAGTGGCTGAACCGCACCGACATCCCGAACGTCCGCCACCGGAAGCGCACCGACCAGAACGCCTGGAAGGTCTACGAGGTCTTCTTCGGAGCCGACGCCGAGCTGGTCGAGCGAACCGTGGCGTTGAGTGAGATCGAGGAGGCCAACTGCACGCGGGAGGAAGTCGCCGAGGCGATGACGCAGGTCGGCGTCCTGCTCGGCTACCCCGAGTGCTGCAGCCGCACGTTCGCGTGGGACGAGACGTGGGTGTCGCGCAGCGAGTGGTCGTGGCTCCACCTCGCGCGTCGCGTCGCGGGCCCGGAGTCGGTGGCGCCGGAGTTCAACCCCTTTGCGGGCGCTCACGTGCCGCACGTGCCCTGCAGCCTCGAGTGCGAGGCGTCGGTCGAGTACGTCCGCCGCTTCGACTCGGCGGTCGAGAAGGTGCTCGGCGACGGAACGATCGCCGAGTCGCTCGTGCGGGCGCGGCATCCGTGGTTGATGCTGGTGCGGGGCCAGAGCCACGGCATCGAGTTGGTCCCGGAAGGAGAGCCCGGAGCCCGCTTCCGATACAAGGTCGGCGTCGTGTCGGGCGAAGCGCCGGAGTGGAACTTCGTGCGCGAGGCCGACGAGATCGTGATCGAGGCGGAGCGACTGTGGCTCTACCGTGGTGGAGAGCCGCACTACGACCTCTCCGCGAGCGCCTATCTGTGGTGGCACGAGGCGAAGTTCCAGACGGCGTTCTGGGAGCAGATCCTCGCGATCCGTGAGCTGACGAGCCCGGCGAACTCCCAGGTGCTCGCGGCGCAGGACGCCCGGAGGGCGATGGCGCGCGCCGAAGGTGTGGGGGAGCTGCCGGGCGTCGACTCGAACCGTCCCGATTCCGGCGGGCAGGCGTCCGGGACTCCGGCGCAGCCGGTCGAGACCCGTTTCGGCGTCGCGGCGCGAGGGCTCCTGTTGAGCGTCGGCGGGACCGTCGCCGCGGACACGCTGCGCATCGATGGCATCGTGCTGCACCCGACCGACCAGGTGTCGTTCCGGGTCATCGCCGGTGACACGTCACTCGATCTGCGGACGGAGCCGAACGAGCCGGGGCGACCGGCATGGTTCAAGGTCGGACCGCTGGCGTTCTCGCACCCCGGTTCGGGGAATCCGGACGAGGCCCAGCAGAAGCTCGCCGTGCGATTCCGCCGGGCGGTGATCGCGCGCCTCAGAAAGGACTTCGAGAAGAAGGATGGGGGCAGCGGCTCGGCCGCACAGAGCGCAGAAGGAGGCAGAGATGGCTGAGAGCCCCGAGATGCCCGCCATGGCCGAGGTGGCCCCGGTGGTCGATTGGACCGAAGTGACGCTGACCCACCGGTGCAACATGCGCTGCTTCTTCTGTTACGAAGAGGCACGCGGCAACGCCGAGCAGCCGGCCATCGAAGACGTGCAGCAGCTCCTCGACCGGACGAGCGAACACTCAGAGCAGGTGGTCCTGTGCGGCCGCGAGGTGCTGCTCCGCGAAGACGTGCTGGACATCATCCGCTACGGGTCTTCGATCGGCCTGCGGGTGATCGTGTTCACCAACGGCCAACAGCTCCGACACGCGGGCATGGTCGAGTCGCTCGTCGATGCCGGTTGTGCCGGTATCGCGGTGTCGTTCCACTTCCCGGACGCCGAAACGTACGCCCGAGGCGCGCGGGTGGCCGCGAAGTGTTTCGACTGGACGGTGAAGGGATTGGAGAACGTGCGCGACTGGAACCTCGCCAACCCGGATCGGCCCCTGGCGATCTCGACCGAGTCGGACATGTTCGCGCTCAACGTCGATCGCCTGCAGGAGATGCGCGAGACGCTGGTGGGCGCGCTCCGAGGTGCGCCGTGGCGAATGCGCCTCGCCAGCCTGCTTCCCTGCAAGACCTACGACATCGGCCTCGAGCACGTCCTAGATCCCCTGGACAGCCGCCGCGAGGAGATCGCCGAGTTCGCGGAGACGATGCCCGACGACGTCCCTCTCGGCTTCGTCAAGGTCCCGCTGTGCATCCTGCCCGAAGGCCGTGAACACCGCTCGCTCGACGCCCAATATGTCTACGAGGGCGTGGAGATGACCTTCAACCACATGGAGGCGGACCACATCGAGCTGGACACGCTGTCGGTGTCCGCCGGTCGGGACATCGTCAAGGTGATGCGCACGCAGCCCTACCGCTGGGTCTGCCGCAGCTGCTCCATCGCGCCGCTCTGCCGTTTCGAACGCTGCGATTGGACCGTCGACCTCTTCCACCCGACCATCGATCAACGGCCGGTCCCGTATCGGCCAGAAGGCTCGGCGCCGTCGCCGCTCGACGCGCTGGAGCTCCCGAAACGTACGGCGTCCCTCGCCGACGTCCTCGCCGGGCTCGGCGGGGATCCGGAGCGTGTCCGCGCGGTCCAGGTGATCACCGACGTCCTCGCGCGGGCTCCGTTCCCCGAGGAGGACATCCTGCGCCAGCTCGTCGATCCGACGGAAGACGGCCCCAGCGTGGTCGATGCGTGGTCCGAGGACGACGCCGTGCTCGCCGTGGTGTTCGCCGTCGGCGACGAGCGCGTCACGCTCCGCCTCGGCGTCCCCGGAGAGGCCCGCCGCAACAAGCCGCTCGGCCTCCCGATCGGCTACCTCGACGTCGCTCCGCTGCGCTGCGAGCCGACCGAAGACGCGCTCCGGGCGTGCCTCGCGCGGGTCCAGGCCGTGATGTTGCCTGCGGTCGACCGGTGGGAGGAGGACGTCTGGTTCAGCCCACTCGACGCCTGGCTCCTGCAAGACATCTGCGAGCATCTCGGGGAGTCGATCTGGCCGGGCCTCGGTGGTATCGGCGAGTGGGAGATCACCGAGATCAGCCTGAGCGAGGGCCCGTCGCTCGAGCTCCTCGTCAGCCACCCCTCTGGCCTGGCTGGGGGCTTCGCCTACACCCTGATTCGCGGTGAGACCGAGAGCGGTGCGCCGGGGCGCATCGTGCTCGAGGTCGTGATCACCCCGACGGCCGAGGGAGAGCGCGTCGATGCCGAGCCCTGCCGTCCGCTCCTCGAGGCGCTCGGAACCGCGCTGACCGGGAGCGCCGAGGGCGCCGACGCCGCGGCGGCCTTCGTGGATCGGAGCGGTGCGCTGATCGCCCGATTCGACGGCGGCCAATGGCGGAGCGGGCGGAACGCCCGCGGAGGCGGCTCCGGCGGTGCGGTCGACGCACTTCGCGTGCAGATCACGAAGAAGGGCGACGCGTCGCCACGATATTGCTTCTTCCTCGCCGCCCACGACCCGGACCGCGCCGCCTTCCAAAAGGTCGGCGACGTGGAGCTCTGGTACAACCACGACGACATGGACGCCGACGCGAAGGCTTGCGTCGACGCGATCCGGCTCGTGATGCGGCCGCTACAGACGCTGCCGCCGACCCCCGATACCGCGGACTTCTGGGGAGGCGCGCTCGCAAAGGCGGCGGCCCACACCGGGCTCGACCAGGGGTACGACTGGGACGTCGGCTGGGGGTGACGGCCCGGTCGGCCGTCGGGCTCAGGCGTCGACCAGGCGCGTTGCCGTGTCCCCCGCGAGGCGCTCGAGCGCCCCGAGGAGGTCGCGCACGAGCCGCTGGTGGTCGCGCGAGGTCAGGGGCGTCGCGTTGACGTATCCCACCGCGAGGTGACGTCCGGTGTGGAACGCCGGGACGCCGGCGCGGGACAGGCGCAACTCGTAGCCCGTTCCCTCGATCTCCACGCGCACGGCGACGGCGTCCTCGTCCGGCACGCGTGCCGTCGAGATCAGGCGGATCGCCGACAGCGCGTCGGTCGATGCCAGCACTGTCGCGACAGCTTCGGCCAACGGAGCCGCCGTCGTTACATCGCCCTCCGCGGGTCCGTCGTCGCCGCCCGCGTCGGTTGGGACGCGCACGTCGCCGGCCTCGGATCGGGCCTCGGGGTACGCGGCGAGCGCTTCGTCCAGCAGGGGTTCGAGCACGTCGGTGGCCGCGCCGTCGAGCAGGCGACGGATGACCTCCAGCGCAAAGATGTCCGCGCGATCCCAGCGCACGTCCGGGAGGGCGTCCTGGCGGGCGAGGAGCTGTGCGTAGCGTGGGTCGTCGACGAAGAGGCCGTCGCTGTACTTGTCGCGCAATCCGGCGGCGCAAAATCGCACGGTGAGGGCGAATGCGGCGCCCATGCGCGCATCCTGGAACCGCCACGGGATCAGGGTGTCGAACGCGATCCCGTTGACCGATGAGGAGTAGAGCAGCGACAGATCGTCGAACTCGTCGACGAGGACATCGCCGGCGCGTTCCGCCAGTCGGACGATGGGGGCGCTCCGGAAGAGGAGAAGCGGCGTGTACATCCAGACCCCGAGCGGGTCGAAATTCCGCTCCATCGCGAGCACGATCTGCTCCTCGAAATGTTCGAGCGTCGTCCACGGGGAGCACGTGATGTAGCCCCACGTCCGGTCGTACTCGAACACCCCCGGATGTCGCTCGCTCATCGCGCGCATCGCCGTCGTGCCCGCGTCGATCTGGGCGAGCGTCATCTGCTTGTTGAACAGCTCGTTTTCAGCCTCGGAGAGGTTCTCCATGCCCATGCGGAACAGGCAGACCGAATGCCCCTTCTCGGCCAGAATGCCGAGGGCCCGGTCGAGCTTCTCTTCGACGCGGAGGAATCGATCCACACGGGGCTCGAAGCAGAAGCGGGTCGGCGGCAGGTCGAGGGCGACCACCGCCCGGGCGAAGCGTTCGATCGCCAGGAAGACCCGCACGTCGAGCAGGTCCACCACGCCCTGGTAGCGCGACTCCGAACCCTCGGCCCCGGCCGTCTCCGCGATTCGCTGCAGCTGGGCGATCGCCGTGTCGACGACGTCGGCGTGCAGGTCGCTGGTCGGTCCGCGGTACCACGTGCAGAACGCGCAACCGTAGTCTTGCTCGCAATCGGCCAGGTCGAGGCCTGCGTAGTGCGGGTTCCGCCGCACCGGCGCCGCGTGGTCGCAGGCGATACCGCCGAGCGCGAGCAGGTGAGGGCGGGCGTCGACGGCCGTGTCGTTGGCCATCACCGCGTCGTAGGCGGGCGCGATGGTTCCGACGATGTAGCGGCCGAAGTCCGCCGACGTCTCCGGGGTCATGCCGAACCAGTGGAGCAGCCAGTCGGTGCGCGACTGGAGGCCCGCCGTGGAGCAGTCGGCTTCGAGGCTCGGACGGAGCCGAGCCGGGAGGTCCACGGCGTGCGATGCCATCACGCGCCGCGTGTAATCG
>CAZFPM010000036.1:23819-24603 GCA_964520965.1 uncultured Myxococcales bacterium
AATCGGTGACGTCTTCCATGTCCGGCGTCGGGTGGTCGGACGTCTGGAGCAGGGCGGTCACGGAGCCGCTGCGCTCGAGCACCTGCATGATGCGCGCACCGAGCGGATGGCTGCTCATCACGTGGGTCGGCGCGAGCTCGTCGACGTGGCGGGAGAGCAGGGCGAGCTCGGCGCCGTCGAGGTCGACCGACTGGTGCACCGTCATCTCCCCGGTCTTCTCGATCGACACCGTCGCCCCGTAGCAGAGCCATCGAGCGGGGAACCCGAGCCAGTCAGCGCACCCCTTCACGAAGGGGAAGTAGCGGCTGTCGAAGACCCAGCGTTCCCGGGTGACGAACTCGAGAATCAGCAGCCTCGGCTTCGTGGCCTCGTCGGGTGTCATCGTCGCAGAGGTGGCGGGCACTGCCCGGTCGCCGCGGGCGATGGTGCCGATCGACCGGCTTGTCGACACGCGATCACGATGCGTCCGCGTCGGCGGCCTCGGCGAGGGCCTCGACCAGGCTCCGGAGCCGATCCCCGTGCTCGCGCGACTCCAGCGGCGTGTCGCGCGAGTGGGAGACGTCGAAGGGGCCGACGCTGAACAGGCACCGTCCGGTCCGATTCGTCTCGTAGATGAAGAGGTCGTACGGCGTCTGGTCGAGCTGCATCTTCAGGACGAACGCCTCCTCGTCGGGCTCGAAGTACAGGTCTTCGGCCTCGACCCCGGCGACGCGGGTATCGCCGGCGTCGAGGCATCGACGGAGCGCGGCGAACAGGTCGCCGGCGCGTTGGTCGGATTCGGGCG
>CAZFPM010000036.1:24613-32055 GCA_964520965.1 uncultured Myxococcales bacterium
CCGGGTTGGCGTAGGTGCCGGCGGGCGAGCTCTTCACCTTGGGGCCGCCTTCGTTCCCGAACGGTGGATCGTACGCCCCCTCGGCCTCGCAGTGGAGCCGGGCGAACTCGGCCGACCGCTGGAGCTCCGCCGACGTCTCCGGGTGTCGACCGCGGCGCGGATCCCACAGCCCGTGGCTGGTGGTCATCACGTCGACGACCCGGTCGCCCGCCGCCACCCGGATTTGGCCGGGCACGGTCGTCAGGCGCCCGCCCGCCGCGAGTCGCTGGCCGAGTGATGGGTCGCTGGCCTCGATGGCGCCGGCGTACGCGATCGTCTCTCCGTCACGCTCCTGCACCGGAACGCGGGCGACGTCGCCGTCGTCGTCGGTGTCCAGGGTGACGACCCAGACCGCGTCTTCTTCTTCGATCGGGACTTCCAGCGCCCGGAACCAAGCGGCATATGCGTCCGCCGCGGCGGCGCAGGTCGGGGTGCAGGGGCGGAACGCGACGGCCGGGACCCACAGGGGGTTCATCGACGGCGCGACCGCACCCTCGTGTGCGTTGCGGAATGCCAGGGTCGCCCAGGGATCCGCACCGTGAGCCTCGGCCGCATGACTCGCGCAGCAGGCCGGAATGCCACGCAGGCGAGCAAGGGCCGCCGCCGCCTCGGCACGCTCGGGTCCCTCGGTCGCGGACTGCCACCGGTCGAGGGCGTCGACGTAGACCGCGAGGTCGTCGCCGCTGCATCCGAGGAGGAGCGCTCGCTCGTCATCGTCGCTGGGGAGCATCCGTGCGACCAGGTTGGCGTTGGCTGCGGCCGATAGTACGTCGTCGTCGGCCGGCGCGCGGGCGGGCAGGCGGAGCCGGCACACCGCGGGGGCGTCGGTCGCCTTGAAGAGACTCGCCGCGCGGTTCAGCATCGTGTCGAGGTCGCAGCGTTCGGGGCCGATGCGGAATGGTCCGCACTCCCGACGGGCCTGACGAGCGGCTCGCTGTGCCTCCCATCGTGCCCGCGCCCGTTCGAGGATCTCGTCTTCGTCGAGGGCGTCGGTCTCCGTCAGGGCGACCTCTATCTGGCAGAGCGTGAGCTCCAGCAGCGTCCTGTCGTCGCCGGGAGTCCACAGCCGGCGCATCGAGCAGAGAGCCTCGTGGATGCGCTCGGTCAGCGGATCGGCCTGCGGCGAGTCGATCAGGTCGTAACGGAGCACGATGCTCATGATCGGCTCGACCCGTGGGTCGGCGCATCGCCATGGGCGCTCCTCTCCAAAGAGCTTCCGGCGGTTCATCACGACGAGCGGATCGCGGGCTTCGTCGGCGAAGAGCCCGTCGTGCTCGGCGAGAAGCTGTAGGGGGAGTCCGGGATGGAACCGAAGTCGCGCCTGGAACATGTTGCCCGCCTCCTTGCGGGTCATGCGCAGGAAGTGGATCAGGCCGTAGTTCAGGTGCAGGCTCTGGAGCGTCGTCCACGGCGTGAACAGGACGAACGTGACCCCCGTGTACCAGAACTGCCCGGGTCGCGTGATCGCCAGCTCTCGCAACACGCGCACGGCGGCGAGCCCGTGGGTCGCGGTGGTCTCCTTGTTGTAGAGCAGCAGCTCGTCGGTGCAGAAGCTCTCGATGCCCGTCGCGAAGACGCCGAGGCGCAGGGGGCTGTCTGGACGACGGGCGAAATGCGACCCGATCTGGCCGGCGAAGTGCGGAATGAAGCGGGTCCGAATCGCAAAGAGCAGCTGGACCTCACCGTCGGCCCCGTGCTTCTCGAGCAGCCCGGTCGCGCGCTCGAAGACCGCGTCGCTGGCAAGCTGCTCGAAGAGGATGGAGTTCGGGAATCGACCCTGGCGGCTCGAGTCATCGAGCAGCGCCTCGATCTGCGTCCCGGTCCACGTCAGCGCGTCCGGCTGGCGGCCGGCGGTGACCGCGACGGTCAGGTCGTGGGGCAGACTGCCGATACAGAACGTGCAGCCGACCCGATCCTCGGTGTACTCGCCCCAGAAATCCTCGAATCGGACGTTCTGGTCGAGGCGTCCTCGATGCCCGCAACCGGTGGCGGACAGGAGGTAGACGTTGTCGATCCGTCGCTGCTCGGCGGCTGGATTCCCCGCCTTCCAGTCGTAGCGAGGCCGGATGTTGCGCCGCTCGAAGAGCCCGCGATACGGACCGTGGTGCAGGTTGTCGAACACGACCGTGCGCGGCGTCCCGGCGGCGTCGATGATCGCCTGCCGCTGCGGCTCGTAGATCGGGTCGGTGAACACGACGAGCCCCGGCGAGAGTTCGTGGGCCAGCTCGGTCAGCTGGCTCAGCGGGCCATCCGCCAGCGTCACTGCGTTGCGGTCGTGCTCCATCATGTTCGTCGTCGACAGGGCGAACCGGACCCACTCGGTCGAACACCCCCGCGCCTCGTAGTAGCCGCGCAACAGGGGCAGGTCCTTGTTCACCCGCCCGGGGAACTGGTCCGCGTTCACGCACTCGACGATGAGAACCGGCGCCAGCCCTGGGAGTGGATCGCCGTCGACGGCTTGCAGGTGCGCAGTCATGCCAGGTCCGCGCTCGATGTCGGCGTCGGGAGCAACGTCTTCGCCTGGCCGCTCGCGACCTTCTCGACCCCGGCGAGCAGATCGCGGACCAGCCGCTGATGCTTCGGCTCGCTCAGGGGCGTGTCCTTCGCGTGGCTCACGCCGAAGTATTGTCCGCGGTGGAAGAACGGGGCGTCGGGAGTCACCGGTTCCAGGCGGAGTTCGTAGGGGGTCCCCTCGATCTCGAGGCTGAGGCCGAGGGTCTCGTCGGCGCCGAGCGCCGATGCCGCGATCACGTCGACGTCGGCGAAGTGCTTCCCGAACCGGCGCACCACTGCCGCGGCGACGCGCTGCAAGAGCTCCGATCGCTGTCGACGCGCCTCCGCGGCCGCATCGTCGCGACCCGATCCGCGATCGCCGGAGGCCTCCGGGCTCCCGGACGCGCCGGGCGTGGGTTGGGTGACCGGCGCCGGCACCGTCTCCTTGTATCGGGCGACAGCGCGGGCGAGCAGGTCGGTGCGCGCTGCGCCCTCGTCGCTGTCGGCGATCGTCTCGACGGCGGCGCGGGCGAAGATGTCGGGCCGATCCCACCGCGTCGTGGTGTCCTCCTGCTCGGCGAGCAGAGCGGCGTAGAGGTCGTCGCCGCCGAAGATCGCGTCGCTGTACTTGCCGCGGAGGGCCGACGCGCAGAAACGAACGACCAGCGCGAAGGCGCTCGCCATCCGGTCGTCCTTGAACCGCCACGCCTGCAGCGTGTCGAAGGCGACGCCGTTGACCGACGCCTCGTAGAGGAGCGAGATGTCTTCGAATTCGTCGACGAGGACTTCGCCGTCGGCTTCCGCGAGCACGACGATCGGCGCGCCGCGGTAGAGGAACACCGGGGTGTAGAGCCAGATGCCCAGCGGCTCGAACCCCCGCTCGATCGCCCGCTCGATCTGGCGCCCGAACATGTCCAGAGTCGTCCAGGGCGAGCAGGTCAGGTAGGCCCACGTCGGGTCGTGGTCGAACGTGTCGGGGTGCTGCTGTCGCAGGTCTGCGAGCAGTTTGGTGCACGCGTCGATCTGCGCGACCGAGATCCCCTTGTTGAAGCGCGTGTTCTCCTCTTCGTCGAGGTTCTCCAGCCCCATCCGAAGCAGGCAGAGCGAGTGCCCGTGTGCGCCGAGTGCCGCGAGTGCGCCGTCGAGGCGGTCGGCGATCTCGAGGACCCGGTCGATGCGCGGCTCGATGCAGAACCGGGTGGGTGGAAGCCCGAGCTCCCCGACCGCCGCGGCGAATTGGTCGAGTTCGGCGAGCACGCGGATGTCCAGGAGATCGACCACACCCCGGTGTCGGCCGTCGGCCCCGCTGGTCTCCGCGAGCCTGCGAAGTTGCAGCACGGCCGTGTCGGTCGCCGACACCTCGATGTCGCTGGTCGGGCGCCGGTACCACGTGCAGTACCCGCAACCCCAGTCCTGGTCGCAGTCGCTGAGATCGAGGCCCTGGTAGTACGGATTGTCGGCCAGCTTCGCCGAGTGGTCGCAGGTGACGCCTCCGAGCACGGTCACGTGCGGGCTGAACGTGAGGGCGCGCTCGTTCGCCATGACGGCGTCATAAGTGGGCGAGACCGATCCCACGACCCAGGCATTGCGCCCGCCGACGGCGTCTTCGCCGAGGCCGAGCCACTTCGCCATCCAATCAGCTCGCGCCTGCGCGCCCGCCGTCGAGCCGTCTCCGCGCACGTCGGACCGCCCCTCGGCCGCCGCCGCTTCGCGCGCGACCCGCCGCACCAGCTCGGAGACCGACTCGACCCGCGGCACCGGCTGGTCGGCAGTCGACAGGAGCGCGGGGCTCGTGCCTCCGGCCGTCAGCGAGGCCATGATCGCGTCGCTCAGCGGATGGCTGAAGATCACGTGCGTGGGGGCGAGCTCGCTGACGGTCGCCCGGAGCAACTCGAGCGCCTCGTCTTCGAGCTCGACGAAGGTCCGTACGCTCGAGGGCCCCGTCTTCTCGACCTCGACCGACGTTCCGAAGCACAACCATCGGGTCGTAAACCCGTTGGCGTCGGCGAGCCCCTTCACGAATGGGAAGTAGCGACTGTCGAAGACCCAGCGCTCGGCTGTCACGAACTCCAGCAAGAGGAGACTGGGGCCTTGTGTCGATGTGGTGCTCATCACTCTTTCCGTGGGGCGGTCGCGGACCGGAGCGCTCAGGTCGACCCGGCGCCGGGGTCTGCCGGAAGGCTTGCGTCGAGCGCGGAGAAGAGCTCGCGCACGCGCTGCTGGTGCACCGGCGAGGTGAGGGGGGTGCTGTTCTGGTACGAGACGGCGAGGCGACCGGCGCGGAAGAAGCACCGGGCCTCGGGGTCACCGTAGCCCAAGCGCAGCTCGTACGGCGAGCCGTCGAGCTCGACGCTCACGCCGAGCGTCTGGGCCTCGCCGGTCACGAACACGTCTTTCACGCTGAATCCGCGTGCGGCCGGGTCTCGGTCCGTCATGCCTTGTAGCGTTTCGGCGATCAGCGTCTCGAAAGGGGAGAGCGAGGGCGAGCCGTCGTCGCGTTCTCCCTGCTCGCCGCCGCGGCCGCTCCCGGGCTGGTACTCGTCTTCGGAGAGCGGGCTCCCTTCGTCGCCGAACGGTGGCTTGTACATGCCGCCGATGCCGCACGTGGCAGCCACGATGCCGGCTCCGCGGGCCAGCTCCTGCCAGAACTTCCCGTGTCGCGCGGCCGTCGGGACCCACAACCCGTGGGTCGCCGTCAGGCACTCGACGACGACGTCGCCGTCGACGATGCGGAGCTGGCCGGGCAGAGTCCTCACCTCTCGACCGCGCTGCAATCTGGCGACGAGGTGTGGGTCGCTGCCTCGGACATCTTCGGTCCGATAGCGTACGCCGGTCGCGGTCGCCTCCACGACCGGCAAGGTCGCGAGGTCACCGTCGTCGCGCTCGGCGCCCGAGAACACCCACGCCACACCGTTCGGCGGCCGCGGCACGTCGAGTGCATCGAACCACGTCTCGTATGTGCTCTTTGCCGCTTCGCAGTCTGCGCGGCACGGCACGAACGACAGGGCCGGGACCCAGAGCGGCAGAAGCGTCGGCGGCACGGCCCCGGGCTCGTCGTTCCGACGCGCGAACGCGCGCCATGACAGGGGTGCCGGATCGGCCAGGGCCAACCCGGAGCCGCAGCAACTGGGGACGGCCAGCAGTTCTGCGAGCGCGGCGACCGCCTGGGCGTCGTCCGGGGCGTCGTTCAACTGCGCGCGCAGCGCTTCGTGGCGGGCGAGATCGTCGGCCGAGCGGCCCAGCACGACCCGCCGGGGCTGAGAGTCGGACGCCGGGTCGATGCGCGCTGCGAGCCCGGAGGCCGCGAGGTTCCGCACCACCGCGCCGTCTCCGGCGTCGGCGACGGGCGCCGCGATCTCCACCACCGCACGATGACCGTCGCGCACGAGCCGGGCAGCCCGCTCGGCGAGGGTGGCCAGGCCGCACCGACTCTCGGCCAGCCTGAAATGCGGCCGGTGGTCGAGGTCGTCGCGGCGACCGCGCCGCGTGCGCCACTCCTCGCGGGTCTGCTCCAGGAGAGCTGACTCGTCGAGAGGCTCGCTGGCGGCCCGCGCCACGCCGATCATCGCGAGCACGAACTCCTCCAGCGACCCGTCGTCGCCGTGGGTCCACTCCTCGTCGACGGAGCGGAGCGTCTTCCCGATCGCCTCGGTCAGCTCATCGGCGTGCTCGCTGTCGAGCAGATCGAGGCGCAGCACGATGCGCATGATCGGCTCGACCCGCGGCTCGGCGCACCGCCAGGGCTCCTCTTCGCCGAAGAGCTTCCGGCGGTTCATCACCACGACCGAGTCGCGCACGTCGTCGTCGATGAGCCCCTCCGCCTCGACGACGGCCCGCAACGGCAACCCGTCGTGCAGGCGCAGCCGCGACTGGTACATGTTCCCGGCCTCCTTGCGCCCGATGCCGAGAAAGCGGATGAGCCCGAAGTTCAGCTCGAGGTTCTCGAGCGTCGTCCAGGGCGTGAAGAAGAGGAATGACAGCCCCGTGTACCAGAAGCGCCCGGGGTAGGTGCGCGACAGCGCGCGCATCGAGTTGACGGCGCGGAGGCCGTCGATGGGGCTCGTCGCCTTGTTGTAGAGGGTCAGCTCGGCGCCGGAGAAGCTCTCCACGCCGCTCGCGTAGACACCGAAGCGAAGCTCCGACTCCGGGTTCTCGTCGAAGTGCCGGCGGATCCGGGCATCGAGGGTCGGAACGAGGTTTGTTCGAATCGCGAACAGGAGCTGCACCTCGCTCTCTGCCTCGTGCCGGCGCAGCGAAGCGATCACCTCGCGCAGCACGCCCTCGCCGCAGAGCTTTTCGAACAGGATGGCGTTCGGGAGCCATCCCCGCCCGCGGCTGTCGGTGAGCACGTTGTCCGCCTGGCGAGCCGCCCACTGCGTCAGGCCGGTACGCGGCTCCCACAGCTCGGGGCCGCGTTCGCCGAACGACTTGCTGCTCGTGCAAAAGGTGCAGCCGATCTGATCGTCGCCGACACCGTATTGCTCGTCGGCGAAGATCGGGTTGTCGCCGACCCGCCGCGGGTGCCCGCACCCGCGCGCGAAGTGCAGGTAGATGTTGTCGATGCGGCGTTGCCTGGCGGCCTCGTTGCCGGGCACCCAATCGTAGCGTGGCTCTACGTCGCGGGCCGAGCTCAGCCAGAAGAGGACCCGGCCGTCGTCGTCGCCGATGACCACCGCCCGGGCGCCCCCGGCAGCCGCGAGCGTGCGCTCGAGCTGCGGGGTGTAGATCCGGTCGGTCAGGATGACGTATTCCGGCGATGTCTCCCGGGCGATGCGGACGAGCGCTTCTTCCTCGTCGGGGGCGAGCGTGATCGCGTCGCGCCCGTACTCCATCAGGTTGGTCGTCGCGACCGCGAACCGGATCCACGTGGGCGCCGCGCCGTACCCGTCGTAGTAGCCCGCGACCAGCGG
>CAZFPM010000036.1:32065-34356 GCA_964520965.1 uncultured Myxococcales bacterium
GCGGCATCACGTAGCTGATCCGCCCGGGGAACTGGTCGGCGTTGACGAACTCGACCAGCAACGTCCGTCCGGTCGGGTAGAAGACCTGCTCGGCCTCCGACGGCATGGGCAGCGCTTCCTCGAGGAAGTCGGTGACCGTGCGCAGCGCCGGATCGTCGGGGCGGCCGTCGGGGAATCCCACCGCCACCCGGTTGATCGTGAACGCATTGTCGCCTTCCGGGCGCTCCAGACGCAGGGTGCATCGCGCGTCACCCAGCGCCACCGTCATGGCCATCGCGTCCGACCCCTCGACCGCCGCGACATGCTCGACCCGCGCGCCGCGCTCCGAGTGGCCGTGCTCGCGCAACAGCGTCTCCGTCTGGCGGCGGATCCAGATCAGGCGTCGCCCTCCCTGCTGCGCAGTCTCACAGTCGACGTCGGGGCCGAGCGGTCGCGCGGCACCGTCGTCTTCGACTTCGAGCAGCCAGAAGGGCGAGCCGTGCTCGTCTCTACGGGTCATGGAGGTCTTCATCGGGTCAACGGCGGAAGTATCGCACAGGATGGAGGGGTGCGCCAGCCGTGCTCCCCCCGTCGCGCCGGTCCGAAATGCGGTCGCGCGCCCCGCTCGATCTCGGCCGTGAAGGGAGCGAAATCAGTCGATCGGGGCGTCTGGCAGCCGTCCCTCCGCACACAGCCGCCCCGGCGGTCGTCGCGCCCCGTCGAGGCCCCACGGCAGGTCTCGGAGAGCGTCGAATCTGACCATCGGCGCCGTGGGCTCGCTGTGCTACCTTGATTGCGGATACCGGCGGCGCGACCGTACGGTAGCCAGACCCGACCCCTGCTCTCATCCCAGACGCCTTTCGAGCATGCCCGCACTCGATGCGCGAAACGCCACGAGGATTGCGCTCGTCGAGACCCGCCACGGCACTCACGCCCGCCATCACCGTGTCGAGCACTTCCCATTTCTCGTGGGACTTGCAGACCGTTGCGGTTGGGAGGCCCGGTGGTTCCGCGTCGACGTGCCGAGCGGGTACATGCACCGCGGTGGGCGCTACGTCGTCGGATTGCCGCCCGCGGAGACCGCCGCCATCGTCAGTGCGTTGGCCGAGCTCCGACCGGCGGTGGTCGTCGGGCACGACCGCTTCGGCGACGAGCTGATCGCCGCCGTCCGCGCCGAGCTGCCGGACGTACGCATCGTCGACCTGACCGGTCGCGTCGACGATCCGGCCGCTTCCGAGCCGGCTGTCGGCGCGCCGGGGCGTGAGGGTGGAATCCACCCGCACTTCACGATCGGCGACGTGATCGAGCTATTGGGCGTCGATGCGCCGGCCGACGTGGAAGACACGTCGGCGTTTCTACTGGATGCGGCGTCGCCCTCGTTCCGGCACGTCGCGGTCGGTACCTCGCCGACCGTCGGTCCGGCGAAACCACAGCCCGTTCGTCTCGCCGTGGAAGTCACCTGCGCCTACCGGCGTCCGCTGGCCGGCAACCCGTCGTTCGCGGGCGTGTGTGCGCCGGTGGTCGAGCGCCATCTCGGCTGTTCGTTCTGCCTGACCGCACACGCGCCTGCGGAGAATACCGCCGGGGCGCGGCGGCTGAAGACGCAGGCCGTCGACCTGGTCCTGCGACAGGTCGAGGCCCACCAGGCCGCCGAGCCGGCCGGCACCGCTCGCGACGAGTACGTCTTCGAGGAGACCCACTTCCACGCGCGGGTCGACTCCTTCCTCGAGGAGGTGCTCACCCGGGAGTTGCGCCCGTCGGTCTTCTGGCTCACGCTCCGGGCGGACATGATGCTGGCCGCCCGCCCGCGGTTGGAGTCACTTCTCCCCGCGCTTCGCGACGCGGGGCACGCGCTTCGCTTCCTGTCGATCGGCGCCGAGAACTTCTCCGAGGTGGAGAACGAGCGCTTTCACAAGGGAGTCAGCGTCGAGCGCCTCTGGGAGTGCCACGCGATGATCACCGACCTCGAACAACGCTTTCCCGACACATTCCAGTGCCCCGACGACGGGCACTTCGTCGGCATCCTGTTCACCCCGTGGACGACGCCGATGGACCTCGGGATCAACATCGACGCGGCGCGCCGCCTCGGCCCCGGATGGCTGCACCAGATGCTCGGCAGTCGACTGCAGCTCTGGGCTGACGCCCCGATCACGGAGCTTGCCCGACACGACGGCCTGCTCGCCGAGCCCGGGGGTGGCGTGGACGACGACGCGGCGATCTGCCAGATGAACCCCGACGACGGTGAGATCGCCTGGCGTTTCCGGGATCCCCGGGCCGAGGCCGCGCGCCGACTCCTGATCCGGCTCGCGCCG
>CAZFPM010000037.1:0-5766 GCA_964520965.1 uncultured Myxococcales bacterium
GTCGCGGTCGTCGCGGTCGTCGCGGTCGTCGCGGTCGTCGCGGTCGTCGCGGTCGCGTGTGTCTTGCGGCTCCGCAGCGGCGACCCGATTGTCGGGGGTGTCGTCAGCGGGCTCGGCGGTGCCGGGCTGGCCGGTCGCAGGAGGCTGACCACTGGCGCCGGTCTGACCGGGCGCGTCGGCCGGCGCGGCAGCGCCACTGCCCTCGGGAAGCGCAGCGGCGGACCCGCTTCCTTCGCCGGCGCCAGCGTCCGGCACAGCCTCGGTTGGCTCGGTCGGCTCCGTTGGCTCGGCCTGCGCCGTGCCGGCATCGGGTGCCGCGACTGCGGCGGCGGCGAGCAACGCCAGGTCGGGCGTCACGGGGTCGTCGTTCAACATCACCAGGGCGATCGCGACGATCAAGCCGAAGAGCACGGCGGCGCCAATGACGATCGCCGCGGTCAGGCCGGTGTTGCTCTTGCGGGGCGGCAGCGGCACCACGGGGGCAACGCTCATCGACCCCGTGCCGAGTCCCGCAGCGTCCTCGCCTGTGCCGTCGACACTCTGTTGGCTGCTCGCCAGCACACGGATGTCGATCAGCCCGGAGCCCTCGGTCCGGGGCAGGTCGTCTTCTTTCTTCTTCTTCTTCGAGCTGGTCAGGTCGCTGAGGCTGAAGAGCACCGAACTCTCGTGGCGCTCGCCGGTCATGCCGTCGGGGTCTTCCTCGGTCGCCGATGCACTGGCAGCAGCGGCCGACAGTGAGGACGACGACGCGTTGCTGCCCGTGAAGAAGTCCTCCGCGGACGAGCTGGACGCGGCGGCACCGCCGAACAGACCGCTGGACGCCTGGGCGGCTTGCGCGGCGAACCCCTGCCCGGATTCCACGACCCGGGTCGCCTCGTCTTCGAAGTTCTCGTCCTCATCGTCGGCGGCGGGCGCGGCCGCCGGTTCCGGTGCCGGCTCGACCGCAGGCTCGGTCGCGGCGGCGGCGGGCGTGAAGACTGCGGCGAAGTCGGGGATGTCACCGAGCCGAACCCAGTCGGCCATTCCCTCTCGCCACGCGAAGGTATCGGCGTCGATCTGGCCAGCCGACACCTGATCGCCAACCTCGTCGACGGCGAAAGGACCGGTCTGTGCGCCATCGATGACGACGTACCAAGCCGCAGCGTCGTCGGCATCACCGAGCGCGTCGCTGGGCTCGACCAGTGTCGGGTCGTCGTCGTCCGGGAGGGTCGTCCCATCGACCATGATCGTGGTCCCGCACTTCTTGCAGCGAACCTTGAACAGCTTCCCGGCGACCTTGTCGTCGGCGATGGAGTATTTGGCGCCGCAGTTGTCGCAGACGATTCGCATGGCGTGCGCTTCTCGGTGGGCGGGGGGGATTCGGTCCTATTGGAGCACGTCCTCGTGCGCCGCCTCTTCGATCTCCTCGATGAACGAGCGCCGCAGGTTCAGCAGCGTGTCGAAACTGGCCTCGCCGCGTTCTGTGGCGAACATGCCTTGCGGTCTCTGGAACTCACCGTCGATCAGCATGTCGTTGAAGTCGTAGAATCGCGTCTGGATCTCCTCGTCCTGCGCGAACGCCGCGCCGCCGAGCGCCAGCGTAGCGACGACCATCAGCCCTGAAATCATTCGCTTCATCACCATCGACCTCCGGATGCCCGGCGGGCACTCCTGTCGCAAACATCGCCCGAAGTAGCGGCGGTTTCTCACCTGAGCCGGCCGCGGGACGCGGCGCTCCGCGCCGGAAAGTTGAGCCAAGTACCTATAACACAGCGGCGTTTCGCCTGACAATCGAACGCGTAGCCCGGTCGGCTACACTCCTGTTCAACGACGGCCCGCCGAGGAAGTTCTGTCACGAACGAAAATGGGCCGGCGGATGCCGGCCCGTCGCAACTCCTACTCGGTTGGCTGAACGCCCATTTCGCGCTGCTGCCGACGCACGTCGATGATCGACTTGAGCACCTGGCACACTTCGTCCGTGTCCGGGTTGCAGGTGTCGGCGTTCAAACCGCGTTGGTCGAGATTCCGCGAGAACCAGCGGATCGCCGCGTCAAAGTCGTTCATGTCCTGGAACGCGATGTAGCCGAGTTGCTCCGTCGCATAGGTGTTCGAGGAGAAGTCGTCGGCCACGTCCTGGTAGTGTTGGTACGCGGTGTCGACGTCTCCGGCGCCGTAGGTGCACGCTGCGCGGCCGACGAGGCCCCCCTGATCGCGCGGACGCAGCGCGAGCGCCTCGCCGAATTGCTCGCAAGCAGAACCCCAGAACGCGTACTGGAGATAGATGGTCCCCAGGTTGACCCGCGCGGCGACGTTACTCGTGTTGTTTCCCACGGCCTGGCGGAAGAACGACTCTGCCCCGTCATCGTCGCCAGCTGCCCGTGCCACGATCCCGAGCTCGTTCTGTATGTCGCTCAGCATCTTGCGCATCCGGTCCGCCCGACGCGTGTTGTAGGCGCGCCGACGCTCGGCCTCTTCGACACTCAGCTCCGCGAATTGGGCGCAGAACTCGACCTCGGTCGCGGCATCGGGGTTCTCACCCAGGTCGACGGTCAGATCGACCGAATCGCAGTCGATCTCCATCAACGCCATCGCGCCGTCGATCTCCTGCATACACTTCTCCCACAGGTACTCGGCGAGCTGCATATCGCCCTGCTCTTTCGCGATCTGGGCGAGCACGCTGAGCGCGCCGACGTCGTTCTGAGAGAGTTCCAACAGCTCGGAGATGAAGGCACGAGCGCCGTCGAGATTCCCGCTCTGCAGGTTCAGGGCCGCGAGGTTCGCCCGGGCCTCGGCGTTCTCGGGGTCGAGCTGCAGCATGCGTCCGAACGCCTCCGCGGCGCCGTTCGTGTCGTTCGCGAGCGCACGCGCCTTGCCGATGTTCAGGTAGACCTCGAGCCGCGGATCGACCGGCCACTCACGCGCCACCAGATCGTCGATCAGCGCGACCTCGGCTTCGAACGTGTCGGCGGCATCTCCGTAGCGTCCGAGGTCGAGCTGGATCAGCCCGATGTTCTCGAGCGCCTCCCAGAAGTCAGGGTCGTGCTGGATCGCCCGCTCGAAGAAGGCCAACGCCTCGACGTAGTTGCGCGGGGTCTCGTTCATGGCGCGGACGCCATCGTTGAACGCGGCGAGCGCGATCGGGTCGACGCCGGGAATGTCGGTGATCGCCGGCTCGCATTGGTGCAGCTCGTTGCACAGGAACCCCTGCGCGCAGGCGACCTCCTCCCAACACTCCCAGCCGGTCCGATCGACCTGCTGACCACTGCAGGCACTGAGCGCCGCGGCGAGGGTCAATCCACCGACGAAGAGAACGCCGCGGAGGCGGCCGACAACCGGGTTCATCATCTTGTTCATCCTTCACCCCCCTCGGTCGCAGCGTCATCCACGGGCGCGGCCTCGGGTTCCTGTCCGGGCTCGTCGACCGGAGCGGAGTGCTCCGGCATCTCCGGCTCCGGCGCCACGCCTTCGCCGCCGTCGAGCTGCAGACCCGGTCCATCGAGGAGCATCGGCTCGACGAAGTCCGCGAAGGCGTCGAGCTTCTCGGCGAGGTCCAGGGTGTAGTTGGTGCTCAGGTAGGCATCGCTGGTGTGGTCCGCGTCGAAGCCCTCGGTCATGCCGAGCGCGTAGGTGCGGTCGAGGTCGTTGAGCAGCGCGGTGATCTGGGTGGTCCACTCGTTGAAGATGTTGTTCTGGATCGCCGCGTCGCGCCCCTGCCCCCAGGCGCCCTCGGCCTTGGCTCGCAGCGGCTCGCCGATGTTGAAGAGCGTCTCGTCGTACATCTCCATGAACTCGTCGCAGGCGTCGTAGTCCCAGTTCGTCAGGTCGAGACAGCGGTCGTAGTCCGGCGCCTCGAGGGCGAAGATGTCGCGGTAGAAGTCGTAGTAGGTCTGCCCGATGCGCGCGGTCGCGGCGACGGCCCACGCGGCGTCGCCCATGCGGTATACGGTCCACATCTCGTGCTGCGCCGCCACGATCGCCTCACCGCGAGCAGAGAGCTTTTCGGTCAGCTCCTCCCACTCGCCTTCGCGATAGGTGAGGTCGGCGGCACGGGCCGCCTCGTAGGAGGCCTCGGCGAGGTTGAAGCGCGCTTCCGCCGCGTAGGGGAGCACCGCAATGCGCTCGGCTTCGTCCGCGAAGTTCGCACCGGGCGCCGTGATCCAATCGGTGGGCAGGTCGTCCTCGCCGAACCCCATCTCCCCGGGGCCGTAGAGGTTATAGACCTGCTCGTGGAGCGAGAGCGCGTCCCTGTCCCTGTCCTGCTCTTCACGGATCTTCGCCTGCCGATGGACGGCGATCAGGCGGCGCACGTGGTCGTCGGACACGTCGTCCAGGAAGCTCGAGTACCGCGAATACGCAGCGTCGAGGTCGTTCAGGTCGTCGTGCTCGATATCCGCGAGGACGAAGTAGAGGTCGTTGATGATCGGGGCGGTCGGCTCGAGGCTCATGTACTCCTCGTAGTGCTCGATCGCGTCGTCGAACTGGCTGAGCGCCTCGCGTAGTCGCGCAGCGTTCAGCACGGCGGCCGACCGGTCGACGAAGTCGTCGTACTCCATGACCTGCTCGAACCAGTCGACGGCGAGCAGGAAGTTGGCCTGGGAGTCGTGGATCAGGCCGAGTGTGAACTTCGCGTCCGGAATGAACTCGTGTTCGTCGTAGCGGGTGATGAACTCGTTGTAGAGGCTGACGGACTCGTCGATGTCGCGCGCCGTCTCGTAGGTGGCGGCCGCGTTGTAGAGCGCCAGCGGCGACCACTCGGAGTCGGGGAACTCGCGGTAGAGCGCGACCCGCCGCTCGGCAGCGAGCACGTATTGACCGCGGGCACCGCGCAAGTCGCCGCTCTCACGCAGCCCATCGCCAGCGTCCATGAGGTCCTCGGCCTGGTTGTTCATCGCGTAGGCGATGGCCTGTGCCAGACGCTCCGGGCTACAGATCTCGTCGTCTTCGACCTCGTCGCAGACGTCGAGGAGCATGCGGGCGACCCGCTCGATCTTGATCCAGTCTTCGACGTGGTTGTAGCAGACGAACGCGCCGAGGGCGGCCTGCTGGGCGAAGCGGTGGCGCGGGTGGTGCTCGATGATCGTCTCGAAGCGGTGCGCCGCCTCGGCGATCTCGAACGTGCGGAGATACAGGCCCGCAGCGCGCCAGCTGGCGGCCGGGATCAGCTCGTCCTCGGGGTAGAGCATGGCGAACCACTCGACGATGTCGACGTAGTCACGCGCCTCCGGGGGCATCGTCGGCTGGACGATGATCTCGCCGGTCGTCTGGTCGCACTCGCCACCGTAGAGCGCAGCCTGCTCACAGCTCCACGTGACCATCTCGCCGGGCGGGGGCAGCGGGTCGTCGATATCGGGCACGCGGCGCTTCATGAAGTCGTCGAAGACCTGGAGCGCGCCGACCGCCGACGGGTGGGCGTGCTCGGCCGCAGGATCGGGATTCATCTCGACGACCGTCCGATAGGCCTCGCCGGAGGCCCGCAGCCAGTCGTCACACTGTGTCTGGCCGGAATAGTGGGCATCGCTGCAACCCGGGTAGCTGTCGTCGTCGTCGTGGACGAGCTTGTAGTAGAGCAGCTCGGCGTGGAAGAAGCGCAGGTCGTACGTCTCTTCGCTGTCAGGGAAGCGCTCGAAGAAGAACTGGTAGTCCGCCTCGCACTCCTCGTAGAGCGGCCGCGAGAGTTCGGGGTCGGAGAAACGATCGCCCTCGGTGTAGTTCCGGTTGATGATGCCGAGCATCCAGTCGTGGGTGTACCCGTTGGCGTTGGCGAGGGTCCGGTCGTTGCCCATGTTC
>CAZFPM010000037.1:5792-10344 GCA_964520965.1 uncultured Myxococcales bacterium
ACCAGGGACCGTTCGGCGCCATGTAGTCGATGAAGTCTCGCGCGTTCTCCTCGTAGCGATCCCAGTTTCCGATATTCGTCAGAGAGGCAAGCACGTCCGCGGACCACTGCGGCAGTTGCTCGTCGGTCGGGAAGCGCTGGATGAAGTAGTCGAGCACCGCGATGCGGTCCTCGTCCTTGCCCTGATCGTCGTAGAGGTTGGCGAGCCGGGCCAGCTGGCGTCGCATCAGGTCCTCACCCTCGTACGACTCGTAGTACTCGCGCGCTCGAAGCCAGCCGTCGGGCAGCTCGACGTAGCACTTGAGCATGTCGTTGAGGGATTGCGTCCGGAAGTCGAGCTCCGGGTCCGCCAACATGTCCAGGTTCCGCACGACCTCCTGGAATCGGGCGAGCGCGGTCTCGAAGTCGTACTCGTTGATGTCGATCCAGGCGATCTTGTAGATCGCGTAGTTGTAGATCGAGGCCTGGGGGAAGTTCAGGACCTCCTCGTAGTTCTGACGGGCGGCGATCAAGAGGTCGTTGTCGAAGTAGTGCTCGCCCATCAGCAGGCGGGCGTCGGCGATGTACTCCGAATCGGGGTAGGTGTTGACCAGCCGGGTGAGGAACTGGATGCCCTCGGACGCGTTGTCGTTCTCCATCAACGTCTCGCCGAGGCGGAAGACGACCTCGTCGAGCCGCTCGTAGCTCGGGTGATTGCGGGCGATAGAGCGGTACTCCTCGATCGCCTCGACGTAGTCCGGCATCGGCTCGTAGCACTCGGCGTCGGAGACGCACGCGTACCAGTTGTCGATGCACTCGGAGAAGCGCGCGCGGGCGACCAGGTTGTCGGCGTCCGACAACTCCTTGAGCGCCTCGGCCTTTCGGAAGAGGATCTCCGGCCGGCGCGCGTAGTCGGGCGGCATGTTGTCGAGCAGCTCGTCGAGTTGCCGAACCATGCTCTCCAGCTCGGTGTGCATCTCGCGGCGCAGCGCCTCGGCCTCTTCGGGGGTGAGCCCGGAGTCGAGGGTGACGTCCTCCATGCGGGCCGGGGCATCGCTCAACTCGTCCTGCGGCTCCTCTTCGAGCATCTCGGCGTTGAGCGAGCAGTCGCGGTAGGGCATTCCCTCTCCCGCGTAGCCCGGGTCCATGTAATAGCGGACGCGCAGATCGTCGGTTTGCGCCGACGCCGACGCCGGCAAGACGAAGGGCGCGATCGCGAGAAGCGCGATTGCGTAGCGGTGCAAACCCATGTCCGCTCCTCTCATTGTTCCTCTTCGGGGATCTCACGGACGGCCATGCAGGCGCCGGTCCGGTCGTCGCGAAGCTGCGGCAGGTCGCCGCGGTAATTGTCGATCTCGTCGAGCCAGTACTCGCCTTCGAAGGGCCAATACTGCCAATCCTGCGCCAGGACAAAGACGCTGGTGGACGCCTCGCCGCCGACGTCGGCCCCCGACAGGCTGACCTCGATCATCTGGATACGCTCGGCCGAGATCTCGATGCCGACCTCCTGGGCCTTCACGTACCAGTCGGTCAGTTCCATCTCGAAGTCGGTGATGATCGCCGAGATCTTCAGGCCCGCATCAATGATCCGGGTCTGGACGTCGGCGTTCAGGCCGGCGACCCGCTGGGTGGCGAAATCACCGAGCGACTCGGCGTGGCGGGCGAGCAGGTCGGACTCGGTCTCGAGCTGCTCGATCAGCTCCATCTGGTTCACGAAGTCGATATCGGAGAGCACGGCGCGGACAGCCTCGACGGGCAACGCGACTTCGTTGGGCGTACCCAGCACGTCGTAATAGGTCGAGATCGCGGTCCAGTATTCCTGCGGCGACCCGGTGTTGATCGTGAACTCCCGCACCGGCCCTTGGATGTGCTCGATGGCCTCGTCGAACGCGAGGATCGCGTCGCCAGCGGAGTCGAGATTGCACGTCTGGAGGTAGATCGCCGCCTCCATGACGTAGAGTTCGGGGTAGAAGTACTGGGAGTAGTAGGGGCTGTGCAGGGAGTGCAATGCACCGATCGCCCGGTTCCAGTCCGTCTTCAGCAGGTAGGTCCACGCCATCTCGAAGCGGGCGCGCGGGTGACGGTGCGACTCCGCCGGGATCTTGTAGTAGTAGAAGAGCGCGGCGTCGTTGTCGCCGATTTGATAGAGGATTCTGGCGAGCGCGAGGAACGCGAGCTCGGCGACCTCAGCGTCGGAGTCGTTCCGCTCGGTCGCGGTGATCGCATGCTCGAAGGCACCGACCGCCCGCCGGTTCTCGCCCTGCTCCAGCGCCATGACGCCGGTGAGGTACTGGGCCTGTCCGGCACGCGGCGACACGCCGCGCACGCGGGCGAGGTACTCCTGCGAGCGCAGGAACTCTCCGTAGATCCAGAAGAAACGGCCCAGGAAATAGTTCCACTCGTCCTGGAATTCCTCACTGTACTGGCCGACCGTGAACTCGGTCAGCCGCTCGAACTGCGGGTCGAGGTACGAGGCCTCGTTCGAGATGTCGATCAGCATGCCGACGACCTCTTCGAAATGTCGGCTGGTCGGACCGGCGAGTGCTACCTGGAGGGTTTCGGAGCGGATCACGTGCCGATAGCCGGCGCCGTACATCGAGCGGACGAAGCCGGCCTGCGCCTCGTAGAGTTCGACGGTTCCGGGCGCGGGCGCCACCTCGTCGATGAACTCCTGGTAGACGCTCGCCGCGCGGACGTATTCGCCGCTGCGATAGTAGCGATCGGCGATCTCGAGCCCCTGGTACGCGGTCTGCACGCTCTGCTCGCGCGCCTGCTCGGCCTCGATGGCCTCGCGCATGCGCTGGCGCTCCTGCTCCATCCGCTCCGTCTCGAGCTGGCGCCGCTGCTCCTCGAGTTGGCGCTGGCGCTCGAGCTCCTGCTGGAGGTCGGGACCGGGGCCGGGTGCGGGGCCGATCGGGCCGGGCGCAGCGGCGCCGCAACCGACCCGCAGGCAGATCTCGTCGAGGACCGGCTGGGGAACGCCGGCGATCCGGAGCTCCTCGACCTCCTCGGGCGTGACCGTGAGCGGTTCCGGTGAGCTGCGGATGACCGACACGATCACGTCGGGTCCGAGGCCGGCGGCCTGAAGTTGGAGGATGTCGTTGCGGTCGAGCGCAGAGGCCGAGCCGGGCATCGACAGCACGCCGGCCGCCACCAGGGCGACGAGCAGTTTTCGAATGGGTCGTGTCATGTCTTTCGAGCGGTTCATCGGGACCTACCGTTGCATGCGGTGAGCGAGGCCCGCCCTAGAAGAAGACGCTGGCGCCGACGGAAATCTCCGACGGGAGGACGATGCCCCCCGCTTCCTTCTGGAAGATGAACTGACGGTAGTCCCATCGCAGCGCAAACCGCTGCGACAGGTGCAGGTTCCACCCGGTGCCGAGCACGGCCTCGGGCTTGATCTCGTTGATGTGGCGCACTCCGAGGAAGCCCTCCTCCGGGCTCCGGGTCTGGACGACGCCGAAGCCGGCGACGAAGAACCAGTCGAAGTGTGCGAGCTTGGTGCCGAGGAACGAGAACTTCCCGTAGATCGGCGACCAGAGCGCCGCGATGTTCGCCCGCCAGAGCTGCTCGTCCCGAAGGAAGACGTCGACGTCGCCGGTCTGGTCGAGGAAGTCGGCCAGGTCGGTCTGCGACTGGACGTTGTACGCGCCCGAGAGCTCCAGCGCGATCGACTCCGAGACGTGGTAGCCGAACCGGCCCCCCATCGGAAAGTACTTCAGGAAGGGGTCGTTCGGGATCGCGCCGAGGGCCAGCGTGAACTGGAAGTCACCGGCGGTCTCGTAGAGTCGCCGCTGGAGAACGCGAACGTGTCGTCGACTCGCCCAGAAGGAGTCGATGTCCTCCTGCATCGTCGGCTGCTCGACGTCTTGACCCGTAGCGTCCTGAGCGAACGCCGGCTGCCCCGCCAAACCGATGGTGGCGTACGCAACCAGGAGGACTACCGTCCAACGAAACAGCTTCATCATGGGCCTCTCGATGCTCCGAATGGGAATCATTCCGAAATTGAATTCACTCTTGGTCGGTGGCCGCCGGCCGAGCGGTCGGCGGGGTCGGCGGACTCAGCCGCCTTCGCCGCTGCCTTCCGGGGCTTCGCCGCTGCCTTCCGGGGCTTCGCCGCTGCCCTCTCCCGGATCACCGGGGTCGGTCGTCGGCGGCTCGGCAAGGCAGCTCACCGTGCCGTCGGCGTCCGGCGGGCACTCCCGTCCGACGAGGCAACCGCGGTCCGCGGTCAGGCAATCGCCGCGGTTGAACACGGAGATACGCAGATCCTCACGACCCGCACTGGTCACCTGGGAGCCGCCGAACGTGTATGCCTCGGACCGGTCGTCCACGGTCACGCGCAGCGTCAACGACAGCTTGTACGAGCCCACCGGCAGCGTGACGACCCGGGTGACCGTCAGCTCGGTCTCGTAGTGCGCCGGAATGGCGAGCCCGAGGTTGGTGAAGAACTCGGACAGGTCATCGGGGCTCTCCACGTAGGTGTAGTTGCCGCCGGTCGCGCAGGCGAGGGTCGAGAGCGCGTCGATGGGCTGTGTGCGCGTCTGTCCTTCGGGCGGATTGTCGAGCTGGGC
>CAZFPM010000037.1:10354-10685 GCA_964520965.1 uncultured Myxococcales bacterium
GGTCACCCCGAAGGTCTCGATCGCTGCCAACGCGTTCTCGTAGTCGCGGAGCGCTTCCGCCGTCTCGACCGCGTCGGCGCTCACATCGCCGTCGGTGAACAGGACGATGTGGCGCGAATCGGCGGTCGGAGCCCAAGTGTCGAACCGAGTCGCCGCGTCCCGGAGCGCGCCCCAGTGGTTCCTGGGGCTGTCGGTCTCGCTGATGCCGACGTTGTTGATCGCCGACTCCAGGTCGTCGAAGCCGGCTGAGCCGACCCGGACGCGCTGGAAGCACTCGCTCACGTCCTCTCCTTCCGGGGAGTAGTAGCGGGGCTCGCCCTGGCCAACGAAC
>CAZFPM010000037.1:10695-27137 GCA_964520965.1 uncultured Myxococcales bacterium
GCTCGGTGCTCCCGGCGTAGGAGCTGTTCTCGGATCCGAGCTGTCGCAAGAAGAGGTTCGCGGCCCGGGTGCGGCGATCGAAGGGGTCCGAGCTGAAACGGAGACGGTCGGGCACGCCATCGGGACCGATACCGAGCAGGCTGGAGCCGTTGGCCATCAGCAGGATGACTGCAGAGCGCTGGGTCTCCTGGCCGAGGTACCGCAGTGGCGTGTTCGGGTTGATCTCGACGGCCACCTCCGTGAGGGCGCAGACGACCGGCGTCAGGTCGTCGCCCGTCTGGACCGCGCTGTCGTCGATGAGTTGGCAGGTGAACCCGGAGGCGGCGAGGCCCGGGTCGGGGCAGGCTGCGCCGATCGTCCGGTCCTCGCAGACGATGTCGGGCGCCGGGAAGAGGACACCGCGGCTGTCGACGATCGCCAGGTCCGCGGTCGTGAACGACGCGCCGAGCTCGACGGTGAACCCGCGCAGCTCGGTGCCCGGCTCGATGGGCTCGTTGTTGGAGTCACGCAGGGTGAAGCGGAGCAGCGGTTCGTGCTCGGGCGAGATCGCCGTGCACTCCTGGCCGATCGCCCCCGTCGACTCGACGCTCTGGAAGTTGTGAACGTTCGGGGAGATGAACGCCGTCGGCTCACACGCTCCCAGGCCTAGGAGCATCGCGCACGCGAGCGCGCGATTAAGCGTCGTCGAGTGGCGAACGCCCAGTCGTTCGTCGAACAACATGCAACACCTGTGGTCTTGAAGTGCTCGCCGCTCCGGCCATCGACATCGTTGCGATGCCGACCGCATCGAGCCGGCCGGCGCAGCGGTGGCGGAGATAGATAGACCAACGCCGGACCCATTGCAACGCTTCTGAGGCCGCCGAATTCGCTTGGCCTTACGGCCTCTTGCGCTCCCGCATGGCCGACCTTCGTATCGGGCCGCTCACCACACCTCGTCGCGGGTGGCCCGCACCTCGACCCATCCGTCGCTCTCGCGGGCCTCGTAGAGGGCGAGATCGTAGAGGGGCTGGTCGGCGCAGCTCCCCGTCTGGAGGTCGAATCTCCATCGGTGGCGCGCACACTCGATCGTCATCCCGTCGAGCCGCCCGCCGCTGAGCGGGCCTCCGGCGTGCGGGCACGTGTTCTTGAAAGCAAAGAGCCTATCTCCGACCCGCGTCACGCCGACCTGGCGCACGCCGACCCGGACGACCCGCACACGTCCGGCACGAACGTCGTCCGCGCGGCACACTCTCTGAAAAGCACCGTCGCTCACGGCGTCGCGTGGGCCTCCAGGAACGCGTCGACCGCCCGCGCGAGGCGGTCGCGACACACCCGGAAGTCGTCCAGCGCCCCCCCCACCGGATCGGCGATCTCGGGGGTCTCCGCGTCATCGAAGCTGCCGAGCAGATGGGTCCGCGCGCGCAGCATAGGGTCACGACGCAGGACCTCGTCGATGTGCATGCGTTCCATCGCGAGCACCGAAGTCGCGTTTCGGAGGATGCCGACGGACAACGGCTGCGAACGGTGGTCCGACACGTCGAGCCCGATCTCGGCGAGGGCGTCGATCGCGTGGGGATCGGCCCGCCGGGCGCGCAACCCGAGCGTCCCCATCGACACGGCGACGGCAGGAGCGCCACGCGTCTGCGCGGCGGCCAGAAAGAGCCGCTCCGCCATCGGAGATCGACAGATGTTCCCGCTACATATGAAGACGACCCGATGCACGATACCTCCTCGGTCTCCCGGCCCGCTTGCTTCCACCGGCGAGGTGAGCAACTTTGCCCGAGCCACCCGCCCCGCGCAACGAGGTCCCCATGATGGACGACGATCGATTCGATTACGACTCTCGCACCCGCCGGCTCACGTACCGGACCGGCCTGCGGGGCGGGAAGCTACTCCCGGCCGAGACGGCGAAGGCGATCGGCCGGGTTGCCCGCGCCGGGGAATGGAATGGACGGCGTGTCGAGGCGGTCGCTGTCCGCTTCGACGACGACGCCACCGCCCGGGCCAACGCCGATGCGATGACATTCGTTCACGTGCAGAGCGAGGGGCCCGGCGGCGTCGCCGGGTCAGATGCCCGCTTCCCAGCCCGGGAAGACTTCGGGATCAGCGACGACTGAGTGACCGTCCGACAATGCGTCGTCGGACGGCTCCCGGACACCCCGACGATTCGCTTGACACGGTTCTCGGAGCCGGTTTAGAACGCCGGTCCCTTCCGACGGTCAGGTAGCTCAGTTGGTAGAGCAGGGGATTGAAAATCCCCGTGTCGGCGGTTCGATTCCGTCCCTGACCACTCCGAGCACGCCCCCGGACATCGGCCGGGAACCGCCCCTTCGCCTCGCCTCGTCAGAGCGGGATGTTCCCGTGCTTCTTGGGCGGGTTCTCGTCGCGCTTGTTCTCCAACGTGGCCAGCGCGTCGCAGATCAGGCGGCGGGTGTGGCGCGGCTGGATGATCGCGTCGACGTAGCCGAGCTCGGCGGCCTTGAACGGGTTCGCGAAGAGCTCACGATAACGCTCGGTGTATTCCGCCCGGGCGATCTCGGGGTCGCTGGCCTCGGCGAGCTCGCGTCGGTAGACGATGTTGACCGCGCCCTGGGGCCCCATGACCGCGATCTCACCGGTCGGGTACGAGAAGTTCAGGTCGGCGCGGATGTGTTTGGACGACATGACGTCGTAGGCGCCGCCGTAGGCCTTGCGCGTGATCAGCGTGACCTTGGGCACCGTCGCTTCGGCGAACGCGTAGAGCAGCTTGGCGCCGTGCTTGATGATGCCGCCGTACTCCTGCTGCACGCCGGGGAGGAAGCCCGGGACGTCGACCAGCGTGACGAGCGGGATGTTGAAGGCGTCGCAGAACCGGACGAAGCGAGCGGCCTTCACGCTGGCGTCGATGTCCAGGCAACCGGCGAGGTGAATCGGGTTGTTGGCGACCAGGCCGGCGGACCGTCCTCCGAAGCGCCCGAACCCGCAGACGATGTTGCGGGCGTAGTGTTCCTGGACCTCCATGAAGATGCCATCGTCGGCGATGCCGCGGATCAGGTCCCGCATCTCGTACGGCTTCGCCGGGTCCTCTGGCACGAGGGTGTCGAGGGCCGGGTCCTCACGGTCGGCCGGGTCGTCGGTCGGCACGAGCGGCGGCGACTCGAGGTTGTTGGAGGGGATGAACGAGAGGAGCTGTCGGATTCGGGCGATGCAGGCTTCCTCGGTCTCGTCGCTGAAGTGCGAGACGCCGGATACCTCGTGGTGGACGCGCGCGCCGCCGAGGTCGTCCTTCGTCACCTCTTCGCTGGTGACGGTCTTGATGACGTCGGGGCCGGTGATGAACATGTAGCTCGTCTTCTCGACCATGAAGACGAAATCGGTGATGGCCGGGGAATACACGGCTCCACCGGCGCATGGCCCCATGATCGCGCTGATCTGGGGGATGACACCGGAGGTCATCACATTGCGGAGGAAGATGTCGGCGTAGCCGGCGAGGCTGACCACCCCCTCCTGAATGCGCGCGCCGCCCGAGTCGTTGAGACCGATCACGGGGGCCCCGGTCTTGGTGGCGAGGTCCATGACCTTGCAGACCTTCTCGGCAAACGCGCCGGACAGCGATCCGCCGAAGACCGTGAAGTCCTGGGCGAACACGTACACGACCCGACCGTCGACCCGGCCGTAGCCGGTCACGACGCCGTCGCCGGGGATTCGCTTCTCGCTCATGCCGAAGTCGTCGCACCGGTGTGTCTTCAGCCGGTCGAGTTCGACGAAGCTGCCGGGGTCGAGCAGCAGTTCGACGCGTTCGCGCGCGGTGCGCTTCCCCGCCGAGTGCTGTCGTTCGATGCGTGCCTTTCCGCCGCCGAGCTCGGCCTCGTCGTCGAGGAGTCGTAGCCTGTCGATGTTCTTCACACGTACCTCCGTGGCGCCCTCTGGTCGGCGCTTCATCGCACACGAGGTCGCGCGCGTCCAGCTACGACGTGCGCTTGCCGGCGCGCGCCGCGAGGACCGCCGCCGCGTCGTACGCGGGCCCCCGTCCCATGCCCTCGCAGTCCCGGCTTTCGGCCGTCCACGCGCGCGGGGATGCGAGGATCTCGTCCCAGAACGGGTAGGTCGCACACTGGCGCGGCTTCAGGCCATGGATCGTGCAGCCCTGCTCTCCGAGAAACGGACAAGCCTCGGCGGCCTCGACCACGATGCGGAAGGTCCCGTCGAAGTCTTCGAGCCAGAGTTCTCCCGCCAGTGCGACGGCGGTCGCTCCCGCGCCGAGCAGGTGTGCTGCAACGCGGTCGGCCTCATGGCGCTCGAAGCGCACATCGCCGGGGCGTCTGCAGCAGTCTCCGCAGCGCGTGCACTCGAAACGCAGGCCGTTCGCGAACCACGGCTCCTTCACATCAGCGGCCGAACCCGGGAAGTTGGACGCCGGTCGACCCACCATCGTCGTCGTCGCTGACGAGCAGTCGGGCGCGTTCCTCCTCCGTGAGCAGATCCGGCGCGCTCCCATCGCCCTCGTAACGGTCGTGCTCGAGCCGCGCGCCGCGAACCCTCTGATCGGATCGGGCCTCGAACGGCGCGACGGTCACCTGGTTCCACTGGCGCCGTTCGTACGGATAGGTCGCGATCTCGACGATCGACGAGGCGTGGTAGCCGCCGGCCGGCACCTGGAGTGAGCCGTCTTCGCATAGCGGCACCCGGATGTTGTTGGCGGCGCCTTCGGGCCCGGTAGCCAGCTGCGGACGTTGCCCATAGACCGGGTCCTGGTACCCGGTAGGGATGGAGACCTCGGTGTCCTCCGTCACGGTGACGACCGCCGGGAGCTCGTTGAAGTAGACGACGTGGTCGCCGACGGGGAGTTGGAGTGCCCCATAGGTCTGCACGCCCGACCCGCGGTTCGTGTTGACGAGGTGATTGTGTCCTTCGGCGTCAATGGCGAAGGCGTTCAGTTCGGCGTTCCACTGGTTGCAGCCGAGCCGGGGCTGATCCTCGAGGGGATCGGTCCGGACGCTCACCCAGCCGGAGGGCACGACGGTGACCTCGCCAGCGACGACGTAGAGCTTCCGGACGTTGTGAGGGGCGCGGAATCGGCCGACCTCGACGAAGTACCACCCTTCGGGCACTTCGGCGTAGGTGCCGGCGGCAAACTGGCCGGCGCCCTCCCCTGAGTGCACGACGGCACCCTCGGCGTCGTAGACATAGAGTTCGGCGGAACGCGCACCGTCCCGGGATTCCATCTCGGAGTAGCTGCGCAGGTGCAGCCATCCGTTGTCCTGGGCGGAGGCGAGGGTCGGTACCGCGATGACCGCGGTGGCGATGATGACGAGCAGTCGCATGGGACCTCCTGCTGCGTGGGTGGGTCCGCTCGACCCTTGAAGGGAGCGGACGCGAGCGCTTTTTCGCACGCGCTGAAGTGATACGTGCGACGGCGCCATCTATTCCGTCCGATTGTTCATGCTATTCAATCCTGCGGGCGGGCGCCAGCCGGACGGTTCCCCGAAAATGTGCGATCGGTTTCCCCGGGAGCCAGGCCGCGCAGGGGTGACGCAATGGTCGGGCGGCACGGGGTGCGGGCGTCCCACGGGGCAGGCCATGCGCCTGCGCCGCGTGGGGGCGACATCTGCGTCGCCCCTACTCCCATTCGATCGTGGCGGGGGGCTTCGAGGAGATGTCGTAGCAGACCCGGTTGATCTTCTTGACCGCGTTGATGATGCGGTCGCTGACCCGCCCGAGGAAGTCCATGGGCAGATCGCTCCGATCGGCGGTCATGCCGTCGGTCGACGACACCGCCCGAAGCGCGCACAACCACTCGTAGGTCCGCGCATCGCCCATCACGCCGACCGTCTTGACCGGGATCAGCACGGCGAACGCCTGCCAGACATCGTCGTAGAATCCCTCGTCGTGAAGAGCTCGGATGTAGATGTCGTCCGCTTGGCGGAGCGTGTCGAGCCGTTCGTCGTCTACGGCGCCGATGATGCGGACCGCCAGGCCGGGTCCCGGGAAGGGGTGCCTTCCGACCAGGTCGTCCGTGAGACCGAGCTTTCGGCCGAGCTCGCGGACCTCGTCCTTGAAGAGCTCTCGGAGGGGCTCGACGAGGCCGAATTTCATGTCCTCGGGGAGCCCGCCGACGTTGTGGTGCGACTTGATCGTGGCCGAGGGCCCGCGGATGGAGACGCTCTCGATCACGTCCGGATAGAGCGTCCCCTGGGCGAGCCAGTGGGCGTCGGGAACGTCGGCGGAGGCCTCCTCGAACACACGGATGAAGGTCTCGCCGATGATCTTGCGCTTCTGCTCCGGCTCCTCGACGCCAGCGAGGGCATCGACGAACCGTCGCCGGGCATCGACGACGCGGAGCTCGACGTCGTAGTGGTCCCGGAACGTCGTCTCGACGAGCTCGCGCTCGTTCAGGCGAAGGAGGCCGGTGTCGACGAAGATGCACGTCACCTGTTGGCCGATCGCCCGAGCCAGCAAGGCCGCGACGACAGAGCTGTCCACCCCGCCGCTGAGTCCACAGATCACCTGGTCCGTGCCGACCTTCTGCCGAATCGCTTCGCAGGCGTCTTCGACGAAGTCGCCCATGTTCCAGTCAGCGACGCAGCCCGAGACGCCGAACACGAAGTTCTCCAGGATCTTCACGCCCTTCTGGGTGTGATGCACCTCCGGGTGAAACTGCACGCCCAGGATCGGTCGCTCGGCGTGCATCATGGCCGCGAGGACGCCGTTTTCGGAGGTCGCCAACGTGCGGAAGCCGGGGGGGGGCTCGGAGACGACATCGCCGTGCGACATCCAGACGCTGAGGTCCGCCCCGGGCGCAAACCCGGAGAAGATGCCCTCGGAGCGATCGACCTCGATGCGGGTGCGACCGTATTCGCCGACGTGGCCGGCGGTCACGGGCGCCCCGAATGCGTCCCCGATCAGCTGCATGCCGTAGCAGATGCCGAGGAGCGGTACGCCGAGCTCGAGCAGACCGCCGTGCAAATCCGGGGCTCCCTCGATGTGCACCGACGAGGGGCCGCCGGACAGGATCATGGCCTGCGCGGGCGATACGTGGGCCGCGATCGCGTCGGCCACCCGTGGGTCGTTGCAGGGCCAGATCTCGCAGTAGACTCCGCTCTCGCGGATCCTTCGCGCGATCAAGAGCGTGTACTGGCTGCCGTAGTCCAGGATCAGGACCCCACGGAGGAGGCGCTCGGCGGTCATGGCAATCCGGTCGTGTGGGCGGTGGGGCCGCGATTCAACTGAGCCGCTCGAAGCTGGCGACCGACTTGTAGTTGGGCGCCTCCTTGGTCACGAACACGTCGTGGACGTGGCTCTCGCGCAGGCCGGCACCGGTGATGCGGACGAACTCGGCCGCCGTGCGGAGGCCGTCGATCGTGCGGGTCCCGCAATAGCCCATGCCGGAGCGAAGGCCACCGAGGAGCTGATAGATGTTGTCCGCGAGGGGCCCTCGATAGGCGACCATTCCCTCGATGCCCTCGGGGACGAGTTTTCGGCTCTCGACCCCATCTTGCCCGTAGCGATCTCCGGAGCCGGCGCTCATCGCGCCGATGGACCCCATTCCGCGGTAGGTCTTGTAGGATCGCCCCTGGTAGAGCACGACATCGCCGGGGCTCTCGGCGGTGCCGGCGAAGAGGCTCCCGATCATGACGGCGCTGGCGCCGACAGCGATCGCCTTGACGATGTCCCCGCTGTACTTGACCCCACCGTCGGCGATGATCGGAACGCCGTGTTTCTCGGCGACCTCGACGCAATCGGCGATCGCGGTGATCTGGGGCACGCCGACGCCGGCGACGATGCGGGTGGTGCAGATCGAGCCCGGGCCGATGCCGACCTTGACGCCGTCGGCGCCGGCGTCGATGAGGGCGCGGGTCGCATCACCGGTGGCCACGTTTCCGGCGACGACCTCGATGTCGTATTTCGATTTGACCCAGGCGACGGTCTCGATGACCCGGGACGAATGTCCGTGGGCCGTGTCGACGACGAGGAGGTCGACTCCCGCGTCGACGAGTGCGCCGACCCGGTCGTCTCGGTCGGCCCCGACACCGACGGCAGCAGCGACGACGAGTCGCTTGAAGTCATCAATCGTAGCGCTCGGGAAGTTTTGACGTTTCTCGATGTCCTTGACGGTGATCAGCCCGGCGAGATCCCCGGCCTCGTCGACGAGCAGGAGCTTCTCGATGCGGTGACGACCGAGGAGCGCCTTCGCGTCGGCCATCGAGATGCCCACCGGCGCGGTCACCAGGTCGCGGGTCATGACGTCGGCGACAGGAGCGGTGAGGTCGGTCTGGAACCGCAGGTCGCGGTTGGTGACGATGCCGACGGGACGTCGGCCGTCGATGACGGGGACGCCACTGATCTTGTGCTCGGTCATGAGCGCGACGACTTCGCCGAGCGCCTGCCCGGCGCCGACGGTGATCGGGTCAGACACGACCCCGGACTCGGACTTCTTGACCTTGCGGACCTCGGCGGCCTGTTCGGCCGGGCTCATGTTCTTGTGCACGACGCCGAGCCCACCGTGACGGGCCATGCAGATGGCCGTCTCTGCCTCGGTGACGGTGTCCATCGCCGCGGACACGAGGGGGATGCGCAATCGGAGGTTGCGCGACACCCGGGTCTCGAGGTTGGCCTCCGCCGGAAGGAAGTCGCTCTGTCGCGGCACGAGGAGGACGTCGTCGAACGTCAGGCTCTCCCGAATCTTCATCGCTCGGCGGGGGCGCGGGTCGTGGAAGGGGCGGAGTATAGCGACGGAGCCCCGCGGATCAACGGGCGTCGCCGGTTTCGCGCGCTGCGCCGAAGGCGGCGAACTTGCCCCCCCCGGGGCGGCTCGCCTATTCTACGATGCACTCGTTCGGCCATCCTCCCGTGCTTGGTGACGAAATGACTCGCGCGATCCTCGGCGCCCTCGTCCTCAGCTGGGCCATCGTCGGCACCACGACGGTCGCCTCCGCCCAATCCGATCCCTCGATCCAAGCGGCTGGCAGCCCTGCTCCGGGCGTGACCGTGCCCATCCGGGTCCACAGCCCCGGCGACAGCCAGCAGTTCCTCTCCGCCGGGCCGCCTGCAGCCGACGGTGGCGCTCCGGCCTTGGAAGGCGCCGGTGGCGCGCCGACCCTCGGCGACGAACAACCGTTCACGAATAACGTGATTCTCGGGCTGTCCACGTCCGGACACGACGGCCCCGTGTGGGTGCCCGGCGAGGAGATCTACTTCGGCGTGATCCCGGGCCATCAAAACAGCTTGCCCCACATCGCCCGGTCTCAGGCCCGCGGACAGCGCGCCGGACGCCCGAACACGCTCACCTGGATCGGATTCCAGCCCTTCGACGACGTCACGCGGGTGTTCATCCAGACCGGGCGGCCGGCCCAGTACCAGGTCTGGGAGTCGCCCGACGGGCTCACCGTCGTCATCCGCCTGCGTGACACGCGAATCGAGTTCTCGAACTTCCGGCGCAACGTCGACGCGTCGTTCTTCGGGCGCGCCGTGAACTGGATCGACGCCGCCCGCGTCGGAGACAGCGTCACCGAGGTGACGATCGCGCTGACGCGTGCAGCCGGCTACGCGATCGAGAGCGAGGGCGAGTACATCTACGTCGATTTCGCCAACTGACCTGAGGACGTTGGCGTCCTCGCGACGAAGCCCTGCCGACGTCACACCCGCACGGACTCGTGCGGTCGCGGCGCTGGCTATGATTTCGTTGCTGTGCGGCACGACGCTGGCGGCGGCACAGGCCGCGGATCCCGCGGCCGAGACGGAGGAGGCTGCGTGCACGCTCCCGGGTCTCCGCGCCGAGACGTGGGCTGACGATGGCACGATCACCAACGGGGAGTACGCGCACGACGCCGTCTCCGTCGGGTTCGTCGGCGGACGGCTCGCCTGCCCCGATGTCCTCGTCGAGGAGGTCACAGTCATCGTCGGGGAGCGCGTCTTCGTCGCGCCGTCTGCCCGACTGTCCGATACCGAGGTCGTGCTCGTCGGACCCACCGCCTCCGATGCCGAGACCCTGGTCCGAGTCGATCTCGCCGCCTCGAACCTGGTGTTCGCCGACGGACACGTCGAGCCGCTCGAGCCGTGGGTCGCCGACAACCGGCCCGGTTGGGCGGGAGCAGCGGTCGGTCACCGGAGCGCCACCGGCTGGGAGGCGCGAACCTCGACCCTGTTCCCCGCGGGGCGGCGAGCCGTCGGGCTCGGCGCGGGCGGCGGACCCGATGCGGCGGTAGCGACGCTCGCCCTCCTGGACGCTACCGGCGAGCGCTCTCGAGCGGACGTCGCCTGGTTCGATGGGACGCACAGCGGCCTCGTACGCGCGGCGGAACGCCTGGGATTCGCCAACGGCGACGGGTTGTTGTCATTCGACGCCGATTACGCGTGGGCCGCCGGCCGGCCCGCGTTCGCGCTGGACACCCCGGGCTCGATCGCGGCGACCGACCGGTTGACCCTCGGTGCTTCGATCGCGGCCGGCGGGGTGCGGGCGGGCCTGCGCTACGACCGTGAGCGCCCCGCCTTCGTGGCGCCGCGGCGCCTGGACGCCGTCGACGGGGACCTCTTCGTCACCGAGCGGTTCGGACCGGCCAGGCCGACGTTGCACGTCGCCGGCGGACACCACGCACTCGACAGTCTGATCGTCTCCGGGGTCGCCGCACGGGCGAGAACCGACGTGACCACGGCCAGCGCCCGACTCGCGCTGACGGTCGGCGCCGAGTTGCGCACCGGCAGCACGACGCTGCGGGACCGTGACGAGGCCGAGGAGGGTGAGCCGGAGAGCCTGCTCGCGCGGGGAGCCCTCGTCGGCTCGACAGGCTTCCTGGCCACCTCCGCCGATGCGACGGTCGACGCGACGCTGTTCGAAGGTAGCCGTGCCGCCCTCGAAGCAACCGCGTTCGCAACCGCGGGAACAGACACCGGAGACATCGCCCCGCGAGACGCCAGGCTCTGGGCCCCGGTTGCCGACTCGTGGCGGATCGCGACGGGGCCTTCAATCTACAGCCGGGGGCGAATCCCGGTCCGCGCGTCATGGCTCGCCGGCTTCGCGCGCGAAACCGAGTCGTCGACTTCGACCCTGCGACTCACCACGGGCCGCACACCAGCCCGCGTCGAGCTCGGCCTGTCGAGCGGCGCATGGGGCGAAGGGCCGACAGAGGCCGTGGGCGGGGTGCACGTCGCGACCGACCAGACCGGTTGGGATCTGCGACTGGTCTGGACCGACACGGACGGGGCCGACGCGGTGCGCCCCGCGCCCGCGCCCCTCCGCGACACGAGCCATCGGCTCGTCGAGGGGACGACCCTGGTGACGACCTGGCGGCAGGAGTTCGGTCAGGTGAGCCTGAGCGCCGAGATCGCGGTGGCTCGCATCCCCGAAGCCCGCATGGGCGGCTTCGGGGGGGTCGAGTGGGAGTCACCGTCGGAATCCGTGGGGCTCGCCGCGGTCGGTGGTCGTGGCATCGCGAACAGCGAACCGACGGTGTTCGTGGCGTTCCGCGCCGGCGCCCACCCGGGCATCGGCCCGGTGCCGCGGCACTGACGAGTCGGGGGCGGTAGACGGCCACCGAATCTCCGCATTTCAGGCTGCTTTCGGTCGACACCGACCGCGTTTGCGGCGCGAAGACGCGGCCGAAGACAACGGTCGAGCATCCGCGCGGCGCCCGCTGCGGCGTCGCATTCGGCCGCGCGGCTCGAATCCGCGGCGGGGATTGGCTATAGTTCCGCGTCGTCGTTCCTCGAGAGAGATACCCGATGCGCCGATTCGCACCGATCACGATCCTCCTCGCCGTTTTGCTCGTCAGCTGCGCGACCGCGGATCCGACGGAGAACCCGGACCAACGGAGCGACGCTGCGCAAGACGTGGGTGACGGCACCGACGCCGCACCTGCGGACACGACGCCGCCGGAAGACACGACGCCGCCGGAGGACACGACGCCACCGGACACCGCGCCGCCGGAAGACACCGCTCCCGTGGACGCCACACCGGACCCGGGGCGAGACACGGAGCTCCCCTTCGATTGTGAGGTTCGCGGTGACGAGTGCGAGCCGAGCGCGATCTTCTGCGACCGGGAGACCAACGCGGTCACCTTCTGTAGCCGGTGCGGGGAGATCCTGCGCACCGAGCCGTGCGACGAGATGGAGGTGTGCGAGTTCATCGATGGCGCGGGGCGCTGCCGCGCGTGCGAGGGTGACGAGTGCCCCTTGATCGCCGACTGCGAGCCCGGCGAACGCACGTGCCTCGACTGGAACACGTCGCAGGTGTGTGGCCCGGACGGCACCATCGACACCGTCGCCGATTGCCCGGGCGGCCGGCGATGCTTCGAGGGTAGCTGCGGCAGCCCCGGTGGTGTCACGGGCACGACGTGCGAGGTGAACATCGATCCGGTCGACGGCTGCAACGGGCACAGCTGCGTGTGCGGCGAGCAATGGCTGGCGCTCGGGGATACGGACGGCATCTGCGAGACGACGTTCCCTCGCGGCTACTGCACGACCCCGAGCTGCGCGACGAACCGGTGCAACACGGAGACCGAGGTCTGCGCTGATTTCGCGCTGTCCGGCATGCTCAACGGCGTGGACATGTGCGTCACGCGAGAAGATTGCTCGGTGCTCGGTCGGATCTGCGGTGATGAAGCGGCCGGACTGCGATGCGTCGAGCTACCGTCGCGCCGCGGCCCCGGAAGCCCGGTCGAGTGGGAGATGGCGTGTTGGTTGCGCGGGCTGAATACGATCGGGGCCAGCTGCACGAGCGATCGCGACTGCCTCGGCGGCGTGTGCCGCGCGGGCGCTGGCTCCCTGGCCGACGTCCGCTACTGCACGAGCGAGTGTGGGGCGTCGGGCGGATGCCCCAGCCACGCGTCGTGCGTCGAAGACCCGGACGGTGAGTTCGAGTATGTCTGCCTGGCGGACGGCAACAACGTAGACTGCCCCCGCATCGAGAGCGAGCCGCTGAACATCGCTCCTACCCCGCCGCTGCGACGCTACGGCATGGGGAGCGTCGCGGCCTGTTACTTCGCACGCCGTTAGACGCCTTCCGACACCCACGCCGAGTCGCGAGACATGCCACGCGCCAAGATCGTCTGTACGTTGGGCCCCGCGTCGAGCGACCGGGCCACCATTCGCGCCCTGATCGACGCAGGGATGAGCGTCGCGCGGCTGAACTTCAGCCACGGCACTCACGCCGACCACCGACGGGTGTACGAGATCGTCCGCGAGGAGTCGACTGCCGCCGGGATTCCCGTCGCGGTGCTGCAGGACCTGCAGGGGCCGAAGCTGCGGGTGGGAGAGATCGCCGATGGCGGCGTCACGCTCGAGGCGGGCGCGACCTTCCGGCTGACCGCAGAACCCCGGATCGGTGACGCGACCGGCGCGAGCATCAGCTACGCGCCCCTGCACCGCGACGTGCAGATCGGCGAGACGATCCTGGTCGACGACGGGATGATCGGACTGCGAGTCTCGTCCGTCGGGCCGGGTTGGGTGGACACCGTCGTCGAGACCGGCGGAGTCTTGAAGACGAAGAAAGGCGTCAACCTGCCGAACACCGCGATCACCCTGCCCTCGTTGACCGCGAAAGACCGGGCAGACCTCGCGCTCGGGCTGGAGTTGGGTGTCGACTACGTCGCATTGTCGTTCGTGCGGAGTGCCCTGGACATCCACCAGGTCCGCGCCTGCTTCGGCGACGCTCCCTGTGCGCCCCACGTCATCGCAAAGATCGAGAAGCCGCAGGCCGTGCGGTCGCTCGAGGAGATCGTCAGCGCCGCCGACGGCATCATGATCGCCCGCGGCGATCTCGGCGTCGAGCTGCCCCCCGAACGGGTCCCGATCATCCAGAAACAGGCGATCGAGCTCGCCGAGTCGCTGGCCAAGGTCTCGATCACGGCGACCCAGATGTTGGAGTCGATGACGACGAACGCCCGGCCGACCCGGGCCGAGGCATCGGACGTCGCGAACGCGATCTTCGACGGCACCGACGCGGTGATGCTCAGTGGCGAGACCGCGGCGGGCGACTACCCCGTCGAGACCGTTCGGATGATGGCCCGCATCGTCGTCGAGGCGGAGCGGAGCCAGTTTCGGCCTGCGCATCGAGAGACGCCGTTGGGGGCGCTCGTGCCGACGTCTTCGCGGGCGGTCGCCCGTGCCGCGACGACCGCCGCCAAGGAGTTGGGGGCGGTGGCGATCGCCTGCTTCACGATGTCGGGACGGACACCGCGTCTGATCAAGGCATACAACCCCGCGCAACGGGTCGTCGCGTTGACGCCCCGCCCCGAGGTGTGCGCGCGCATGGCGCTCTACGGCGGCATCGTGCCGGTGCTCACCGAGGTCGGAGAGAACACCGACGAGCTATTCCGCATCGTCGAACGGTCGTTGTGCGACGGCGGGTTGGCGCGCACCGGAGACGAGGTGATCATCGTGATGGGGGTGCCCGTCGAGGGTGCGAGGCCAGCGAATCTGATCAAGTTCCATCGGATTCCCTGATCGCGTCCACAGGCGCGTCCGGGAGCGTCCGGCTCGTCGCCCCCCCCCCAGACCCAGCTACCTGACGAAGGCCGCCCTGGGCTCGACATCGCCGAGTTGGGCCTCGAGTCGAGCGGCGTAGTCGGCCTCGGCCGACCGGCCGAGCACCCCGTGGGCGAACTTCTTCGCCAACTCGACGCCGGGCTGGTCGAAGGGATCGACGCCCAACATGGTGCCGGCGAGTGCCGTCGCGCCGCAGAGCGTCATCATCAACGCGCCGACGCTGCGCGCGTTCACCCCGTCGAGGCGGAATGTCGCGGTCGGACGCCCGACCTCGGTCAGCGCGGCGCGGACCCCCGCGAGCTCCGCGGCGCGAATCTCGCCGACGGTGCGACCGACGAGATGCGCCAGACCGGCGCAGCTGTCCGGCGCGGCGGGCACGACGAGATCGTGCGGGTCAGCGCCGGGATCGACGAAAACCACGCTCTTGTTGGGCGTACCCTCCATGAAGAGCTGCAGCTGCGCGTGCTGGTCGGTGGCGCCGACGGCGACGATCGGCGTCGGGCCGACGCGACTCCCGTCGGGCCGCACCTTGCCGAGGCTCTCCGCCCAGAGCTGAACGAACCACTCGGCGACGTGCTTCAGCGCGGTGGCGTACGGCATCAGGACGAGATCGTGGACCCCCTGCTCGTAGAGGGCCACGTGCGCGGCGGCGAAGGCGAGCGCCGGGTTGTCGTCGATGCTGCGGCCGAGCGACGCGTCGCGGGCCACACCGGCGCCAGCGAGAAACGCCGCGACGTCGTGCCCGGCTGCGGCCAGGGGGTAGAGCCCGACCGGTGTGAAGACCGAGAAGCGACCGCCGACGCCGGGCGGCACGTCGAAGACGGGGAGCCCCTCGGCGGCTGCCAACGGCCGCAGGCTGCCGCGCTCGGGGTCCGTGGTGACCACGACCCGCTCCCGGTATCCGTCGTCGCCGAACCGGGCGCGGAGCCGATCGCGGGCGATGAAAAAGGCGGTCATCGTCTCGACCGTGCCGCCGCTCTTCGAGATGACGTTGAAGGCCGTCCGGTCGAGATCGAGGGCGTCGAGCAGGTCGATGATGTCGGTCGGGTCGACGTTCTCGACGAAGTGCAGGCGCAGCCCGTCGCGAGTCCGGCCATCGCGTCGGCGTCCGCTCAGGGCACGTACCAACGCCCTATCGACAGCTTTGGCCCCCAGCGCCGACCCGCCAATTCCGAGCACGACCAGGTCGTCGAACCGCCCGCGGTCGGCCGCGGCGCGCGCGAGGATCGGTCCGAGATCGAGCTCCGGCATCCGGAGGAAGCTGGCCGGCGAGCGCGCGGCGAGCGAGCGCAGCGCTGCGAGGGCCGACGCATTGCGATCGGACGAACCGGTGGCGACGAGACCACGTCCCTCACCGAGCACGGCGTCTGTGAGGTTGGTGAAGTCGAATTCGAGGGTCATCGGATTCCAGGGTCGAGGACGCGTAGCCCCCGATATCCGGATCAGAGGCCGACGGTGCTGAAAGCGGCGATGGCCGGGAACATCTCGGAGAACGTGGCAGCGTTCGCCGAGACGAGCGACTGATAATCCAGGCCGGCGTCGGCGTCGAGCCGCACGCCGACGATGTTCACGCGTCCACGCGACGTACGATCCTCGAAGGCGATGTCGTCGGTCGGGGCCGGCATCGTGACCGCGGTCGTCCCGGCCGGGGCGTAGACCACCCACATGTGGCCGCGCCGGTTCCGGAAGACGATGCGGTAGAAGTCGAACTCACCGACGCTGTCGATGGTGAAGACACGGTCACCGTCGGCGCCGCCCCACGCGCTGTCCAATGCGAGCGGAGGGAACGCGTCGCGGCCTGTCTCGATCGTCCCGGAGAGTGCGGCGCCGGGTTCCAGCCGGGTAATGATGCCGCTCGCCGCCTCCCGGGGCGCCCCGGGAGCGCCGCCGATCTGCAGCGCGACCGAGGCGAACATGTAACGAACGTCCGGCCCGTGGATGCCGCCGTGCACCGGCGCCATCGAGATTCGGAGTGGCTCGATCTCGGGTGTGCCCGTGTCGCC
>CAZFPM010000037.1:27147-33740 GCA_964520965.1 uncultured Myxococcales bacterium
GCCGTCGACACGGCCGTCGGCGCTCGCCCGGTCGGGGTCGTCGGCACCGCCGGTGATCCCGAGCGGAACGAATCCCTGGCCGGGCACGTAGGCACCGCCGAGGACGATGGCGGTGTCGGTCCAGCCGACCGGCAACTCCGGGAGCGCGGGCACGGTCACGTGGAGCTTCCGTTGGGTCGGCACGTTGAGCACGACCTCGGGGTCTCGAACCGGGAAGGTGCCCTCGGCGACCAGGTCCACCGGCGGGGTGACCCCGGAGTAGAAGTCGTCGAAGAAGGGCAGGATCGCCGCGATCAGTACGCCGATGTCGAGGTCTCCGCTCAAGCTGGGCAGGATGTCCAGCAGCACCGTATTCAGCGGAACGATGCCGCCGATCGACCACACCGAACGCGGTCCGGCGCCGGCCGTCGCGACGAAGTTGTCGATCAGCGGCGGGTTGTTGAAGTCGATCGTGATCCCCGAGGGAATCTCGACCTGTTCGTCGAGCGGAAGGGGGGAGCCCTCGGGGAAGATGCGCTCGATGTTGGGCCCGACGATCAGATCGAGGTTCACATCGAGGAGCGCGTTCCCGAGGCTGAAGCCGCTGATCGACACGCTGAGATCGCCGAGCGGCGGCACGACGGCAAACGAGGGGAGGCCACGGGCGACGTCGACGCCCTCGTGCTCGTAACAGAGGCACCACACCTCTCCCGGACCACCGCAGTCGGTCTCGTCCTGGTGGACCGAGAAGTCCTCGTCGCTCGCCTCGCAGACGAAGCCGTCGCGGATCTCGGTCACCCGCGCCCGTTGGTTCGGCGGGACGGGCAGCAGCAGGGCACGGGACTCGGCGCCCACGGCGGAGAGGTATGCGTAGCCGTCCGCGAATACGTGAACGTCGAAGGGCGGGTCGCCGGAGAGTACCGCGGTGCCGGTCTCGTCGGACTCTGCGGATTCGTCGCCGCTGACGACCAACGCGCCCATGACGGGGGCCCGGGTGTTGTCGTCGAAGAGGGTCACGCGCAGCCCCTCCGACGGGGCGTCGCCGAGGTTCGTGTAGGTCACGGTGTCGCCCGGATCGGCATCGTTGTCGGCGACCCGAGCCCGGACCGTGACCGGACCGGCGGTGGCGGCGCCGGTCAGCACGCCGGCGGGGTCGATGGTGCCGCCCTCGCCTTCGTCGACCGTCCAGACGATGGGGAGGTCCGGGTGGGTTCGCGACGTGTCCTCGACGTCGACCGCGATCGCGAAGAGCGTCGTGGTGGCGCCCGGCGTCACGAAGCCCGGTGCGCTCAGGATCATGGCGACGAATCCGTCAGCTCCGGGATCGTCGACGCAGATGCCGTCGAGGCAGACTTCGCTGTCAGCGCACTCCGAGCCGGTAGAGCAGATGCCGACATCGCAGACCCCGGAGTCGATGTCGCAGACGCACGGGTAGCGCGGGTCGGGGCAGAAGTCCTGCTCGTCTCGGGCGCCCTCGCAATCGTCGTCGGATTCGCAGAAGAAGGGAGCCACGCAGCAGGCGATCTCCTCGCCCTGCCGGACGCAGACGGTGCCTTCGGGGAAGCCGGCTTCGAGGCAGACGCGGGCGGAGGGGTTTCCGGAGATCTCGTCGAAACAGAGGATGGAGCCCGGGCACGGGCCCTCGTCGACGTCGGGCTCGACCTCTTCGGGGGCGTCGGGCGCGGCGTCCGGCATGGCGTCGGGGGCGACGTCCGGCGCGACGTCTGGCGCAGCCGTATCGGCCTCGGGCGCATCGGGCGGCGTGTCCGCGCCGACCTCGGCCGCGTCGAGCTGGCTGTCCTCGCCGATGTCGGCGCCGACGTCGTCCGGTTGGTCAGCGGACGGCTCGACGTCGCAGGCCCCCAGGAGGAGTGCGAAGGCCAGCGAAATCCACCACATCGCACGCAGGTTCTTCATCACTCACCCGGGCCGTGTCGGTCGTGGCCGCACTCTCGGCCCTTGGCGCGCGAGGATAGATGCGGGGCGGATCTGGCGCAAGGTTGACCGCAAGGTCAGGGTGTGTCCTCGCCTCCCCCCGGGGCCGACGACCGAGGGCGATCCGGAGCGCTCCCCGCGGCGTCGACTTACCGCCGGGGGGAGTGGCGCTCCGGGCCTCGGAGACTACCGCTCTGCGCGGATGATCCCACCGTCGGGGTCACCGACGAGCACCGGGTCGGCGTCCGGGTCGACAGGCTCGCAGCTCCGGTCGCCCGCGGCATCCTGGGGACACGCGCGGCCGACCAGGCACTCGGCGCCGTCGGCGGTGCAGTCGCCGCGGTTGTAGACCGTGATGCGCCGGTCCTCGAGGCCAGCGCTGGCGCGTTCGCTCGCGCCGAACGAAACGAAGGCCGTGTTGTCTTCGAGTTTGACTTCGAGGGTGGTGGCAAGCTTGAAGGAGCCGAGTGGAAGCGCCGCCAGGTTGTCGAGGCTGAGCGTACTTCGGTAGTGCGCGGGAACGGTCGGTGCGAGAGCGTCGAGAAAGCCGCTGAGGTCTGATGGGGACTCGGCGTAGAAGAAGTGCCCGCCTGAGCTGCAGGCCAACTCCGCGAGCCCATCGACCGGCTGTTCCTTCTCCCGACCGAGCGGGGGGTTGTCGAATTGCGCCACGTGCAAGACTGCCCCGGCCGCAGCCACCTGTTCGACGGCGCGTCGGCGATGAGCGAGTGCGTCGGCGACGTCGGCGGCACCGGCGGCGACGCCGCCATCGGTCACCAATACGATGTGGCGGGACACGGCATTGGGGCGCCACTGGTCGAAGCGGGCGGCGGCGTCGAGAACCGCTCCCCACGGATCGCGCGGCGACGCGGTCTCGAACCTGGCGAAGCCGTTGATCGCGGTGTCGAGACTGTCGAATCCATCGGTTCCTTCGGCCACGCGTTGGAAGCAACCGCTCGGACCGCTGCCAAGAGGGATCGCGTACTCGATCGCCTCGGAATCGAAGCCGGCGACGCAAAGCGTGGTCGTGTCGGCGTACGGATTGGTGTCCGACGCGAGCCGCCGGAAGAAGACGTACGCAGCGCGCCAGCGCTTGTCGAACGGGTCGGTGCTCTCAGCGCGGTCTGGCACGCCTTCGTCGTTGATGCCGAGCACGCTCGCGCCGTTGGTCACCAGGAGGATGACGGCGGTCGAGGCGGTGTCGAGGCCTGCGTACGACAATGGGACGGTCCGGTCGACGTCGACAGGGACATCCACGAGGGCGCAGACGACATCGTCTGCCGCGTCTTCTAACAGCGCCGCCCCCGCGGCGAGCGGCTGGCAGGTGAAGCCGGCCGCCGAGAGACCCGGGTCCGGACACGCAGCTCCGATCGTAGCACTGGGACAGACGACATCGGGCACCGGAAAGAGGACCCCGAGACCGTCGCGCACGACGACGTCTTCGACGGCAACCGGGATGTCGCGGTTGCCGAGCGCGGACCCGAGGTCGACGGTGAGAGGCTGTTCGCTGTCGCCAGGCTCGAGGTGCTCGTGACTGGCGTCCAGGAGCACGAATCTGGCGACCGAGGCCGTGTCCGGCGCGGTGGGTCCACACACCTAGCCGACGGCGCCCGGCGACTGGACGGTCGCGAGTTCCGGGCGGTCGATGACGATGAAGGCAGATGGTTCGGAGCACGCTCCGACGACGATCGCGAGTGCGATCGCCAGGCAACACGACGAGCAACGGGTCTTCATCAGTCCCCCTGATGGTAACGCAGGCGGATTCCTGCCCCGCCTGACGGTAGAGAGGGTCCGGATCTGGATCAGGCGGGCGTTCTGCTTGGTTTTGCGGGTGTTTCCGGCGGGGCGATCACGAGCATCGCGTTTTCGTGTTGACAGTCGAATCAGGATTGCAGAGCCTACTACACATAACCGTGTAGCTCACTTCACAACGGGGCAGCATGAACGTGTCGTCACAGGTCGACGGCCCATCGAAGCCAAGGCGGATCGCCAGCGTGGTCGCCGAGACCGGCATCGCCCGCGAGGTCGTGCACCACTACCTCCGCGTCGGCGTTCTCCCGCCCTCGGATACCCGCGGCGCCTACACCGAGCACCAGGTGCGACTCCTCCGACAGGTCCGGCGCCTCCGCGAGGACCACAACCTGCCGTTGGAGACCATCCGGCAGCTCTTCGACGTCTTCGAGTTCGACCCCGCGCCGATCGAGGCGCTCACGCTCTCCGAGTCCCTCTGCAAGCGGGTCACCGAGTTCGTCGACGAAGGCAAGCTCTTCTCCCCCTACACGCTCTCGGCCGACGAGCTCCAGCGCGAGACCCAGGTCGACCCGGCGCGCTTCGACGAGTATCTCGCCTCGCGCCTCGTCGTGCCGCTCGATGCAGACGGAGCCAGCTTCTCCGCGTACGACCGAAACATCGTCGAGCTCTGCGAGCGCGGCGAGGAGTTGGGAATCTCCCTCGACGCGTTCCGCACCATCGCATCGTTCGTCCGCATCGGCTTCGCACTCGAGAAGGCGGAGTTCTTCCGGCTGGTCCAGGACGAGCCGGCGGACGCCGGGCGCACGCTCCCCAATCTCTTCGTGCGCAACGAGATCGCCGTGGCGGTCGTCCAGAACGTCCTCGGCTCGGCGCTGCACGCGCACCTGCATCGCGGCGTCGCCCACGCCGGCCGCAACGGGCTTTTGCTGGCCGACCTCGCCTACCGTCCCTCCGACGCCTTCGTCGCCCGGCACGGGCTCGACGCCGAGATCGACACGGCGCGTGAGGCCCTCGGCGACGCGCCGGACCGGCGGGACCGGTGGCAGCGCGCGGCCGACCTTCTGCTCCACGCCGGCCGCGACCGCGAGGCGCTCTTCCTGCTGAGCGAGGCGCTCGAGCGCTTCCCCGGTGAGGCGTCGTTGAGCCAGAGCCACGCGCGGGCGGCGCTCCTCGTCGGAGAGGGCGACACCGTCTCGGCGACCGCGGACGCAGGTGTGCTCGGCGCGATCACGGCTCTGCTCCGCGCGCGTCACGAGGGCCCCTCTGCAGTCATGCGGGCGGCTCCGGCGTTGCGCGAGCGGGCCGACGCGGTCCTAGCGGTCGAACGCGACGACGGAGATCCGAACGAAGACGAGCTGCTGGCGGCGTGGCTGATCACCGCGCTGCCCGAGGGGCTCGCCGACCACAGCCGGGGCCGAATGGTGCTCGCTGCAGCCGTCGCCCGTCTCGCCGGGGATCACAACGGATCGGCGGCGCACGGCCACGACGAGCCACCCAACGGGTCGACCGCCCTCCCCGGCTACCACGATCGGCTGCGCATCACGGCCGCCTACCTGCTGCTCGACGCACAACGCCGCGGGCCGGCGCGGATCGCCGGCGAAGCGGACCCCGAGTCGCTTCGCACGACCATCTGCCGCCTCGACCCCGGGTCCCACTTCGCCGCCAAGGCCTTCCTCGACGGCGAGTAGCACATTCACCCCGGCACCACGCCGAGAACCCCTGCACGACCCTCACTTCGGTGACCCAATGACCCACCCACTGATCGAGAAGCGGTTCGTCGACACCCGAAAGGGCCGCATCGCCTACCTCCAGGCTGGCGACCCGAGCCTCCCGCCGGTGCTCTTCGTCCACGGGATCCCGACCTCGAGCTACCTCTGGCGGCACGTGATTCGGTTCCTCCGGAACGATTTCTGCTGCTACGCGCCCGACCTGATGGGACTCGGAGACACCGAGGTCGATCCGACGACCGGGCGTTTCGACATGGACGCCCAGGCGGAGATGCTCGGCGAGTTCATGACGGCCATGGGCCACGAGACGTTCGGGCTGGTCTGCCACGACCAGGGCGGCGCTGCGGCCCAGATCCTCGCCGTTCGCGAGAATCACCGTATCCGCTGCTTCGCGCTGACCGACTGTGTCTGCTACGACAACTGGCCCGTGCCGGTCGTGGTCGCCTACCAGCGCCTGCTGCGGCTGCCCGGCGCCGACCGGCTCATGAACCGTTCGTTGATCGGGTGGTTCGAGGGGCGGTCGCGCTGGTCGTCGTTCAAGCGCGGCGTCCACGACACGAACGCGTTCACCGAAGAGGCCGCGCGTGAGTACCTGCGGCCTCTGCTCGGCAGCAAGGTCGGGCGCGAGCGTTTCAGGCAGTTCATCCTCGCCGGCCACCCGCGCTACACGGAGCTGGTCGTGCCGGCGCTGAGGGAGATGAAGACGCCGTCACTGGTTCTGTGGGCCGCAGACGACCACTACCTGTCACCCTCGTGGGGGCGGCAGCTCTTCGAGGACATCCCTGGCGCCGACTCCTTCCAGCTCATCCCGTTCTGCGGGCACTTCTGGCAGGAGGAGCGCCCGGCCGAGTTCAGCGCGCACATTGGCCGGTTCCTGGCGAAGCACATGGCCGCGGCGAGTGCCGTCTCCGAGGAGCCCGCCAACGACGACGCAAAGCCTGCCTGCAAGCCGCGCAAGGGGTCCCGACCCCGCCGCGTCGCCAAGGCGAGCTGAGGAGGCACGACCATGCTCGACAACCGGATCCTGCTGACGACGCCGACCTACCCCTACCCGACGCTGCCGGCGAACGACTCGATCACCGACGCGACCGGGCAACGGTTCACGAAGGGCGACGACATCTTCACGCTGGTCAGCCACACCCACTGCTACGCCAACCACATCCTGGCTCAGAACGTCGACGTGCCGGTGACGGCGCTGGA
>CAZFPM010000038.1:0-33191 GCA_964520965.1 uncultured Myxococcales bacterium
GTTCCGATGGGGCTACGCGGCCTGCTGGGGGCTGCTCTTCCTCTTCTCGTTCCTGTCGCTCGCCCGCGTGCTCGGGCCGCGCGCCGGGCCGGAGGGGAGCGTAAATCCGCTCACGCCGACGGTGTTCCGCGTGTCTCTCCTCGGGGCGCTGCTGCTCGTCTTCAACCCGTTCTCGCTCTATCTCGACCGCCTCAACGGCAACCTGTTCGGGCTGGCGATCTACGTCTTTCTCTTCTTCCTGATGACGGAGCGAAAGCCGCACTGGTGGCTCGTCGGCCTCGTCTTCGGGCTGGCCGGCGGGATCCGCAACATCGCGATCCTGCTCGGCCCGATGCTGGCGCTGTTGATGTTGTTCCGGTGCGGCGGCCTGCGCCGGTCTGCGGTCGTGCCCTTCGTCCGCAACATGTCGATCTGCGTCGCTGCTGCCGCGGTCGGAATCCTCCCGGTGTTGCTCTGGAACCAGTACGCGTACGGCGAGATGTTGGTGCACCCCTCGCAGGTGGCCCACCTGGAAGGGTTCCGGCCGACCTTCCCGCACCGCTTCTTCGGCGGCGAGTTCGAGTTCAACGGCCTGCTCAACTGGCCCTTCCACGACCAGGTCGTCCGCACGCCCCACTTCGGCTACCCGACGGCGATGCTCTGGCCGCTGATCACGGTGAAGTGCCTCGGTGTCGTGCTCGCCGCGTGCGCCCCGATCGGCGCGGTCGTGCTCCTGGCCCGGCGTCGCCTCGAGGCCGTCGCCCTCGGCTACTGGTACCTCGTCTACTACGGGATGTTCTTCTTCCAGGAGAACTGGGAGGAGCTGAAGCAGACGTTCATGGCCCTCCACCTCTTTCCGCTGATCGCGTTCGTCGCGGCTGCCTGGCTCTGGATCGCCGAGGAAGCGCGCTCGTGGCGGCGATGGGGTACGCTCGCAGCGTGCACGGTCGCAGTGACCGTCGCCGTGCTCTCCGCCGGCCTCGTCGACGTGCCGGCCGACGACCGGTGGTACGCGCGATTCCCCCACGCGGCGAACCACGAGTGGGGCCAGCCGTTGACCGAAGTGCAGCGCAAGGACTGGCAGTTCTTCTACACCCGGGAGAACGAGGAGGAGATCGCCCACGAGCAGCGAACCCTCTCCACGCCGTCGCCGCTGCCGGCCGCATACCGCCCGATCCACTTCGCCGACGGCGAAGACCTCGCCCAGATGGCGCGCGAGCCCTTCCTTCGCGAATGGCGCACGCTGGCGATCTGGAGCTACATCTACGAGTAAGTCATGGGGCCTTCGGGGAGCGCGCAAAGGCGCAAAGGCGCGAAGGGGATGAGGGTGCTCGGCGCGCGCCAGGTCAGGAATCCAACACACCCGTCGGACGCCCACCAAAGCGAGTCGCCGAGTTGGACGCGTGCCCGTCGCGGCCGCGCCCACGCTTGACGCGTCCATCGCTCCGACTACGCTGTTGCTCCTTGCCGGCCCGCCCTGATGCCGGCCGGCCCGCCCCCCGGTCACCCGTGCGGCCCAGTGCCGTTCCCCCCACCATCCCGCGCAGCGATGCGACCACGTAGCGTGTGCCGCCCCGCGCCCGGGAGTCGGGGGTCCGGCCTGCCAGTCGCATCCATGCGAGCGCGTCGATGAGCACCGTCTTCGGGGTCAACCAGGCCCTCGTCGAGGACCAGTACCGGCGCTATCTCGCCAATCGTGCTGCCGTCGACGGCGCATGGCAGGAGTTCTTCGACGCACTGCCCGCCGATCAGCGTGCCGAGCTCGGGGGCCCGTCCACCGCGCCGTCCGATGTCGCCCCGCCGCCCGACCTGACGCGCTCCGGCGCCATGCGCCGAAAGTCGTCCGACACGCCGGCCGATCGTGTCGATGCGGTAATCGAGGCGAGCCCGGATTCGCTCATGGCGGCGACGTGGCGACTGTCCCGGCTCGTGGCAGCGTTTCGGTCGCGCGGCCACTACTCCGCCGATGTCGACCCGCTCGGGCTCAGCGACCCGGCGCTCGCCGCCGAGTTGTCAGCAGAGCGATTCGGGATCGACGAGCAGCAGCTCAACACGCCGGTTCCCACCGATATCGCTTCAATCCCCCAGGCGACTCCGCGCGAGATCGTCGAGCTGATGACCGACGCCTATTGCGGGACGATCGGCTTCGAGGTCATGCACATCGAGGATCGGGAGGAGCGCGAGTGGTTGCTCGACCGCATCGAGGGCGAAGACCGAGCGCGACCCGCATCCGCCGAGCAACGTCTCCGGGCGTTGGAGCGATTGACCGACGCAAAGGAGATGGAGCGCTTCATCCACACCCAGTACATCGGGGTGAAGCGGTTCAGCCTCGAGGGGTTGGAGGCGCTGATCCCGCTGCTCGACCGGCTCCTCGAGCGTGCGGGCGACGAGGGGACGACCGACGTCGTGATCGGCATGGCGCACCGCGGCCGCCTCAACGTGTTGGTCAACATCCTCGAGAAGAGCCACCGCGAGCTCTTCTCCGCGTTCAACGATCGGGACTCCGAATCCCTCGTCGGTCGCGGCGACGTCAAATACCACCTCGGCCACTCCCACGATCACGTCACCGCCAGTGGTGACCCGGTCCACATCACGCTCTGCTTCAACCCGAGCCACCTCGAGTTCGTCGACCCGGTCGTCGTGGGCCGGGTCCGGGCGAAGATGGACCGCCGTGGAGACCCGGCGGGCAGGCGGGTGCTCCCGTTGATGGTCCACGGTGATGCCGCATTCATCGGCCAGGGGGTCGTCGTCGAGACGCTCAACCTGGCCGAGCTCGAGGGCTACCGCACCGGCGGCACGGTCCACGTCGTGCTGAACAACCAGGTCGGATTCACCACGTCGCCGAGCGATGGTCGCTCGTCGCGCTACGCGTCGGACATCGTTCGCTTTCTCCGTATCCCCGTGTTCCACGTCAACGCCGAAGACATCGACGCCGTGTTGCGGGTGACCCAACTGGCGCTCGAGTATCGCCAGCTCTTCGGGCGCGACGTCTGCATCGATCTGATCGGCTACCGGAAGTTCGGCCACAACGAAGGTGACGAGCCGAGGTTCACGCAGCCGAAGATGTACGACGTCATCGATCGGAAGGAGAGCATCCGCGACCTCTTTGCGGAACGCCTGAAGGCGGTCGGGGAGCTGAGCGACGAGCAGGATTCGGCGATGCTGGACGCGCGGCGGGCGAAGCTGGCCGAGGCATTGGAGGAGTCGCGGGAGAACCCCGAGCTGAAGATGCCGTCGCTCTCCGAGAGCGTCTGGGACGAGTTCTTCGGCGGCCCCTACGACCGGGTGTTCGAGGTCGACACGCGCGTGCCCGTCAACACGCTATTGTCGCTTGCGCAGCGGGCCTGCTCCGTGCCCGAGGACGTCAACGCCCACGACAAGGTCAGACGGATCTACGGGCAGCGCCTTGCGTCGGTAGAAGCGGGCGATCGAATCGACTGGGGGGCGGCGGAGATGCTCGCGTACGCGACTCTGGTCCACGAGGGGCGTCACGTACGGCTCAGCGGCCAGGACTCCCGGCGGGGCACCTTCAGCCACCGGCATGCCTACGTCGTCGACGTGGAGACCGGCGCGCGGATGGCGCCGATGAACGCCTGCGCGACGGGGACCGGGCGTTTCGAGGCGTTCGACAGCCCTCTCAGCGAGAACGCCGTTCTCGGATTCGAGTACGGCTACAGCCTGGAGGCACCGGCCGACCTCGTCATCTGGGAAGCGCAGTTCGGTGACTTCGCCAACGGCGCCCAGGTGATCATCGATCAGTTCATCGTCGCCGGCGAAGACAAGTGGGGTCGGCTCACCGGGTTGGTGCTGCTCTTGCCCCACGGGTTCGAGGGGATGGGACCCGAGCATTCGTACGCGCGACTGGGCCGCTTCCTGGCGCTGTGCGCCGAAGACTGCATGCAGGTCTGCGACTGCACGACCCCGGCGCAGTTTTTCCACCTGCTCCGCCGGCAGGTGCTGAGCCCCTGGCGCAAGCCGCTCGTTGTGATGAGCCCGAAGAGCCTGTTGCGCCACAAGCTCGCGGTGAGCTCGATGGCGGATCTCTCCGAGGGCGGCTTTCTGACGATCATTCCGGACACGGGGATCGTCGGCCCGGCCGATGTCGACCGTGTCCTGCTCTGCTCGGGTCGCATCTACTTCGACCTGGAGACCGAGCGCCGCAGGCGCCGCGCAGACAATGTCCACATCGTGCGTCTGGAGCAGCTCTACCCGCTCGACGCCGAGCTGCTGACCGAGATCCTGTCCCGCTACTGTCCCGGGACGACGCTGTGCTGGGTCCAGGACGAGCCGTGGAACATGGGCGCCTGGTATTTCATCAAGGCGCGGCTGCAGGCACTCTTCGGCGACGAGCTACCCCTGGAGTGCATCGCGAGAGCGGAGAGCGCGAGCCCGGCGACCGGTTCGACCGCGGCTCATCGGCTCGAGCAGCGCGTGCTCCTCGACACCGCGTTCGGCGGTGGCGGGTCGGGTAGCGTGGCGTCGACGGGAACGCGACTCAGTTGATGGCGTAGGGCATCGCCAGCGAGAAGGTCGGGACCGCCGCTTCGAATCGGGTGCCGTCTTCGCGTACCATGCCGTACGTGCCGGACATCGTCCCGAAGGCCGTGTCCAGCGGGCAGGCGCTGGTGTAGGTGAACGACTGGCCGGCGGCGAGGTGAGGTTGCTCACCGACGACGCCGGGTCCACGCACCTCGGAGACCTCACCGTGGGCGTTGGTGATCACCCAGTGGCGGTCGATCAGCTGCGCGGTCTCTTCGCCTTCGTTCGATATTCGAATCGTGTAGACGAAGAACCAGTGGCTGTTGTGGGGCGCGCTCCTCGAGGGCGAGTACTCGGCCTTGACCTCGACACGGATGCCCTGGGTGCATGCACTGACGTTGAACGACATGGTGCCGGGTTGCGGATGCCTCGACTGGACGATGCGGGGACAATAGTAATGTAGCCGAGAATCTCAAGCTGCCCGGTACGACGACCGCCATGAATCAACCTTCGATCTTCCGCTCGGGCCTGTTCGACGGACGCACCGCGTTCATCACTGGCGGGGGCACCGGCATCGGTTGGTCCGTTGCCGCCGAGCTGCGGGCGCTGGGCGCGAACGTGCTGATAGGCAGCCGATCCGAGGAGAAGCTGCGCGCCGGGCGTGACCGGTTGCTCGCCGAGGTGGAAGGAACCGGCGAGGTCGAGCTGCACACCTGCAACATCCGCGAGGAGTCGTCGATCGAGGCCGCCGTCGATTTCGCGAACGAACGCTTCGGTGGGATCGACCTCCTCGTGAACAACGGCGGGGGTCAGTTCCCCTCGCCCGCCGCGATGATCTCGAAGAACGGTTGGGACGCTGTCGTGGAGACCAACCTCTCCGGAACGTTCTTCGCGTCGCAGATCGTCGCGACCCGCTCGATGTTCGCCCGCGGTGGCGGCGCCATCGTCAACGTGATCGCGCAGATGTGGAACGGGTTTCCGATGATGGCGCACACCGGTGCCGCGCGGGCCGGAGTAGACAACCTGACCAAGACCCTGGCCTTCGAGTGGTCGCAGTTCGGCGTGCGCGTGAACGCAGTCGCGCCGGGCGTGATCCTGTCGAGCGGTGTCGACAACTACTCGCCAGAGAATCAGAAGTACTTCTTCGGCGCCGTCGAGCACATCCCGGCGGGCCGCCTCGGGACCCCGCGGGAGGTGGCTGCGGCGGTGGTCTTCTTGTTGACCCCGGCCGCGGCATTCATCACCGGCGCCACGATTCGGGTCGACGGGGGAGAGCCGCTCTTCGGGCACTCGGCGGCCAACCAGATCCGAGACATGCGCGTTCCGAACCCGCCTGACCCCTACGAGTAGCATTCTCCGTTGGCGACACGGCCGCGAAGGGCAGTGGGGAACACGTTTGCCGATCCTGGAATGCCGCCGATCGCCGGAGACGGTTTTCGACACGCATCTTGCAGCGCAGAATCACTCCCGGTCGACCGCCGGCAGGCGCGAACCGGGGCGGGCCCACGTCCTGTGGACATCTCCCACGGGCTTCGCTAGGCGTTGCGTCATGCGCGACATCGCAATCAGCCCGTAGAGACGTGCGAAGTTGCACGTTCAGAACGGGACGCACCAGACTCGAGGAGCGTGAGATGACCGATAACTTCAGGCTGGGGCTGGACGAAATCAAGGTCGACCACATCATCCGCAACCCGGTGCCGCCGAGGCTCTACGAGGAGGCGCTGCGCAACGAGAAGGGGGCCGCTATCGCTTCGACGGGCGCGTTGGTGGCGATGTCGGGTGAGAAGACGGGACGCACGCCGAAGGACAAGCGGATCGTCGACCGGCCCGAGTACCACGACGACATCTGGTGGGGCCCGATCAACATAGGGCTCGAGCCCGAGTCGTTCTTGATCAATCGCGAGCGCGCGGTCGACTACCTGAACACGCGGGACCAGCTCTACGTGATCGACGGCTTCGCCGGCTGGGACCCCGAGTACCAGATCAAGGTCCGCATCGTCTGCGCGCGGGCCTACCACGCGCTCTTCATGCGGAACATGCTGATCCGGCCCACGCCAGAGCAGCTCGCCAACTTCGGCGAGCCGGATTACCTGGTGCTGAACGCGGGTCAGTTCCCGGCGAACAGCCGGACCGACGGGATGAGCTCGAAGGCGTCCATCGACCTCGACCTGAGCCGCAAGGAGCTCGTCATCCTCGGCACGCAGTACGCCGGGGAGATGAAGAAGGGCGTCTTCACGATCATGCATTACCTGATGCCGAAGCAGCGGGTGCTCTCGATGCACTGCTCGGCGAACGAAGGCGACGACGGCAACGTGTCGCTCTTCTTCGGGCTGTCGGGAACCGGCAAGACCACGCTCTCGGCCGACCCGCGCCGCGCGTTGATCGGTGACGACGAACACTGCTGGACCGAGAGCGGCGTCTTCAACATCGAGGGCGGCTGCTACGCGAAGATGATCGACCTCTCGCACGAGGACGAGCCGGAGATCTGGAACGCGATCCGCTACGGCTCCGTCTTGGAGAACGTCGTCTACGACCCCGACACGCGCGTCGTCGACTACTCGGACGTGTCGATCACCCAGAACACGCGTGGGTCGTACCCGATCGAGTACATCGAGAACGCGAAGATCCCCTGCGTCGGCGGCCATCCGAGCAACGTCGTGTTCCTGACCTGCGACGCCTTCGGTGTCCTGCCCCCGGTGTCCAAGCTGACGCCCGAGCAGGCGATGTACCACTTCATCTCGGGCTACACCGCCAAGGTCGCCGGCACCGAGGTCGGAGTCGTCGAGCCAGAGGCCACCTTCTCGTCGTGCTTCGGCGCCCCCTTCCTCGTCTGGCACCCGACGGTGTACGCCGAGTTGCTCGCCGAGAAGATGCGCAAGCATGGCGCGACCGCGTGGTTGGTGAACACCGGTTGGTCCGGCGGTGCGTACGGCACCGGAAGCCGCATGGAGATCAAGTTCACGCGGGCGATCATCGACGGCATCAACTCCGGCACCCTCAAGGACGTGCCCTGCGTCGAGGACCCCGTGTTCGGCGTCGCCGTTCCGACCTCGTGCGAAGGTGTCCCATCTGAAGTTCTGATCCCGAAGAACACCTGGGCCGACGGCGCGGCGTTCGACGCGACCGCCCGCAAGCTCGCGGGGCTCTTCCACGAGAACTTCGAGAAGTACGCCGACAAGGCGAGCCCGGCCATCCTCGCCGCAGCGCCTCGTAGCTGAAGACGGCACACCGATGAAACGGGAACCCTGGCTCGAGTTGCTCGGCGAGGCCGCCGACTCGCTCGGCACCTGGGAGTCCCAGTGGTCCGCGCTCGAGCTCGCCGCGCCCTCCGCCGACGAGCGCGAGGTGATCGGGCGCCTCGCCGAACGCCTCCGGGACAACTACCCGTTCTTCCATCCGGCTTACGCCGGGCAGATGCTCAAGCCGCCGCACCCCATCGCCTGGACCGCGTACGCGCTCGCGATGTGGATCAACCCGAACGGCCACGCCCTGGACGGAGGGCCGGCGACCGCGCACATGGAGCGGGAGTGCGTCACTGCCCTCGCCGAAATGGTCGGCTTCGAAGAGCATCTCGGCCACCTCAGCACCAGCGGAACCCTGGCGAACCTCGAGGCGCTCTGGGTCGCGCGCGAACGAACCGGCGGGCGCGCCGTCGCGCACAGCGGCGCAGCCCACTACACCCACGCCCGGGTGTGCAATGTCCTCGGCGTCGAGTCGGTGCCCGTGCCGACCGACGTGCGCGGGCGACTCGATGTCGACGCCCTCGACCGCGTCTGCGACGCGCACGACATCGGCACCGTGGTTGCGACGCTCGGCACGACCGGCCTCGGAGCGATCGACCCCCTCGACCGCATCCTCGACGTCGCCTCCCGTCGCGGGCTGCGTGTACACGTCGATGGTGCCTACGGTGGGTTCTTTGCACTCCTGGCCCGCCGTTCTCCGCCGCTCGTCGATTCGGTACCGTTCGACGCGTTGGCCCGGGCGGACAGCGTCGTCGTCGATCCGCACAAGCACGGTCTGCAGCCCTACGGCTGTGGGTGCGTGCTCTTTGCAGATCCGACCGTTGGGGAGCACTACGTTCACGACAGCCCGTACACGTACTTCACGTCGTCCGCGCTGCACCCCGGGGAGATCACGTTGGAGTGCTCCCGGGCCGGCGCTTCCGCGGCGGCGCTCTGGGCGACCCTGCAGGCGATCCCGCTGACCCCGCACGAGGGCCTCGGGGATCGGCTCGCGGGCAGTCGGCGCGCGGCGTTGCGATGGGCGACCGAGATCGACGCCGATCCCAACCTCCGGCTCGTCGTCAGCCCCGACACCGACATCATCTGTTTCGCTCCGGTGCCCCCCGAGCGGGCGCCGCGGTCGTCCGAGGTGGCCGCGTGGGCCGACGCCGTCTACGAGCAGGGGATGACCACGGGAGACGACGCCTTCTACCTGGCCTGCTATCGCGCGGGGCGCGATCTGCTCGATCCGCTCTGGCCCGACATGGAGTGGGACACCGACGAGACGGTGCTTCTGCGCTCGGTGCTGATGAAGCCCGAGCACGAGGCGGAGGTCGGGCGACTTCATCGGATGGTCAGCGCCGCGGCGCGTGCTGCGATCGCGGACGGCTCGCGCTGAGGAGCCGCCTGCGATCGCCGGTCGGGTCGCCGGACACGCCGGATCGAGGTCCGACAGGGCGCTTCGGCGGGTATTGCCGCGGGACCCGAGCAGGGGGATCGCAAAGTCGAGGGTCTTGGGTTGCCTCAGGGGTGTAGACCGGCTCTGCGAGCCGGGGGCGAGATAGGATCTCGCCCTTGATGGCGGATGGCCCGGACTTTGCGACCGACCTGGGGACCCGAGTCGGTCGCTCGACGACCCCCGGGCCATCGGTTAGCCTGGACGCTCGCAATCACCGAGGCGCGTCGCGCGCGACCGGGCGCTCCGACACCGGGGACCGCGACGAGACCACGCACCGAGACGACCGAGGAACGATGCGCACGCTTGCTGGCGCGATGTGGAAAGTGACTGGCGCCGCCGGCATCGCCCTCGTGCTCGTCGCAGCGCCCGGCGTGGTGTTCGGGCAGCAGCCCGAGGTCGGGGATCTGCACGATAGCGAGGTGTACGGGTGGGTCGCGCCGTCGCCCGCAGCGCAGATCGCCGAAGACGCGACGATGATCCCGTCGAACAAGGGGGCGATCTTCGTTCCCTACATCTCAAACCCCGCCGACGAGCCCGAGTACGTCGTGTTCCGGGAGCACACCCGCGTCGGATCCGGCAGCCCGGGGACCCGTGTGGTCGTGGCGCCGGGCCGGTATCGGGTGGAGCTGGGTAGCGGACATACCCGCGAGGTGGTGAGCGACATCGAGGTCACCGCCCGCGAGACGACGGTCGTGCCCGTCACCTGGGGCGCGTTGCGGGTCGAGGTCGTCGACCAGCGGGGCATCCCCCACCGGGCCGGGTACGAAGTGATCCGCGTGGCCGACCGAGACCTCTTCGGCGTCGGCTATGGCGCCGATCTCCTCGCGGGCGAACGGCTGCCGACCTGGGTGCTGGCGCCGGACCTGTACCGAATCGTGCAACCCGGCTCGAGCTATCGCGCCCGGGTCAACTACGCGACGGTCTACGTCCCGTCCGGCGGCTTCGTCCGCTATCGACTCGTGATCGACCGCGGGAGCGGCGAATTCCTCGGCGCGGGTGTGGTGACGCCCGACGAGACCGGTACGGCAAGCGGTGACGAGCGCGTCGTGCCGAACCTGGTGCTGGGCGTGAACGGCAACCTGAGCATCGACCGCGACGTCGTCGGCACGGCGGAGCTCTTCGTCGATGGGGGCGTGACCTTTCGAGACGAGCCGCACCACTTCCTCACGCTCTTCCAGCTCGAAGAGGGCATCACGTGGATCGACCCCGAGGTGGGCGACGCCCTGCCGATCCAGAAGAGCGACGATCGGCTCCGCATCGATCTGCTCTACTCCTACGACATCACGCAGATCGTCGGACCCTACGTGCGTGCCGGCGTGGAGACGTCGATGTTCCCGGCCACGGTGATCACCACCGAGCAGGTCGGCCTGACGCGCTACTTCGAGGACGGCTCCTCCGAGTTCAGTCTGATCGGCGCCGGGAGCGCGTTCAGAACGGCGGAAGCGTTCGGTCAGGCGCTCTTCTTCGAGGGCACCGGGATCAACGCGTGGCTGGCGCGGGGAGGTCGCGGACAGGTGAAGGCGAGCGCCGGGCTCGGCTTTCGCCAGGGCATCCACCACGACCTCTTCGCGGAGACCGATCGCTCGTCGACTCCGAACCTGGTCTACGCCGAGGTGGAGAACTTCTACCATGAAGGCGTCGAAGCGCTGCTCCTCGCCCGGGCGCGTGTCGGCGAATTCGGCCGGTTGACCACGAACTTCGAACTCTTCACCGATTTCAGCGACTTCGGAAACCCGACGCTGGATTGGGAGAACACTGTGAGCATCAAGCTCCTCGAGGTGCTCTCGCTGGACTACGTGCTGGAGATCACGCGGGAGCCGGTCCTCTACGACGACGTCCGGCTCGCCCACGAAATCCTGCTGCGCTTCGCCTGGGAGATCATCTGAACCGACCCCCGGGTGGCCTGACCGGCGGCGCGCCGAACCGCGGGTAGCGTCACGCGTCGGCCGATGTCGCGCCGGACCAACGCTCGCAGCCGTTGCGCTGGATCAGCGCCGCCGCGGTGGGGCGACGGCGTCGGAGACCCAGAGCGCGAGCTCGGCGAGGATCTCCTCGAGCGCGAGATTGAGCGCGAGCGCTCCGCCATAGGGGTTTTCGGTCGGCGATGGCGAGCTCGCCTGGAAGACCCGGGTGCCGATCACGCGGTTGCCGGCCAGGTCGTTGAGTTGCGCGCGCACCACCATGCGTCCCTGGCTGGGGTCCGTGTGGAACTCATGCTGCAATACCAGCAGATCGAGCTCGAGCCGGTAGTCCGCCGGGACACTGCTGGAGACGTCGATGACCGCCTCGAAGAGCCCGCTGACCTCCATCGCCTGGACGACCAGCGGCTCGATCAGCCGCGGCGGGGTGTCCGCCCACTGGCTGTACGCGTAGTACGTCCGTTCGTACGGTCGCATCGTGTACGTCATCTGGCGCGAGTCGTGGCCGACCGACTGGATCGGGGAGATGAGGAGCACGATCTCGGAGTCGACAGATTCCACCTCGCGGAACTCGCGGGGGCTGAACATGTACGTCTGAATCGGCTCGTCGTCGCTGCTGAACAGACCGGCACAGCCCGCGGTCGAAAGGGCAAGGCTCGAGACGAACGCCGCGAGCGCCAGCCGAAGGACGACACTCGCCGACATGCCGCCTGCGCTCGGACGCGCTGCGCGGTCGGACGAGGCAGCGCTCCGGTCGACTCGGTGCGCGCGGGACGAGATGAGGAACGTGGCGGCTATCATCATTCTCCCGGGCCACGGACGACGTCGCGCCGCCCGAACAAGAGCATCTCCGGATTGCGCTCCACATCTTGCGCGAGTCGCCGTAGCGACGACGCCAGGAGCTCCAACTCGTCGACGAGGTGCACGAAGCGAGCGGGTGCGCCGCGTGTGAACGGGGTCAGGTCGGCGAGGACACGGTCGACGCCATCGGCAACCCCGGCGACCGAGGCCTGCAGCGCTTCGGCGGTGGCCGAGATGTCGGTCCCGGCTCCCTCGATGGCGACGGCGGAGGCCTCGAACGCGAGCAGCGTGTCCTCTGCCCGGTCGACGATCACAGGAAGCTCCGCGGTGGCGGCTGCCACGTTGCCGGTCACCATGGAGACCTCGGCGGCGATCCCCTCGAGCTCGTTCGTGAACGCCTCGACGTTGGCGAGAATGCCCCCGATCGCCTCCTCGTTCTCCTCGTCGAGCAGCGCCTCCACCCGGTTTGCGACGCTCGTCAGCGAGGTGGCCGCGCCGGTCAACTCGTCGACCAGGCCGGAGATCGACTGGTCGAGGCGCACGAAGAGTGACGGTGTCGATGCGATGATCGGAGCGTCCTGCCCCGCGGCGGCCTCGAGCAGGTCGGCCTCGGGGGTCCCGCCGGAGAGTTCCACGTGGGCGACACCGGTGATTCCCGACGACGCGAGCCGCGCGACAGTGTCGGTCTTGACCGGTGTGCCCTCCTCGATCTCGAGCTCGATCCGGACCCGTCCGGGGTCGTCGAGGTCGAGCGCGATGTCCACGACCTTGCCGACAGCGACGCCGTTGTACGAGACCGTCCCATTCACGCTGAGGCCGGACACCGACTCGGCCATATACGTGACGTAGGTGCCGTAGGTCTTGTCGCCGGTCGCTGTGCTCAGCCAGACGACGGTCGCGACGAGGGCGGCGCCGAGCCCCAGCACGAAGAGCCCGACGAGCATGTAGCTGACTTTCGGTTTCACTGGTGCTCCTTGGACGCGCGACCACGCGGTCCTTGAAAGTAGCGGACGATCATCGGGTGCGTCGAACGACTCAGATCGCTCATGGAGTCGAGCTCGAGAATCCGGCGCTCTCCGAGGAAGGCGACCCGGTCGGTGACGCGCCAGAGCGAGTCGAGATCATGCGTGACCATCACGAGGGTCAGACCCAGCGACTCGCGGAGCTGGAGGATCAGATCATCGAGGGCTGCAGCGCTGACGGGATCCAGGCCGGCGCTGGGCTCGTCGAGGAAGAGGAGCGCCGGGTCGAGGGCGAGCGCTCGAGCCACGGCCGCGCGTTTCAACATGCCGCCGCTCAACTCCTTGGGCAGCTTCGCGCCGGCATCGGGCGGCAGACCGCTCAACGCGATCTTCATCATCGCGATCTCTTCGATCAGCTTCGCCGGCAGGTCGGTGTGCTCGACCAGGGGAACCGAGACGTTCTCGAGCACCGTCAGGGAGCTGAAGAGCGCGCCCTGTTGGAACATGACGCCGAAGCGGCGCCGCAGCGCGTCGGCACCGGCCTCCGGGAGCCCCACCGTCTCGACGCCGAACACCTTCACCGAGCCGGCGGCGGGTCGTGCCAGCATGATGATCTGTCGCAGCAGCACCGACTTGCCGGTGCCGCTGCCGCCGACGACCCCGAGGACCTCTCCGCGGCGGACCTGCAGGTCGAGGTTCTGGTGCACGATGTGGGCGCCAAATCGCGTCTCGAGGCCACGGATGTCGATGACGATGTCGCCGGTATCTCCGGGCGTCGGCACGCTGGCGGCGGTGCTCACGTCAGACCCCCAGCCACGAGAAGAGGATGGAGAATCCGGCGTCGCTGATGATCACGAGGAAGATCGACTGGACGACGCTCACGGTCGTCTGGCGCCCGACGCTGTCTGCACCGCCGCTGACCTGGAAGCCCTGGTGGCAGCCGACCATGGCGATGATCAGCGCGAATACGGGCGCCTTGGCCACACCGACCACGAAGTCCGACGTCGAGATGGCCTGGGGAACGCGCTGGATGAAATCGGTGAACGACACGTCGAGGACGTGGGTCGCCATCACCATGCCGCCGAACACGCCGAGTGCATCGGCGAATACGGTCAACAGGGGCAGGGCGACCATCAACCCGACCACCTTGGGCAGGACGAGCTGATCGAAGGGCCCGATGCCGAGGGTCTTCAAGGCATCGATCTCTTCGGTGACCCGCATCGTGCCGATCTCGGCGGCGTAGGCCGAGCCCGTGCGTCCGGCGACGATGATCGCGGTGATCAGCGGCGCCAGCTCGCGGAGCATGATCAGCCCCACCATCTCGACCACGAAGATGTTGGCGCCGTAGATCTTCAGCTGGCGGCCGCCCTGGTAAGCGACGACGATGCCGAGCAGAAAGACCAACAACCCGATGATCGGCAACGCGTCGAGCCCGCTGTCCTGCACGATCTTCAGCGTCATGCGCCAGCGAACCCGGCGTGGCTTCACGACCTGGCGCAGGAACGCGACCGTCGACTCGCCGATGAACGCGAGCAGGGCGAGCAGATCGAGCGCCTGCGCGACCGTGATCCGCCCGACCCGCTCGAGCAGGTTCTGGCGCGGCGGCTTCGCGACCGCCGCGTCCGGCTCGACCCGCTTCTCGACCAGAGCGAGCAACTCGCCGTACTCCGGGGCCAGGCCGGCGATCTCGACGGCGTGACCGCCGCCGGTGAGTCGGCTCCTCAGCCGTCCGAGCAACCAGGCGCCGCCCGTGTCCATCTGTACGAGCGCGGTCGCATCGAAGACCACCGGTGCACCCGGCTCGGGCCTCACGCCAGCGGCTGCGAGCTCGAGGAGACCGAGGTGGGGCAGGGTCCAACAGCCCGACGTGATGACGACGAGCTCCCCGGAACGGGTCTCGGTGCGGAGGTCGCCACGCGTCTCGTCGGTGTTCACCGCCATGGTCGAGCGCCCGCGGCACCGGGAGTCGGGCGCAAAGCGGGTCTTTGAAACCGATACCGCCGCTGGCGATGGAACGCCAGCCACGTCGCCGCCCGGCCGCCGACGTTTCGCGGCCCCGGGCGACGTGCGCCCCGTTGACCGTGCTCAGCGAACGTTCGGGCCGACCATGTCTCCGGGCTTCACCCAGGCGTCGAACTCCTCGCTCGTCAGGTAGCCGAGTGCGAGCGCGGACGCCTCGAGCGTCGTGCCGTCCTTGTACGCCTTCTTGGCGATCTCGGCGGCCTTGTCGTAGCCGATCTTCGTGTTCAACGCGGTGACCAGCATCAGCGAGCCGTGCAGGAGCTGGTCGATGCGGTCGCGGTCCGGTTCGATGCCCGCCGCGCAGTGCTTGCGGAAGCTGTCGCTCGCCGCCGCGACCAGCTCGATGGACTCGAGTAGATTGTGGATCATCACCGGCTTGTAGACGTTGAGCTCGAAGTTGCCCTGGCTGGCGCCGAAGGCCACCGCCGCGTCATTGCCGTAGACCTGCGCGACGACCATCGTCATCGCCTCCGCCTGGGTCGGGTTGACCTTGCCGGGCATGATCGAGCTGCCGGGCTCGTTCGCCGGGATGATCAGCTCGCCGATGCCGCAGCGCGGTCCCGACGCCAGCCAGCGGACGTCGTTCGCGATCTTCATCAGCGAGCCGGCGACGGTCCGGACGCATCCGGACGCGAACGCCACAGCGTCGTGGGCCGCCAGCCCTTCGAACTTGTTCGGACCGGTGACGAACGGGTGCCCGGAGATCCGCGCGATCTCGGCCGCGACCTTGACCGCGTAGTCCGGGTGCGTGTTCAGGCCCGTGCCGACCGCCGTCCCACCGAGCGCGAGCTCGTAGAGGTGAGGCAGGCACGACTCCACGTGCGCGATACCGTGGTCGAGCTGCGAGACCCAACCCGAGATCTCCTGGCCGAGCGTCAGCGGCGTCGCGTCTTGCAGGTGCGTGCGGCCGATCTTCACGATGTCGGCGAATGCCTGCGCCTTGGCGTCGAGCGTATCCCGGAGAGCCTGCAGCGCCGGGATCAACCGCTCCCGAAGCTCGGCGACCGCAGCGATGTGCATTGCCGTCGGAAACGTGTCGTTCGACGACTGCGACTTGTTGACGTCGTCGTTCGGGTGGACCGGCTCCTTCGAACCCATCGTGCCGCCGGCGAGCTCGATCGCGCGGTTCGAGATCACCTCGTTCGAGTTCATGTTCGTCTGGGTTCCGCTGCCGGTCTGGAACACGACGAGCGGGAAGTGATCGTCGAGCTTGCCGTCGATCACCTCCTGAGCTGCCTTCCGGATCAACGCCGACTTCGCCGGCTCGAGGAGCCCGAGCTTCTCGTTCGTGGCCGCCGCGGCGAACTTCAAGATGCCGAACGCCCGGATCAGCGGGCGCTTCATGCGGATGTCCCCGATCTCGAAGTTCTGCAGCGAACGCTGCGTCTGCGCGCCCCAGTATCGATCCGTCGATACCTCGATCGTGCCCATCGAGTCGCTTTCGGTTCGCGTGCTCATCGCGGTCTCCGGTTCGGGGTTCAATCCAGGAGGATGACAGGCGGCACGCCCGCGTCGAGCGTTGCACCCGTCGCACACACCGGCGTCTCTAGTCCCCTCCCCGGTCCGTCGCAAGCCGGTCGACCGCGCTTCGGAACACCGGCCGCCCAACGCCATCGCGATGGTAGACAGACCCTCGCCCGGTCGGTCACCATTCGTCCGTCTTCCCCCTCCCGGTCCCGATGAGCGAAACCGGTCTCGACCCGCGCCGTCGGGTGGCACGGCACACCCGTCAGCGGGAGTCGTGAGCGCTGCCGCCGCATCCGGGGTCGCTCGCCTCCGCGCGGCCGCTCGCACCGCCTTCGATGCGGGCGTCGCCGCCGCAGACCTCGAACGTGCGACCCGGTCTGCGGAGGCGCTGATCCAGCGCTTCGTCGCGGGCGCCGCCGGGCAGGTGGTCGTGGTCGGTCTCGGCAAGGGAGCGGTCCCGATGGCGCGGGGTGTGGTCGACGTGCTCGCTGACCGCATCGACGGCGGCGTGGTCGTGGGGCCGCCCGGCACGCATGGGGTCCGGGTCGGTCCGTTGGAGGTCCTGGCCGGGGATCACCCCGTGCCCGGAAACGCGAGCGCCGCGGCCGGTGAGCGAATCCTCGATGTCGTCGACGGACTCGGCCTCGAAGACCGTGTGATCGCCCTGGTGTCCGGCGGCGGGAGCGCGCTCGCCGCCGTCCCCGTCGCCGGCCTCTCGGTCGACGACTGCGCGGCGGCCTCGACCGTCCTGATGGACGCCGGGCTCCCGGTTGCCGCGGTGAACGCCATTCGCGCGCGCCTCGGGCGCGTCGGCGGTGGCGGTCTCGCACGCGCCTCGGCACCGGCGCCGGTGCTGAGCCTGGTCGCTTCGGACGTGGTCGGCGACCCGCTCGAGGTGATCGCGTCCGGTCCCACCGTGGTGCGCCGCTCGGATGCCGGGCTCGCGTTCGCGACCCTCAGTCGGCCCGAAGTCGTAGAGCGCCTTCCGGTCGCGGTGCGCGATGCTGTGCGCACCGCGCTGGACGGCGCCGGGCCGACAGGAAGCGCCGTCGAACACGAAGTCGTCTGCACGTGCGCGGACGCGGCTCGCGGCGCTGCCGACGCACTCTCGACACTCGGCTTCGAGGCCCGAATCCTATCGACGAGTGTCGCCGGCGACGCCGCCGGGTTCGGACGATTCGTCGGCGCCCTGGCTGCCGCCCGGCCCGACCGACGGCCTGTCGCCCTCGTGTTCGCCGGAGAGACGACGGTCCGGGTGCGCGGTACGGGATCCGGGGGGCGCAACCAGGAGGTCGCGCTCGCCGCTGCGGGTATGGCAGCCGGTATCTCTGACGTCGTCGTACTCGCTGCCGGCACCGATGGGGTCGATGGCCCTACCGATGTCGCCGGCGCGGTCGTGGACGGCCAGACGATCGCTCGCATCCGCGCAGCCGGACTGGATCCGGACCGTGCGCTGCGGGACAACGACAGCTACCCGGTGCTCGCCGCTGCCGCAGACCACCTGCGCACCGGGCCGACGGGCACGAACGTGATGGATCTCACCCTCGTGGTGTTCGGCTGATCAAGCACCCGATCGTCGGACGGCGATTCAGCGAAGCCGGAACGGAGCCGGCCTGGTGGAGGGCCGCGTCAGTCGAAGTCTGCGCAGAGAGCACAAGCGCCGGCGGCGTCGACATCGTGCGTCGACAACCACTCACGCCAGTCCGCCCACCGTTCGCAGAACATCTCCAGACCCTCGCGGTCGACGTGAGCCTGCCAGCGTGTCCGCCCCGCAGCGGCGTCGACTGCGTCCGACTCGCTCGCTGGTGCGAGGCGGGCCGAGACGGCGGCTCGGGCCGCTTCGAGTGCGGGATCGCGGAATTCCGCGCACCGGGAGCGATAGGTCTCCAGGCAGGCGAGGGCGGCCTCGGTCGATTCCTCGGCGGCACGTCGACCGAGCACCGGGAAACGACTCGCGAAGTCGAGACGCTCGACCGCGCCGAAGAAGCGACGGCCCGGCGGCCGCGGCATCTCCGGAGTCCCGCAGGGGGAGGCTTCGACGGCCGGTCCCGCGGTCGAGACGAGCATGGCCGGGGTGGCGAAGGTCGCCGCTCCGATAGACAGGACGGCCAGGGCGATGATGAGAGCGGCGCGACGCGACACGGCAGCACGTGGGTGGAGCACGGTGGACTGTCTCACGATAGAACGTGAGGACGCCGCCTCGCAAATCCGGCACGGGACAGGCCAGGGCGGCCGCAAAGTCCGGGCCACTCCCCCTCAAGGGCGAGATCCTATCTCGCCCCCGGCTCGCAGAGCCGGTCTACACCCCTGAGGCAACCCAAGATCCTCGACGCTGCGATCCCCCTGCGGGCCAGGCCACGTCTCCACGCCGCCGCCGCCGGTGAGCGGGCCGTCCCGACCCGGGCCCGGTTCAGTCGTGGAACCGCCGCCCGGACCGCGCCCTCTCGACCAGGATCTCGGCCGGTTCGAAACGGATCCCGTGGCTGTCCCGGAACTGTTGGAGCCGGTTCACGATCGCGGCGGCCCCCACGTGGTCGACGTACCGGAACGGCCCGCCACGGAAGGGTGGGAACCCGAGGCCGAAGATCGCCCCGATGTCGCCATCGCGGGGGCTCGTCAGGATGCCTTCCTGCAAGCAGAACGCCGCCTCGTTGATCATCTGGAGACCGCAGCGCTCGGCGATCGTGGTCGGGTCCATCAGGTTGTTCGGGGAGACGTCGAGCAGCGCGTAGACCGACTCGTCGACCTTCTTCGGGCCACCCTCTCTGCCGCCGTACCGATAGAATCCGCGTTTGTTCTTGCGACCGAGGCGATCGTCCCCGACCAGCAGATCCGTGGCGCCCGGGGGCTCCATGCGAGCGCCGAACTCGTCGACCATGATCGGCCCGACTTTGGCGGCCACGTCGATGCCGACCTCGTCGAGCAGGGTGATCGGCCCCACCGGGTAGCCCCAGTCCATCAGCGCCTCGTCGATGCGATCGATCGGCACGCCCTCGGCGAGTAGATAGGCCGCCTCGTTCATGTAGGGGGCCAGGATCCGACTCGTGTAGAAGCCGACGCCGTCGTTGACCACGATCACCGTCTTGCCCTGCTTCTTGCCGAGGGCGACGCACGTGGCCACGACCTTGTCCGAGGTCTGCTTCGTCCTGATGATCTCGAGCAGCGGCATCTTCTCGACGGGCGAGAAGTAGTGCATGCCGATCACGGTCTCCGGGTGACCGGAGGCCTCGGCGATGCGCGCGATCGGGATCGACGACGTGTTCGACGCGAAGATCACGTCGTCTTCGCACCGCCGCTCGATATCGCGCAACACCCGGTGCTTGAGCTCCAGGATCTCGGGAACCGCTTCGATCACGACGTCGCAGCGCTCGAAACCACCGTAGCCCGTGGTCGTGCTGATGCGGCGCAACTGTCGATCGGCGTCCAGCCGCGACATCCGCTTCCGGGACACGGACTTCGACAGGATCTTGTGCACGGCCGCCAGTCCTCGACTCAAGCCCTCGTCATCCTGGTCTTTCATGCGCACGTCGATGTCGGCGCGGTCGACGGTCACGTAGGCGACCCCAGCGCCCATCAGACCGGCGCCGAGTACGCCGACCGTCGAGACGGGGCGAGGCCGGGTCCGCTTGTTCCGAGCGCCCGACTCCTTCTTCAGCGCCGTCATGCCGAAGTACATGGCGATCAGCGCTCTCGCCTGGGGTGAGACGACGAGATCACCGAAGAAGAGGGCTTCGGCGTCGAGGCCCGCCCGCATTCCTTCGTCGAGCCCGATCTCGACGGCGTCGATGATGCGCTCGTGCGCGGGGTAGTTGCCGCGGGTCTGCGCGGCGATCTTCTTGCGTGCCTGTTGGAAGAGGATCTTGCGGCCGAGCGGGTTGTCCTCCAGCGCGAGCTCGGTCGCCCCCTTCGAGGTCCCGAGCTTCATGAACGACCTGCCCACGCGGGTGAGCGCCGTCGCCTTCGATTCGGGGCGGTCGGCCAGCGACGCCGCGCGGCGAATCGCGACATCGAGGAGGATGGACGCCGGGACGACCTCGTCGACGAGCCCCATCTTGCGGGCTCGCTTTGCGCGGATCTTCCGACCGGTCAGCATCATGTCGAGTGCTGCCGCCACCCCGACCTGGCGAGGGAGACGTTGGGTGCCGCCGGCGCCCGGCAAGAGGCCCAGCTGGCATTCCGGCAATCCCAACGCGGTCGTTCTGTCGTCCGAGCAGATCCGCGACGTGCAGGCGAGGGCGAGCTCCAACCCGCCACCGAGGCAGGGGCCATGGATCGCGGCGACGACGGGGACCGGCGACTCGGCGAGCCGGTCGAACGCCCGCTGCCCGCCACGCGACAGGTCTGCGGCCTCCCGCGCGGTCTTCGCCGACTCCAACATCGCGATGTCGGCGCCGGCGAGGAACGAGTCGGGCTTGCCGCTACGAATGACGACCGCCCGCACGGCGTCGGACTGCTCGATGCGGGTCTGGATTTCGGCGAACTCGTCCCGGAACTCGTCCTTGAGCGTGTTCTGAGACTCGCCCGGCACGTCCAGGGTCACAATCGCGATGCCGTCGTCGCCAACGTCGAGGGTCAGGGCGCGTTCTTTCGCTCGGTTCGTCATTACGCCACCTCCAGGACCATCGCGGCGCCAAGGCCACCGGCCGCGCACGCCGTCGTCAAGGCCAGGCCGCCCCCGCGCTCGCGGAGCGCCGCGAGGGTCTGCATGATCATGCGGGCGCCGGTCGCCGCGAATGGGTGACCGAACGCGATCGAGCCGCCCCAGACGTTGAACTTCTCCATGTCGACCTCACCCAGCGGCGCCGACCGGCCGAGGACGTCGCGGGCGAACTCCTTCGAGGCGAACGCCTTCAGGTTGCAGAGCACCTGTGCGGCGAACGCTTCGTGCATGTCGATCAAGGTCATGTCCCCCAGCTTCGCACCCGCTCGATCGAGGGCGATCGGGCTGGCGTAGGCTGGGCCCATCAGCAGGTCGCGGCGTGGGTCGAGCGCAGCGAACGCGTAACTGCGGACGAACCCGAGCGGCTCGAGCCCCAGCGCCTTGGCCCGGTCTTCGCGCATCACGAGGAGCGCGGCGGCCCCGTCCGTGAGCGGTGAGCTGCTGGCAGCGGTGATCGTCCCGTGCTTCCGGTCGAACGCCGGCTTGAGTCGGGCGTAGGCTGCCAGATCCGAGCCTTCGCGAATGCAGCCGTCCCGCGAGAGCGAGGCTTTGAAGGGAGCGACGTGAGCGTGCAGGACGAAGGGGTCGAGCTTCCCCTCGTTCCACGCGCGCTCCGCCAGGGTGTGGGAACGGTGCGCGAGGGCGTCCTGCTCATCGCGCGGGATGCCGTGGTCTTTGGCCATCTGCTCGGCACTCTGACCCATGGTCAGGCCGGTCGAGAATTCCGCGATGGCCGGCGGCACCGGCGCGAGGTCTTTCGGACGGAGCCCGGACAGGATCTTCAGGCGTTGCCCGGCCGTGCGCGCCTTGGTGAGCCCCACGAGTGCGATGGCCAGCCTCTGCGACACGGTGATCGGAACGACCGAGGCGCTGTCGGCGCCGCCGGAGACACCCACCGAGATCGCACCCGCCAGGATCGACTCCGCGATGTTGGCGGTCGACTGGAAGCTCGTCGCGCAGGCGCGCGACACGCTGTACGCGTCGGTGCCGCGGTCCATGCCGGTTCCCAGCACGATCTCACGCGCGATGTTCGGGGCCTCGACCGACGGGGCGACCTGCCCGAACACCAACTGCTCGACGCCTTTCGGGTCGATGTCAGTTCGGGCGATCATCTCCGCGACGGCCATCTGCCCGAGCTCGCGAGCGGTGGTCTTGCGGAAGTAGGTCGCTTGCTTGGCGAAGGGCGTACGAAGGCCGGCGACGATCGCGACACGCTTGCCGCGCGTGCCGAGGCCGCTCGTGCGGGTCGTCATGCTGTTCCCGGGGCGGAAGTCAGTGATTACTCACCAGAAACCGCGGGGACACTACGCCCCATGACGCGCTGTGTCAATCCGGGTGTCGTCCGAGCGACGGCGCGTCGTGGCCGCTCGGAGCGCGGGCCTCAGGCCTCGCGATAGATGATGCGGCCCCGCGTCAGATCGTAGGGGCTCAGCTCGAGCTTGACCGTGTCTCCGGGGAGAATCCGGATGAAGTGACGGCGCATCTTGCCGGAGACGTGAGCGAGCACTTCGTGCCCGTTCTCCAACTCCACGCGGAACATCGCGTTCTTCAGCGGTTCCTTGACGGTCCCGATGACCTCGATTCCTTCTTCTTTCGCCATGTGAACGCTTGGCTGGGGGCGGCGACCGATGGTGGTGTCGAAGTCTCTCGAGCCGCACGCCGACCGACCTCACCTCTGCTATTGCGCTGGCTACATCCATGATTTGGGACGTCAAGTCAAGGCGTGGATCCACCGCTCGGCCGAGTGGGCCCGGGTGGACGTAGGCGGCCTGCACGAGCCGACCGGGAATCTACGGTCGGCCGGCGACCGGGTCTCCGGGCCAGACCTGACCCCAGACCTCGTGCCGGGTGCGGAGGTGGGGGCGCTGCTTGCTGGCGAAGTCGTCAGTATCCGGTCCATCACCGAGGTCGGAAGCCAACCGGTCGAGCACCGTCTGGTACACCGCCAACGTCCACCGCCCGAAGAGGGTACTCGCTCCCTCGTACCGCTGCTGAGCATACTCCTCGGCCGTCGTGACGTAGCCGGAGTAGGCGTTCGAATAGCCCGCCACCACGACCCGGGAGATCGCCTGGTCCTCGAGCGTCCGCACGAGGGCTCGACGCATCCGGCGCCCCGCCTGGGTGGTCGGCTCGGCCGGCAACGTCGCGACGGCGAGCCCGCCGATGACGAGCAGCTGTACCGGAAGCACGTTCGGCGTCCACGGGCCGTCCCCGACCGCGTCGATCCGGGCCAGGTCCTTCACCGCGCGTACGACCGGGTCCAGGAAGCCGGGTGCCAGCGGTCGGCCCGACCGGAACACGCCGAAAGCGAGGCCCCGTCCTCCCCTTCCGGTGTCCAGGAAGGGGTATTTCTCGCCGTGGACGTCGTCGAAGTCGCTGCCGAGGCGACGACCGACTACCCGCCGGAACGTGTTGCGAAGACGAGCGACACGCGACCCGACGCGGGCGACCGCCGGCACGCGGAGCAGCGGGCCGGGCCCCTCGAGGGTTCCCTCCAGGAACGTGAGGCCGACCCGCGCCGGCCCCGTGCGGCACGCGCTGACCCCTTCTGTGAAGGTCGGCTCCGCGACGGCATTCGTGAAGTCGACCCACCGCGTGACGAGCGCGACCCGCGCCGGTTCGGGTTGGGCACGTCCGGCGTCAGCGAACGCCTCGATAGCGGCATCGCACTGGACCGATCCGTTGATGTGCGCGCTCTCGAGGTCGTCCTTGCTCGCGCCGACCATCAGGCGCCGCCGCCGGTCGTAGCGGAAGTTGGGCGACACGTCGCCGGCCGCGCCCTGGGCGAACGCCGCGACGAATCCCGGGGCGGAGTGCGCGGTTCGGACGTGCTCCTCGAAGAGGCGCGCCGCGACCCCCTTGTTGTCCGGGTGCACGACGGTGTGGTCGCTGTGGATGCTGGTGCCGTGAACCGCGAACCAGTTGATCGCCCCGATGGGGCGACCCTCGGGGCTGTCGATCCGCATCAACACGAGCTCGCGATTCGTCGCCCGGTGGCGATTGCGCCAGGTCACGGGGATCACGTCCCGGTTGGCGTTGTACGCCTCGATCGAGCGGTTGAACGCGACCGGGCTCTCGTCGTCGATCAGGGCCTTCCCGACCCGCACCTCGGCAGGCTCCGCCGTGTCCGCGGCCTCACAGATCGCGCCGAAGATCCCGTCGACGATCTCCCCGAGGACCCGAGGCGAGAACCCGGGGTTCGTCAGGTTATAGAAGAGGTGGTGGGAGTAGCCGCCCGGCCCGCTGTGAGAGTGCGTCGCCGCGAGCGTGAGATCGCCATCGCCGATCTCCAGATCCGGGCGGTGCAGGGCCAGGCGCTCCAGCACGGCGTCGCGGACTGCGTCGGTCATGATCGCGATTTCGCAGCATGCGTACGCGATGCGACGTCGGCCTTCGGCGAGCACGAATGCCCGGCACGCCAGCGGCATCGCGACCGAGCGAGCCACGTTGTGGTGTATGGCCCATCCCATCAGCGGAATGCCATCGACAAACGCGGTGATGTCCCGAGTCGCAACGCCCGCGGTCAGGGTCATGGCTGCTACTTCTTCTTTCGACGTCCGCCGGTCGAGCGCCGCTTCTTGGGCGCCTTCTTCCGAGCCTCGAGCAGCTGCAGGGCCACGGCCAGCTCCAGCTCCTCGACGCTCGCGCCGTTCGGCAGCGAAGCGTTCGTCTTGCCGTGCTTCACGTACGGCCCGTATCGACCGTCGAAGACGAGAACCGGGGCGCCGTCGTCAGGGTGCTTGCCGAGGTCGCGGAGGGGCTCCCGTCCGCGGCTGGCCTTGCGCAGCTTCTCCGCCAGCAGCTCGAGGGCCCGATCGTAGGTGACGGTCAGCAGGTCGTCGGTCTTCTTGAGCGACGCGAACGTTCGACCGTGGGCGACGTAGGGGCCGTATTGGCCGATGCCGGCGCGGATCTCCTCGCCGTCGTCCGGGTGGTTGCCGAGGATGCGCGGCAGTCGCAAGAGCTGCAACGCGCGGTCGACGTCCACGTCGGCGGCCTTCCACCCCTTGGGCAGGGAGACCCGCTTCGGCTTCTCGCCGTCCGGGTCGGTCTCACCGAGCTGCACGTAGTGCCCGAACCGCCCGTCCAGCAGGTAGATCGGCAGTCCCGACTCCGGATCCTGCCCGATGGGCTCGTCTCCTCGCTCCTTGCGCTCCCGGAGCTCTTCGAGCAGCTCGGGCGTCACGTCCGCCGGTGCCACGCTGTCCGGAAGCGACAGCGTCATCGGCTTGCCGTTGCTGGCGGGACCGACCTCCACGAAGGGACCGAAGCGTCCGAGGCGGACCCCGAAACCCGCCGGGTAGGCGATCGTGCAGATGTCGCGAGGGTTCAGATCCTCGCCCGCCCGCAGGCCGGTCTGCAGGTTGTCGCTGTAGAAGCGCGCCAGGAAGCCCGCGGCGTCCTCGCCGTCGGCGATCGCGTCGAGCACCTTCTCCATGTCGGCCGTGAACTCGACATCGACGACCGAGGAGTGGGTCTTTTCGAGAAGTCGCGTGACGGCCATCGCCGTGAACGTCGGGACCAGCTGTTTGGAGCGGACGACGACGTAGCCGCGGTCCTTGATCGTATCGATGATCGTCGCGTACGTGCTCGGCCGTCCGATGCCTTCGCGTTCGAGCGCCTTGACCAGCGACGCCTCGGTGTACCGCGCCGGCGGCTTCGTCTCGTGACCGACCGCCTCCAGCTTCTGGCACGCCACCGAGTCGCCCTTGGCGACGCGCGGCAGGGGCTTGTTCTGGTCGTCCAGCGCCTCTTCCGGATCGTCCGATCCCTCGACGTAGGCCCGGAGGAACCCGGGGAAGTCGACCACTCGGCCGGACGCGCGCAGCTCGGCTCGACGGCCGCTGCCAGGGTCGGTCGCCTCGACCCGGACGGTCGTGAACGACAGCCGTGCGTTCGCCATCTGTGACGCGACCGTGCGCATCCAGATCAGCTCGTAGAGTCGCGCGTCGGCCCCCTTGAGGTCGAGCTCCCGGGCCGTGGGCATCTGGTTCCCGGCCGGCCGGATCGCCTCGTGGGCCTCCTGCGCGCCCTTCGACTTCGTCGTGAACTGGCGCGGTGACTTGCTCAGGTGATCCTTGCCGTAGCGCCGCTCGACCAGGCCGCGCGCCGCGGTGATCGCCTGGCCCGACAGGTGGACCGAGTCGGTCCGCATATAGGTGATAAAGCCGCGCTCGTAGAGCCGCTGCGCGGCCGACATCGTGTCACGCGCGCTCAGGCCGAGCTTGCGGTTGGCCTCCTGTTGCAGCGTCGACGTCGTGAAGGGCGGGTAGGGCGTGCGCGTCGCCTGGCGAACGTCGACGTCGGAGACCGTGAACGGCGCGTCTTTCAGGCCGGCCTGCAGCGAGCGGGCCGTCTCCTCGTCGATCAGCAGCACGTCGCGCCCTTCCGCCACCCGCCCCGTGTGCTCGTCGAAGTCGCGTCCCGTCGCGATCGTCTTCCCGCCGAGCGAGACCAGCTCGGCGTCGAACGCCTTTCCGTCGGCCGAGAGGTGTGCCGCGAGATCCCAGTACGCACCGGAGTGGAACGCGATTCGCTCCCGCTCCCGCAACACCAGGACCCTGACGGCCACGCTCTGCACGCGTCCGGCCGAGAGCCCGCGACCGACCTTCTTCCACAGTAGCGGCGAGACCTCGTACCCGACGAGCCGGTCGAGCACTCGGCGGGCCTCCTGCGCTTCGACGAGACGGACGTCGATTTCGCGCGACGTCTCCAGAGCGTTCTCGATCGCCTCGCGGGTGATCTCGTGGAAGACCATCCGACGCGTGGGGACCTTGGGCGACAGCACCTGCACCAGGTGCCACGCGATCGACTCACCCTCGCGATCCTCGTCTGTGGCGAGGTAGAGCTCGTCGGACTCCTTCAGCGCCTTTCGCAGCGCGCTGACGACCTTCTTCTTGTCGCTCGGGATCACGTAGACCGGCTCGAAGCCGCTCTCGATGTCGACACCGAGACGAGCCCACTTCTTCTTCTTCAGGTCGCTCGGGATCTCGTCGGCGCTGGCCGGAAGGTCGCGCACGTGTCCCATGGACGCTTCGACCCGAAAGCCGTCGCCCAGAAACTGGCTGATTGTACGCGCCTTGGTCGGCGATTCGACGATGACGAGTTTCTGTCCGGTCTTCGGCATGTGCCCGCGAGGTGGGTCGGGAGGCGGAGGCGCTCTTAAATACCCTCCGCGGGCTTTTGTTCAAGATGTCTGTTCGTGCTTTCCACGGCCCTTCGTACGCGGGGGCGTAGCCCCCGGCCCAAACGAGTTCTTCGCGGACGCCGAGTCGCTCCCGGCGACAGACCGGTCACCCGACGACCTCGACCACCGACCTCAGAGCCCTGCGGACGCCAGCCGACGCACCTCGGAGAGGTAGAACGCCCGATGGTCGAAGGGATCGTCTTCCGGGCTTCGGTCGGCGATCTGGCCTACTTCGTCGAAGTGGTCCGCCGAGAGTTGCCCCAGGTGCTCACCCCAGACCATCGACGCCGTCGGTACCACGCCGTCGTTGTCGCCGAAGCTGGCCAGGATGTTGAAGGTCGCGATCAGGAATGTCTCGATCTGCTCGCCGCTCAGCTCCCACTGGCACTCGCCGTCCCAGAGCGCGCACGACCGTGCCGACCACGACCAGTAGCGCACCCCGGGGTCGTCGACGTAGGTGTCGTTGAACGCCGCCATCGCCTCGACCGTGAAATCCTGCAGCGAGAAGAACTGGAAGAGGATCGCCGGCACGCCGAGGTGCGGCGTGGCGACGGTCGTCACCGAAGCGACCCGGTCGGCGTAGCCCATTCCGGACACCAGCAGCCGCGCATCGACCCCCCCCTGGCTGTGCGCGATGATGTTGACGCGCCGAGCCTGGGACTCGACCAGGATCTCATCCACCTGCTCCGCGAGCTGATCGGCCCGACGCTCCGACGTCGCGATCGGATCGGTGACCGGCGTTCGGATGTCGTAGCCGAGCGCCTCCAGCGGGTCGTGGATGTCGTAGAAGTAGTCCAGGACGCCGAAGTAGGTGTCGATGCCCGCATAGCCGTGCACCAGGAGCACCGGGTAACGCGTCGTCTCCAGCTCGCAGCCCGCTGCGCAGACGGCGCGGACCTCGTAGGCTGCTTCCGTCGTCCCGTCGTCCCGTTCGACGACCGCCGCGTACTCCCCGGAGAGCGGCGCGATGAGCTCGACCCCGACCTCGCCAGCGCGCCCCGCGAACTCCCCGCGCATCAGCGGCGTCGGGACGACGCGGCCTTCTTCGGCGGCACCGATGTACCGGGCGTCGTAGACGAAGAGGCGGGCGTCGGCCGGAAGACCCCGGGCTTCGACCCACCAGGCCGCGCCCGCGGGAACCACGAGCGCATGGGCCGACGAGGCGCAGCGAGAGAAGCCCGTCTCGCGCCACACGCGATCCGGGACGAGGTCGTCACCCCACGTCGGCGGGAGCGGTCCACGGCACCCGTCGGTCTCGCCGTCGCTCAATTCCTCGGCGTCCGCATCTCCCGTCCCGTCGACCTCGCCCGTGGAATCGACATCCGCATCGGACCCGGACTCGATCACGGCGGTGCCCGCATCTGCGTCGATCGAATCGGCAGCGTGCACTTCGCCGACCGCCGCGTCATCTGTCGTCTCGTCCCCGGCGTCGTGCGCGCCTCCATCGTCGATCGGGGCGGCATCCACGACGTCGCCGCCGCTGTCTTCGCCACCTGTCGCCGTGACCCTGGACGGCCCGCACGCGGCGAGGGAGAGGCCAAGCCAGACGACGGTCAGCGCCGGCAGGAGTGGACGACCGAGGTGACCTCTCTTGCGGGGCTGCGCCATGCCGCGGACCGTAACACGTCACAGCTTGCTTTCTCCATCACATGGTGGAACTAGCCATCGGCCCGACCCGACGACGATGGAGATGGACGGTGACGCGTTGCTGCGGGAGCTGGACGACGGGGAGTCGTTGATCGATCGCCGGGTGCCGTTGGCGGGATGAGCCGGAGCAGCTGGGGGCCGTGGCCGCGGCGGCAGCGGTAGACTGGGGCTCGCCCCCTGCTTCGCTTCGCTTCGCTTCGCTTCGCTTCGCTGTCCCCCGAGGCGGGGAACGGCTGTGACGGTGCGGGGCTGGCGGTGGGTGTGGGGGATGCGCTAAGACTCGTGCGCAACCGACGAACCGATCTCCACCGGACCCGATGATCGATCTTCGTAGCGACACGGTGACGCGTCCCACGGGAGACATGTTGGCGGCCATGGCCCGGGCGCCGGTCGGCGACGATGTCTTCCGAGACGACCCGACGGTGTTGGCGCTCGAGCACGAGGTCGCTTTGCGGCTCGGCAAGGAGTCGGGTCTCTTCGTGCCGTCGGGCACGATGGCGAATCAGCTCGCCCTGCGAAGCCTGACGCGCCCCGGCGACGAGGTCCTGCTCCATCATCGCGCTCACATCTTCAACTACGAGTCCGGGGCCGGTGCGGCGCTCGCGGGCGTCTCGCTCCGGACCTTCGACACGGCCGACGGGACCCTGCCGCCGGAAGCGGTCGCCGGCGCGCTCCACCTCTCCGACGACCCCCACTTCGCGCCGACGACCCTGGTCTGCTTCGAGAACACGAACAACGGTTGCGGCGGACGCATCGTCCCCGAGGACAACGTTCGCGCCGTCGTCGACGCCGTGCGCCCCCACGGCATCCGGATGCATCTCGATGGGGCGCGTCTGTTCAACGCGGCGGTCGGATCCGGACGCGAGCCCGCCGAGCTCGCCGCCCCCTTCGACACGACCTCGGTCTGCCTCTCGAAGGGGCTCGGGGCGCCGGTCGGCAGCGTATTGACGGGCGACCGCGACATCATCGCGGCGGCCTATCGATTCCGGAAGATGTACGGCGGCGCGATGCGGCAGGCCGGGTATCTCGCGGCGGCCGGCCTCTACGCCATCGCCCACCACGTCGACCGCCTCGCCGACGATCACCGCCGGGCGAAGCATCTGGCGTCGGAGCTGGCCGCGCTGCCGGCGGTCGAAGTCGATGTCGACGGCGTGCACACGAACCTCGTCTACTTCGACCTCGATCCCGATCACCCGCTGGCGAGCTGGGGTGACGATTGGACCCCCGGCCTCGTGACCTCGCTGGCCGAGCGCGGTGTGGCGATCACCGGCTCGCCGACGCGTCTTCGCGCCGTCACACACCTCGATGTAGACGACGACGACATCGAACGCGCGCTCGCGGCTTTCCGCGACGCGCTCTCGCGGAACCCGAAACCCGACAGGAGCACACGATGACCGAGCGGACCTGGTACGTAGGCGTAGGTGGCAACCAGCAGGGCCCGATGTCGACGGCTCAGATCGTCGAGCAGATCCAAACCGGCGCCGTGGACGCGAGCTACTTCGTGTTCACGACCGGCATGGCGAATTGGACCGCGGTCACCCAGGTGCAGCCGTTCGCGGCGTACTTCGGGGCAGCCGATGCGCCGCCTCCGCCTCCGCCCCCCGCCGCCGCGGCCGGCGCCGACGTCATCGACTTCAAGCTCTATGGCGAGGATCTGCAATACGTGGAGATCACCCTCGACCCCGGCGAAGCCTGCATCTCCGAAGCCGGGGCGATGCTCTTCATGGACCCCGGGATCGACATGGAGACGATCTTCGGTGACGGGTCGCAGCAGACCGAGTCGAAGGGGTTCATGGGCAAGCTGGTGCAGGCCGGGTCGCGCGTCCTGACGGGCGAGTCCCTCTTCATGACCATCTTCGCGAACCAGGATCCGGCTCAGCGCCGCAACGTCGCGTTCGCGTCGCCGTACCCGGGAACCATCGTCCCACTCGACCTCCAACAGCACGGCGGGAAGATCGTCTGCCAGAAGGACGCCTTCCTCTGCGCGGCTCGGGGCATCACCCTCGGCATCGAGCTCCAGCGCAAGCTCGGCGCGGGCCTGTTCGGCGGCGAAGGCTTCATCTTGCAGAAGATCGAGGGCGACGGTCTCGCATTCGTGCATGCGGGCGGCGTGTTGACCGCGCGGAAGCTGGCGGCAGGCGAGACGCTTCGCGTCGACACGGGATGCCTGGCGGCGTTCGAGGGCACCGTCGGCTACGACATCCAGATGGTGAAGGGGATCAAGTCGGCGTTCTTCGGCGGCGAGGGGCTGTTCTATGCCACCGTCACCGGCCCGGGCACCGTATGGATCCAGTCTCTGCCATTCAGCCGTCTCGCCAGTCGCGTCTGGCGCGCGGCGCCGCAGACCGGCGGCACCCGGGTGGGCGAGGGATCCGTCGCTGGCGGCCTCGGCGACATCCTGATGGGGAGCCGGTAGCCGAGCCCCGGTCTATCCACTCGGACGGCGGTCCTCGTCGCCGATATCGGGCCTCGGCCTACCGCGTCAGGGCGTCTTGACGACGGCGTTCACGCCGGTGACGCGTCGCTTCTGGGTCTGCGTGTCCCAGATGCCGCTCTTCGACGCGGCGTGCTCGACGCGATGCCAGCCCCAGAGCTCGAACCACTCGGTGGCTTCGGAGCGCCCGCGGTCGTTGACGGCGAAGGTCACGCGGTCGCCGTCCTGATAGCGCACGCCGTCATCGACGGGCACGACCTTGCCCCCGCGCTCCAGGACGAGCGGCAGGAGCGAGTCCGGCTCGTTGCCGGGAGTGCGGTAGTGATCCTCGCTCGCCGGCCCGCCGGCGAGCTGCCACTCCTCGATCTGCGCGAACTTGTGCCGGAGCTGCACCATCCACGCGTCGAGGTCGCGGTCACGGCCGAAGAGCACGGTGGCGCCGATCTCGTGCGCCATGGTCGGCGTCACGGTCTCCTCGACCGTGGTCAGCGCCAGCGAGCGGGTCAGGCCGTGCGACTCGTGCTCGGCGGTCTCGACGAAGCGGAGGTTCACCTCTTCGTTCGGGGCGAGACCGACGACGCCGTAGGCGGTCTCGATCGCGGCCGCGTGCAACGTTCGCTCGTCGAATCCGTTGCCGCACACGGTCTCCAAACCCTCTTCGCTCGCGATGCGACAGTGCTCGGGGTTGCTGTCGATGCAGATCGTCGGGGTGCCATAGACGGCCAGCTCTCTGGCCAACACCCGGGCGAGCTCGTTGGCGCCCAGGATCACCCAGCCGGTGCCTTCTCGGACCTGCAGGCCCAGGGTGCGCGCCACGAAGCCGCCGCTGAGCCCCGCGACGACGACGGTGGCGGCGATCACGAGGAAGACGAGCGCCCGGAGCTCGGTGCCCCCGCCGATGCCGAAGCGATCGAGCTCGACCGCGAAGTGAGACGCGACGGCGGCGGCGACGATGCCGCGGGGGGCGATCCACGCCAGGAACGACTTCTGCCGCCAGTTCATGTCGGTGCCGAGAGTCGACACCCACACGTTGATCGGACGGACCACCAACATCAGGACCGCCACGGTCCAGAACCCCGCCCAGCCCAGCGCTGCGACGTCCGCCAACCGCACGTCGGCAGCCAGCAGGACGAAGAGCAGACCGATCAGCATGACCGTGAGCTGTTCCTTGAACTCCTGCAGCTCCTCGTGGAGCGGCGTTCGGGCGTTGCCGACGACGACGCCTGCGACCGTGACGGCCGGCAGTCCGGTCTCCGGCAAGAGCGCGTCGGCGACGAAGAAGAGTGCGATGACCAGGGCCAGGGTCGTGATGTTCTCCAGCCCCTCGGGCACGACGTGGCGGGTGCGGAGCAACACGGCGAGCAGGGCGCCACCGATGAGCCCGAGCACGCAGCCCACGACGAGCCGCAGCGCGATGTCGAGGAGTCCGGCAGCGACCCCGGCGGACGCGGAGATGGCCACCTCGAGTGCGACCACGGCGATGATCGCCCCGATCGCGTCGATGAAGACGCCCTCTGCCTCCAAGGTCGTGCTGACCCGTCGCTCGACCTTCAGTCGGCGCAGCAGCGGGGTGACGACGGTGGGCCCGGTCACGATGACGAGGGTGCCGAATAGAAAGGCGGTCTTCCACGGCCAATCGAGCGCGAACTTCGCAGCCAACGCCCCGCCCAACGCGGTGATCAACGCCCCGGCGGTCAACAGGTTGCGGATCGCCGGTCCCGCGCGTCGCAGACGCCGCAGATTCAGGCTCAGCCCGCCCTCGAAGAGGATGATGGCGACCGCGAATCCCGTGAGCGCCGACAGCGCGTGTCCGAGCGAGCTGGGGGCGATGATCCCGGCACCGTCAGGGCCGAGCAAGACCCCGGTGCCCAAGAGGATGACGATCCCGGGGATGCGCAGGTGATGCGCAAGCGACTGTGCGATCACCCCCGCACCGAGGGCGAGGGCTACCGTG
>CAZFPM010000039.1:0-33047 GCA_964520965.1 uncultured Myxococcales bacterium
TCAGCGCAGAGTAGTAGCTCGCGGTGTCCAGCAGGGCGGCGTAGACCCCGCCGTGGATGCGGCCCATCGCCTGGTCGAGGTCGGCGAACCACGGGATCTCGACTTCGACGAGGCCGGGCTCGATGACGCGCAGCTCGGCGCGCATGAACTTGTGGAAGGCGCAGGCCTCGAAGGTCGCCTGCAGGAACGCGGTGTCGGGCTGGATCATGAGGGCGCTCCGGGCAGGCGCAGGTGGACGACGCGCATGGCCTGCCGCAAGGGCCGGATCGGTCGGGTCAGGCGCAGCCAACGCCACCGCTTCGGGTAGACCTCGGCGTGGTGGCCGACGAAGAGGATCTCGGCCCCGGGCACCATCTGGCAGAGCGCCTCGGGGCGGCTGAGGCCCCATTTGAAGATGGCGCCGGTGTCGCGCAGCGTCGCCGAGCGCTGTCCGAAGCGGCCGCGCAGCAGGAACGAGGAGATGCCCTCGAGCACGATCTCGGAGCCGGGGCGCCGGCGGGCGAGGGTGGTGAGGAGCGCCTGCACGTCGTCGGGCTCGAGGTACATCAGCAGCCCCTCGGCGACGAAGAGGGTGGGGCAGACGATGTCTTCGAGCACGTCGGTCGCGTCGTGCGCGGTGAGCTCCCGGACCATCGAGGCGAACGCCTCGACGTCCTGGTCGGCGAAACCGGCGGCGATCTCGAGGAAGCGCTCGTGAGCGAGGACGGGCGATACGATCCCAAGGCGCTTGGCGACCGAGAGGAGCAGAGGGTTCCGGGCGAGGGCGTCGACTCCGCCGATCGTCACGCCGCGTCGAGTGAGGGTCAGGGCTTGTTGGAACCGCGTCCGCGGGGCGTCGTCTCCCGGCCCATCGAAGGGGTGCCCGCAGGAGCCGTTCACGGCGACGAACGCGCGGAAGAGCTCCGGCCGCCGCCGATAGAGTTCGCGCTGGATTTGGGTCCCGAGGCTCCAGGAGACGAAAACGGCGTGCTCGACTTCGGCGACCTCGATCAGGCGCTCGAGGTCTCGGAGGTGGTCGGACGGGCCGAGCGCGCCGGGGTCGAGTGGTCGCTCGCTCCGAAAGAACCCGCGGTAGTCCCAGGCGACGATGCGGAAGCGTGGGGCGAACGCGTCCACCACTTCGCGCCACGCGTAGATGTTCGCGCCCGGGCCGTTGACCAACACGATGGTCGGGACGTCCTTCGGGCCGACCGTCTGGTAGTCGATGCGAAGCCCATCTACGCTGCGGAACGAGTGGTGGCGGATGCGCGGGTGCACGGCGTTGCCTCTTGGGTGGTGCTCCTTCGCGATTCCCGAGCACGCCCGGAGCCCCGGGTTTCGTGCTGCCTCGGGCTCTCCGAGGACCGGCGGGCCCGCCACGGGCGGCTCGTCGTTCTCGGGGCGAAGCACCCTCGGCACGGCGGGTGCGCGCGTTCCACAGGGTCGAGAGCGACAGCCAGCGCCACCGGCTCTAGCACACCGCGCGGCGACGGTCAGGCCACAGTGTGCGCCATCGGAGCGCGGCTTCGTTCAGGCGGCGGCGCTTGCCGGTTCGGCGCAGACCACCTGGTTTCGGCCGGCGTGCTTGGCCGCGTAGAGAGCCCCATCGGCGCACTCGACGAGGGCGCCGAGGGACATGTCGTCCGAGAACAGGGCGACGCCGAGGCTGAGGGTCACGGCGAACGTTGCGTCCGCACCCTCGAACGACAGGTCTTTCACGTGCTCGCGAAGCCGCTCCGCGAGCATCGCCGCGTTGTCGATACAGCAGTCTTCGAGCAGGATCGCGAACTCCTCGCCGCCATAGCGGGCCGTGAGGTCGACATCGCGGTGCGATTTGCGAATCGCCCCGGCGACGCCCTTGATCACTTCGTCGCCGACCGCGTGACCGTGGGTGTCGTTGACCGCCTTGAAATGGTCGATGTCGGTCATGATCAACGACAACGGTCGCCCGCTGCGCTGGGCCCGCGCGACGGCCTCGGCAGCGCGCTCCTTGAACGTCCGATGGTTGGTCAGGCCCGTCATCCCGTCGGTCGTCGCCATCCGGACCATTCGCGAGTACGCGAGCGCGTTCGAGAGCGCGGCCGCGATGTGATGCACCAGGATCCCGATCTGGTTGCGCGGGCACCGGTCGTAGGCGTCGGCCGCTGAGCAGGCCATGCACAGCGCGCCGACCGTGCGTTGCCCCATGGTGATCGGGAAGACCAGCACGCTCCGCATTCCCCGGAGCGGTCGGTCGGCGCCGAAAACCGGGGTGTCGACCCGGTCGAGACGTCCGTTGTAAGGCAGGGCCTCCAACCGCTTTACGACCAGCGCCGCGATGCTGGCGTCGGCGCCGAACTGGAGCCCGGGCAGGTCGTCGGTGTCGGGGCCTTCGGCATAGATCACTTCCTGGGCCTGGGACGCCTCGTCGTACTCCGTGACCACGAAAGACTCGATCGGCGCGAAACGCCCGAGCAGAACACGGGCCTCGCGGCACACGTCGTCGGTCGTCAGCGCCTCGTTCAGCCGAGCCGCGGCTGCGTCGAGGACCTCCATGTCCCGGCGCACCGTGGCCGCCTCGAGGACCAGGAACTCCATGTGGATCGACAGCGCGATCTGCTCGGCTGCCGCGGCCAGCGCGACCGCGTCGACGTCGTCGAACGGATCACTCGCCGCCGCGCGGTCGACCACCAGGTAACCGACGACCATACCTTCGCGGCGGAGCGGTACGCCAACGACGCACTCCGGCGCGTGAGCCGGTTCGTACCACGGGAGCAGCTCGGGCTCGGACAGCCCGTTGACGACGGCGGCATCGTTGGACTTGCGGATCAGCCCGAGGATGCCGCCCCGGTCGTCGTAGACTCCGGTCCGCAGGTGGTCGGAGCAGGTCTCGGCGTCGCGGACCTTGGCGACGCCGTCCGCGGAGTCGATCCACAAGACGAGCGCGCTCTGGGCCCGTAGCGACGCCCGTAGGACCGCCAACGTGCTCTGCACCGACTGGCGCACGGAGTGGCTGGCGTTGCGAATGATGCGCGTCTCTTCGTCGGTGGCCGGTCGCGTGCCGGACATCGCCCGACGAACGAGGGCGGAGTCGATGTCCAACGCCTGTGACCGAAGGCGGTCGAACACCTTCTTGAGCCGCCCGGCGCCGACCGCGAGCGCGAGTCCGGCCACGGCCAACCCGAGCGCGGGGGAGATCCGGCTCGCCACGACGACCAGCCCCAGCCCGACGACCGCGCCGACCCACAGAGGAGTCAGCGGCGAGTCGCGCCGACGACGGAGTCGCGTGAATTTCATCGGGAACCTCCCGACCCGCGGGGGCTCTCGAAGAGCAATACGACTTCGTCTGGTCGCACGAACCGGAGCACGTCTCTCGCCCGCCGCTCGACACTGTACGGATCGTCGGCGAGCGCTCTGACCTCCGACAGGAGCGCCTGGTTCTCGACGCGGAGCGTCTCGTTCCTTTGGCGGACGGTCTCCAGCTCCGCCTCGCGCCCGGCGATGGCACCGGTGCTCTCGTGCCGCAGGACCCAGCCGGGCAGGGTCAACATCACCAGCGCCAGGACCAGGGCGACTGCGATGCGGTGACTGCGCGTCATGGGGTCGTGTGGGACAGGCACGGTGAAGGGCGGTACTCCACGGTTTTCCGCCACAGACGATCCCCCTGTCAAGAAAACTTGCACGAGAAATCAATAACTTACATTGGCGCACATCAAGCGAATCGGGGGTTTCGATCTTATTACGGACCCTTAGAGCGACCGTCGATCGATCGTGGCGATCGATCGTCCGGAGCGACGCTCCTCGACCGTGTAGCGGTGGCGCCACAGCATCGCCGTCGCGCCCGGTTTCGGCCGCCCCGGTGCCAGCCGCTCTCGGGCTCGTCGGGCGACCGGCGGCCTCTACTCGGCGCGGTAGATCACGTTGAACACCGTCGAGAAACCGACGGTCCGGGCGAGATCGAGGATCTCCATGACCCGCCCGTAGCGCACCTCGCGGTCTCCGCGCAGGAAGACCGGCGTCGTCGGCTCGCGGGAGTGCAGGTCCTCGAGCGCCGCCCGGAGGTCCCCGGCGTCTTCGAAGCCCTGCGGCTCGTGTCCGGCGAGCTCGAGCAGGAAGGAGCCATCGGCCCGCACGAAGAGCGTGGCCCGCTCCGGGGTGGTCGCGGCCTCGCCCGACGTGCCTTCGGGGAGGTCGACCGGGACCACCGCCCGATCCTGCTGCGCGAACGCGGCGGTCACGAGGAAGAAGATCAGGAGCAGAAAGACCACGTCGATCAGCGGCGTCAGGTCCAGAGACGGCTCGTGCCGGCGGGCCCGCTCGTGTCGGAAGTTCATTCCGCGCCGCCGCGTTCCGGATCGGCCATCAGGTCTACCGCGTCGAGCGCCACCTCCTCGAGGTCGGCGACGAGGTAGTCGATCCGGCCGATGATGAAGCGGTAGGCGAGAAACGCCGGGATGGCGACGCAGAGCCCGGCTGCGGTCGTGATCAACGCCTCCCAGATTCCGGTCGCCAACGCGCCCGCCGACACCTCGCCGGTGTCCAGCGTGGCATTGACCTGCCGGAAGGTCTTGATCATGCCCAGAATGGTGCCAAGCAGACCGAGCAACGGGCTGATCGTGGCGATCGTCCCGAGCAGACCGGTGAATCGCTCGAGCTCCTGAGCTTCACGGCGACCGCGGTCCTGCATCGACTCCCGTACCAGGTCGCGGTGGCCTCCGGCGCGCTTCATCCCCGCGAGGAGCACGGCTGACAGAGCCGAGTCGTTCGACGCGCACACGGCCTGGGCCTCGTCGATCTTCCCGTCGGCCAGCAGCCGTCGCACGACCGAAAGGAAGCGTTGAGGAACGACCCGGCGGCGCTGCAGGGTCCACAAACGCTCGATCAGAATCGCGATGGACGCGACCGAGCACATCCCAATCACCACCATCAGCGGCCCGCCGAGGGCCAGGAACTCGTAAGTCTCTCTCATCGGCGCGCTTTCCCTTCGTCTCTTCCCGTGAGGTCCCCACCAGCTTCGCTCGGTCGGGGAAGCACCGAATGTGATGCCGTCCCCCCTCGCGAAGCAAGGCCGTCGCGATCGATGACCGCGGCGAGGAACGTCAGACCAGGCTGTGAACGGACCCAAACCGACACCAACGCGTCCGATACCGACTCCTGTCGCATCCAATCGGACAGACGAAGAACCAGCTTCCGCGACGTCCAGCGTACCGGACCGGCTCGCCAACCGGCGAGGCTGGCGATCCACGCCGCCGCACCCCCCACCGCCGAGGCCAGCCATCCGACGCCGGTCAGCCGTGCTCCGACGACGACCGCGACCGCGGCCGCGAATGCGAACACCAGCGCGCCGGCGTAGGCGCGGGCGTACCGGTCGTCGATTTCGCCGAGGAAGGCGAGTTGGGCTGCGGTCGGGTCCACGTCGTGTGTGACACTTCGGGTGATGTCGTCCGGGATCCGAGGCGGATCCGGTCGGCCAGCGAGCCCGATCCCGGGGACCGGGGTTGAATTCTGCGTCCAAGGGCGGCATCCCGGGCCAGTCCCGGGTCGCCGAGTGCCGTCGTCGCATATCTGACCGCGACGCCGCGACTCGAGCCGAACGGACCTCGTCCGTCGCCAGTCCCAGGCACTCAGCGCATCACGCTTCCCTAGCACCTCACCCGCTCGATGTATTCCGGCTCGACCCCCGCTGAGGACTGCTTCGCCAGCGTGCTGGCCAGCGCACGCACGGGTGACGGCGCGGTCGGCGTCAACGCCAAGGCGTTCTCCGACCTCGACTGGGGACGCGTCACACGCGCGCTGGCCGAGCGGTGCGGAGGACGCGACGCGGAGGAGCTCGCGCTCGCGCTCGGAGTGCTGCCCTCCGCCGAAGTGGCGCGCCGCAGACGTGCCGAAGGCGACGAGATGGTCGGGCTGTTGGCGCGCGGTGACCATCCCCCGGTACGCGGCGCCGGCTACCTCGGCGATGCGCTGGTGCGGGCCGCCAAGGGGCAGATTCTGCCGCCGGACGACCTGGTCGAGATCGCGCGCAGCGCCGAAGCGACCGCGCGGGTCACCGACTACTTCCGAGGAGCCGAGGGGCTGGCACCACTCATCTGCGAGCACGCCGTCAGGTTCGCCGACGTCCGCGAGGTCGCCCGGGAGGTCGGCAGTGCCTTCGACCCCGCCGGTCGACTCGCCGACGACGCGTCGAAGGACCTCGGGCCGCTCCGCAGAAGGGTGCGACGGCTGCGCGACGCCATCCGGGAGCGTCTCGACCGAATGGTGAAGAGCCCGAAGTACGAGGGGATCCTGCAAGACGACTACGTGACGATTCGCGACGAGCGCTACGTGCTGCCCGTGCGGGCCGGAGAACGTGGGGACTTCCCGGGAATCGTGCACGGGCAGTCGGGAAGCGGCCAAACGCTCTTCATCGAACCGGAGGAGCTTATCAGCCACAACAACGAGCTGCGGATCGCCCAGCTGGATATCGAGAACGAGGAGCGCCGAATCCTGGAGCGGCTGAGCGGCATCGTGCGTCGGCGCGCCGATGATCTGGACAACAACCGTGACGTGCTGACCTACCTCGACCTCACGGTGGCGTCGGCCCGACTCGCCATCGATCTCGGCGCGACCGAGCCCGTTCGCTGTGACGACGGGGCGCGTATCGAGTTACGAGCCGCGCGGCATGCGGTGTTGGTCTTGAGGGAGCTCGGCGGTGAGCTGCACGTCGTGCCCAACGACATCGGCGTCGACCCCGGACACGTGCTCGTCGTCTCCGGGCCGAACACGGGAGGCAAGACCGTCACCCTGAAGACGGTGGGGTTGTGCGCGTTGATGGCCCGGGCTGGCCTCGGAATCCCGTGCGAGGAAGGCTCCGCGATCCCGATCTTCGACGCGATCCATACCGACATCGGCGACGAGCAGACCCTCGAGCGTGACCTGTCGACCTTCTCCGGGCACGTCGCCAACATCGCCGAGTTTCTTCCGCGCTGTGGGACCGGCGCGTTGGTCCTTCTCGACGAGCTCTTCGCCGGAACCGACCCCGAACAGGGTGCAGCCCTGGGGCGGGCGCTGCTCGACGAGCTCACCCGCCGCGGGGCGACCGTCATCGTGACGACACACCTCGAGGGATTGAAGACACTCGGGTTCGAGGACGAGCGCTTCTCCGCAGCGTCCATGGGGTTCGATGTCGAGCGCCTGCGCCCGACCTACCGACTTCGCGCCGGCGTCCCCGGGAGTTCCTATGCGCTTCGGATCGCCGCCCGCCTGGGGCTCGACGAGGAGGTGATCGGCCGTGCCGAGTCGATCCTGGAGGCCGCGGGTTCCGCGGATCACGAAGCGCTGATCCAGCGCCTCGAGGCGGAGGTCGAGGCGGTCACGGGCGCGCGCGCCGAGGTCGAGTTGTTGCGCAAGGAGGTCGAGGAGCGCTCCGCGGCTCTGCAGCGAAAGCGCGAGAAGCTGGTCCAGCGCGACAAGCGCATGGTCGACCGCGAGGCGAGCCGGACGAAGGCCGAACTCGAGCGGGTCCGCGGCGAAATCCGTCGCATTGGCAAGATCCTGCGGGGCGCATCGCCGCCGGAGAGCGCCGAGGCCGCGGCCGAGCTCCAACGCCGGGTCGAGGAAGCGCGCGCCGCCGCCCGTAAGGCCGGGGCGGTGGTCGCGGCGGCACAACGGTCAGAAGACGACGAGGCCGAGGGAGCCCATGACCCGATCGGGCCAGATGCCGTGCGCGTAGGCACCGACGTGTGGGTGCGCTCTTTCGGGCGATCCGGCGAGGTCGTCGAGGTGCACCCCGACGCGGGTCGGGTGGTCGTTCAGCTCGGTGCGCTGCGGGCGAACGTCGAATACGACGACCTCTTCCTGCCGTCGGGATCAGAGGAGGCGCGCGGTCGTACTCGGAAGGTCACGGTGGATGTCGAGCGCCGGGTCGACAATACCCTCGACCTGCGTGGCGAGCGGGTCGAGGAGGCCCTGGAGCGACTGTCCGCGACGGTCGATCGCGCCGCGCGGGGTCGTGGGTCGACCCTCTACGTGGTCCACGGACACGGGACGGGAGCGTTGAAGCGCGCGGTGCGAGCGTTCTTGGGAGACACCCCCTATCCGCTCACCTTCCGCCCGGGGGAGCGGGGCGAAGGAGGTGACGGCGTGACGGTGGTGACGTTCGCCGCGGACTGATCCCGAGGTGAATCGCGACCGGGTGTCGTCGTCTCGCCGGAGCCGGCGGTGCTCGGCAGAGTTCTTGAGGGCACCACGCGGACCGGCCGACCGACGAGGTCAGAGGTCGCGCATGTTGCGTTGGGGTTGCCGGCGCCGCAGCTCGTCTTCGATGCGCCGTCGCAGGCGCTCGGACTCCTCGGTTCTGCCCATCCGCTCGTAGTACCGAAGCAGGTAGTTCATGCCGGCGACCGGCTCCTGGTGTGCCGCGGCAACGCGGGCGAGGTAGAGTTCGGCGTTCGCTTCTCCCGCACGCTCGGCGATGCCCGCCCGGAGCAGGAGCAGGGATACCTCGTCGCCACGTCGCCGGAGCTCCAGGTCGACGAGGGTGGTGGCGTCGGCGTCGCGTCCGACGGCGACATAGAGGCGGGCCAGAGCCTCGCGCCCGGTCGGGCGGCTGGCATCGAGTCGTTGGGCCGTCTCCAGGGCGTCGATCGCCTCGTCGGCGCGCCCGAGATCACGAAGCACCAGTCCGCGCAATTCGTGGCAGGCGGCAATCTCGCGGCTGAGCTCGATGCAGGCGTCGAGCTCCGAGAGGGCCCGGTCGAGATCTCCGTTCCCGTATACCAGGCTCCGGGCGAGCTCGTAGCGGTAGGAGAACCAGCGGGGCTCGGCCCGTGTGATCACCTCGAGGTGAACGGCCGCGGCGGCGAACTCGCGCTCGCCCAACAGGGACGAGACCAGGAGCAGGCGCGTGGTCAGCTCGTCGTTCGGAAGCGCAGCTTCGCGCTCGGCGGTGTTCGACGCTCGCCTGACCGCCCGGCTCGCCCCCCAGAGCGCGTCATCAGGCGGAGGGCGCCACGTGTCGGGGGCCCCGCAGGCGACCAGCACGACGCACGCGACGGCGACCGCCGTCAGCGCGGCACCCCGGGTTCGCCGTCCTTGTGGCGTCGGGTCGGCCTTCGTAACATGCCGCGGCCCGGCCTGGACCCGCGCTACTACCGGAGGCGCCTTGTCTACGAACGAGCCACGCGGCTTCGTCAACATCCTGCAGGAGTTCTCGGTTCCGCTCATCGCGGGTGTGCTCGTCGCGCTCGCGTACGCCAACATCGACTACGCAGCCTACCACGAGATCGTCCACTGGGGGCCGTTCGATGCGCTCTGCGCCAATGCCGAACCCGGGGGGTTGTGCGTCGAAGCCCACCACGCACCTGCCGTGGATCACGCCGATGGCGAGCCCACGGGCGGGGAGGGCGGTGAGCACGGCGCACCCGACGGTCACGAGGCCTCCGACCTGCACGACACCGACGGGGGCGCCGACGCGCCCGGTGCGCATGGAGAGGGGGCACGCCACGCGATGCCGGGCGACCATGCGTCGGGCGGCGAGGGGCACGTTCCGGCCGGCGACGAGAGCCCGGATCACGGGACGATCAAGCCGGTGGTCGGTGTGTTCGGCCACCACTTGACGCTCCACTTCCTGATCAACGACATCTTCATGCTCTTCTTCTTCGGCGTCGCCGCGAAGGAGATCACGGAGTCGATCCTGCCCGGTGGCGCACTGAATCCGCCGTCGAAGGCGATCAACCCGCTCCTGGCGATGGTCGGCGGCGTCGTTGGGCCCGTGGCCGTCTATCTGGCGCTCACCACGGTGTTCTACGGTGGGACCGACGACCTGGCGACGGTGAGTCGCGGCTGGGGCATCCCGACGGCGACGGACATCGCGATCGCGTGGCTGGTCGCCCGTGTCGTGTTCGGAACGACACACCCGGCGGTGAACTTCCTGCTCCTGCTGGCCATTGCCGACGACGCGATCGGACTCGTGATCATCGCGGTCTTCTACGGCGACCCGGTCAACCCGGCACGTCCGGCTTTCCTGGTGCTGGTGTTGGCCGGCATGGCTGTGGCCTGGTTTCTACGTCGGCGGGGCACCACGAGTTGGTTGCCCTATGTGGCGCTCGGCGGGACCCTGTCGTGGATCGGGTTGCTGCAGGCGCACCTGCACCCGGCGCTCGCGCTTGTGCCGGTGATTCCCTTCCTGCCCGGCCCCCACCGCGACACCGGCTTCTTCTCCGACCAGGACGAGGTCGACGAAGAGCTCATGGAAGCCGAGCGCTCTGGGATCATCCCAACGCACGCTGAGGAGCACCACAGCACGCTCCACCGTTTCGAGCACGACCTGAAGTTGTTCGTGGATCTCGGACTCTTCTTCTTTGGGTTCGCCAACGCCGGCGTGGCCTTGTCGTCGGTCAACGCGGTCACCTGGATAGTGCTCGCGGCTCTCCTGATCGGGAAGACCATCGGCGTCACCGCGTTCTCCGTCGCGGGCCGCGCCATCGGGTTCCAATACCCGACGGGGATGAGCGCCCGTCATATCGTCGTTGCTGGCATGGTCGCCGGCATCGGACTCACGGTGGCCCTCTTCGTTGCAGGCGAGGCGTTCCCGGAGCCGCAGTGGCAGGGGCCAGCCAAGATGGGCGCGTTGCTGAGCGCCGTCGCGGCGCTCTTCGCGTTCCTGACGGGCAGGGCGATGCGGGTCAGCGAGCTCGACCGCGAGTGATCGCCCCGCGTAGCGCGCGGGGCGGGGTCGCGTCTCAGCGGCGGCTACTTGGCCGCGGAGAGCAGATCCGAAGCTGAGGGAAAGCGGCCGTCCGCCTTCTTCGACATGCACCGGAGAATGATGGCGCTCAGCTCCTTGCTGATCTTGTCGTTCAGCTCGTGGACCTTCGGCGGTTCGGTGTGCAGGTGGTGGTAGCTGAGGTCGCCCTTGGCGAAGGGGACCTGGCCGGTGGCACACTCGAACATCGAGACGCCGAGGCTGTAGATGTCGGTCCGACCGTCGAGCTCGTTGCCGACGATCTGTTCGGGCGACATATAGTACGGGGTTCCGATCGCGCGGGTGTGCTTCGCCTGGACCTCTTCGACGAACTTCGCGAGGCCGAAGTCCATGATCTTGAGGGTCCGATCCCGCGTGAGCATCATGTTTCCCGGCTTGATGTCCCGGTGCACGAGCCCACGGTCATGTGCGTACTGCAGCCCGCGGCAGGCGTGGACCATGATGTAGCGGATCAGCTTCTCGGGGAATGCGCCCTGCCTGTTGAACAGCGCCTTGAGGGTCTGCCCTTCGACGTACTCCATCGCCATGTAATACTCGCCGTCCTGCTCCCCGGCGTCGAACACGGTGACGATGTTGGGGTGGGACATCTTGGCGGCGGCCTGCGCCTCGCGCAGGAAGTACTTTACGGCGACTTTGTTCGTCTTGAGGTTGCTCGACAGGATCTTGTAGGCGACGATCCGGTCGAGAATCCGGTCCTTCGCCTTGAAGACGATGCCCATGCCGCCGCGGGCGATCTCGTCGATGATCTCGTACCGATTGGCTTTCTTCTCGGCGGGCTGCGCCGCCAGGCCTGCGTCCTGGGCGGGCGCCGTGCCGGGCGCAGCAGATGGCGCGGTCGCCACGGTGGAGGCGCTGTAGCCTGCGACGGTGCCGCCGGCGATCCCGACGGAGAGGCCGCCGAGCATCGGGCGGACGCCGCCGGCAACGGTCAGCTCCTTGCGCAGCTTCGCCGCCCTCTCGCTCGCATCGCGGTAGTAGTAATCGACGCCGATCACCGACTCGTAGAGCTGCAGGGCTTGCACGGGCACGTCGGCTTCCTCGGCGACCCGCGCCATCTTGAACAAGATGTCGACGTTCCCCTTGCCGGGGGTGGCGTTCCCGATGGCGGCCTTGTACTTGGCGAACGCTACGTCGAGCCGACCGAGCTCTCTCAGGATGTCGCCTTGGACGAGGTTGGCTTCCTCGTAGTGGGAGTTGCTGGCGTCCATCCGCTGGAACGCGGCGAGTGCGTCCTCTTTGCGGCCGTGCTCGAGTAGAATCTGGCCGACGCGGTGGAAGTTGTTGCCCGCCTTCGCCGCCTGGAGTTCTGCCTTGTAATCACCGGCCTCCCGGTAAAGCTGCATCGCCTGCCCGAAATCGCCGGCCTTCTCGTACGCCTGCGCGGCTCGGACCTTGTCACCGACTACGCCGTAGAGGTCGGCCGCCATCCGGACGTCACCGGCCGACTCGTACATCTCGGCGGCCTTCTCGAAGTCCCCGATATCGTTGTAGAGTTCGGCGGCCCGCATGTATTCGCCGGCGGCCGCGTAGTCGTCGGCCGCGCCTCGCTGGTCATCGTCGATCAGTTTGGCCTCGGCCCGATGGCGCATTGCCTTCTTCGTATCGCCGACCGACTCGTAGAGCTTCGCCGCGTGCATCGGGCGATTGGCCTCGAGGTAGATCTCCGCTGCGCGGTCCACCTGACCGATGTCGGTGTAGAGTTCCGCGGCCCGCCGCTTGAAGCCCGCCTTCGCGAGGAGGTCCGCCGCCTCGAGCCCCTGGCCATCTTCGGCCATGTACTCGGCGGCCTTTGCGGCGAGCTCGCAGGCATCGCGAATCTGTTTCACATCGCCGCGGGCCATTTCGTACTGGCGCTCGAAGTCCGCGACGTACACCTCGGCGGCGCCCCTCCTGTCACCGAGACGGTCGTACGCTTCTCCGGCTTCATGCAACCGGTCGGACTTCCTGAAGAGCTCGGCGGCGCGCTTGAAGTCCTTCGCTTTCGCGAAGCACTCGGCCGCCTTGTCGATCGCCTCGGCGGCCAGGTACTCCCTCGCCGCTGCCTGCCACTGCTTCTTGCGGGCGAACGCCTGTGCCGCCATCGCCGGCGCGTCCCCCTTCTTGAAGTACTGCGCGGCCTTTCCGACGTTGCCGGCGCGTTCCAGCGACTCGCCGGCCCGGATCCAGTCCTCGACCTTCGCGTAGAGCTCCGCCGCCTCGGTATAGGCCTCGTTCGCGAAGAGGATGTCCCCCGCCTGCGCGAAGTTGGCTTCGTTCTCCGCCTGTTTGATCTGTACCCGGATATCCCGGTCCAAACCGTCGCCGTACTTCGACACCTCCCCCGCGCGTTTCGCCAACTTCCGGAGGTAGTTCAACACGAACAGCGCGACCAGAACACCCAGAATCGAGTCGCCATACCAGTCATCGAAGAAGCGCTGCACCACGGGCTGCGTGGCCTGAACGACCTCCTCGGTGCCCTCGGCTGCGTCCGCCTGTGCGACGAACGCCACCGAGATCGGCGTCATGTACTCAAGCGAATTCTCCACCGAGGGTCGGGGATGGTTCGGGCTCCAAAGGGTCGGGCGCAATGCAGAATCGCGTGCCTGACTCCGCCAGGGGGCCAGCGCAGACCTGCGGACGTTCGTAGGGCACGCGAATCACATTGATGGAAGCTACCACCGGGGATCCGAAGCGGTCAACTTCCGCCGCGGCGCGACGCCCCTGTCCGGAGGGACCGCCGTGGCTGGCGCTTTCCGTCGTGTCCGACCCCGGTTGCAGGGTCATCTCGACCGGCTGGCTACCCCCCTCCAGAGAGGCACGAGCATGCCTACTGATCGTACCAATCGGGCGTGTACGGGCTCGTATAGCGGTCGGCGTCCAGGGGGTTGAGTCGCTGTCGGAGCGATTCGGCGAACACGCGCGCTGTGACCGTGAGCCACCACATGTACATGTCGCGCCGGTAGCCGCTCCGAGACAACAGCCCCCGAAGGAGCCACCGCGGGCCGATGTACTGCTTGTTCAGCCGGGCAAGTTCCATCTCGACCTCGTGGCAGCTCATGTGCCGGGTCGGCATCACCGCGGTCATCAGATCGAAGCGATCGAAGTCCGTCACTTCGAGCAACCCCTGCTCGACCGCGTCGTCGTAGAGCGGCGTGCCCGGGAACGGGGTGACCGGATGGAACGATGGGAAGTCCACGTCGAGCCGGCGCGCGAAGTCGAACTGGGCACGCATCGACGCCGGGGTCTCCTCGCGCGTTCCGACCATGAAGCTCGCCTGGCGGAACACGTGCGGATACCGGTCCTTCAGCATCCCGAAAACCTCGACGTGCTCGCTCGTCGAGGCAAATCCCTTGTCCCAGTCGTCCAGCTCGTCCTGCTCGATGCGTTCGACGCCGACGAGCAGGTGGGCCAGCCCAGACCGGACGAGCTTGTCGAAGATGCCCAGCCGATCGTCCCTCAGGATGTAATCCGAGCGCATGAAGGCGAACCAGCGGAGATCGCGCCAGTCCTTCGCCAGCACTCCCTCGGCGAACTCTTCGCTCCAGCGAGGATCGATGTTGAAGGTCGGGTCGACGAACACCAGGCAGCGCTTGTCGTAGCGGACGTAGAGCTCCGACATCTCCTCGACCGTCCGTTCGACCGACTTCGTGCGCCAGCTCGGGAGCACCTCCTCGTGGCCGCACGCATCGACCCTGCGCTTCGCCATCTGCCGCCACCAGACGCAGAAGCGACAGCGTCCCGGACAGCCACGACCGTGGTGGATGGTTGTTCCTCCCGGGCTGAACAGGTAGCGCGCCGACCCGTAGCGGTCCATCGGCACCAGGTCGAAGGCCGGCATCGGCAGGCTGTCGAGATCCTCGATCAGCGGTCGGGGCGGCGTGATGTGGACCTCACCGTCCCTGACGAACGCGAGTCCCGGCAGCTCGCTCTGGCGAACCGCCTCGAGGCCGCTCTCGTCCAGCGCTCGCACCAGCTCGGAGAATGTGATCTCGCCCTCGCCGCGGACGATCACGTCGATGTGGGGATCGCCCGGCAGGTAATAGGGCACCGTGTTCGTGAAGTGAGAGCCACCGACCACGGTCACGACGTCGCGGTCGATCGACTTGGCGAGGGCCATCAGGCGGACGACCTCGGACGCGAAGAGCGCGTGGTTTTCGCCGGCGGCTACGACGTCCGGCTCCCACGTTTCGATGCGTTTGCCGAGTGTCCGCCAGCCCATCTGCTCGGGCATGCAGTCGATCACCCGCACGTCGACTCCGTCGCGCCGGAGGACGGCGGCGAGTGTCACGAGGGGCTGCGGCAGCAGGTAGTTGTCCTGCTCGTTCAAGTAGGGCCAGAGCACCCGCGGCGGTGCGACGAGCAGTACCTTCATCTGCCCTGGCCGGGCGACGCGATACCTGCTCGCGGCCGTATCATCGAGGGCATCGCGATCATGACGCCCTTGTTGTCGATGGTCGGTCTGCTTGTCAAGGCGACCCCCGGCACGGTCGCGGCTCCCGGGGTAGGGCGGCGCGCTCCTCGGGGCCAGTCTCTGCCCCGCCGTACCGGCCGGCGTCTCTGTCCCGGGCACGGCGACGTCGCAGGCGGTCTGCGAGGGTGGCGCGCCCCTTTTCGTCGCCCGTGGACTCGGACATGTGGCTGTGCGAACATCCCTCGGTCTCGAACCGACCGCCGCGATTCCGCACGATGATCGACCTCAGCGCCATCGCCACGACTGGCGGGTGGAACACCGTCATCGTCTCCCTGTGGCTCGTGGCGACGGTCGGGTGCGGGGGCATCGGCCGGAGCGCTCGCCCCGAGGTGGTCGACCCCGCTTCGTGCGGCGATGCCTCGCTGCCGCCGGGTGCCGAGCTGGACCCACGTCTCGCGCCGATGGCCGCCGCTGCCGACTCCGCCTCGTTGCTCGCCGCCGGCGAAGTGTTGCTCGCGACCGCAGAGCGCGAAGCCGCTGCGGTCTTCCATCGGACGGCCCTCGCGGCCGACGCGGGGGTCGACGAACGGATGGCCCGGGCGCGCGAGCACCGTCGGTTCCTCGAGGACTGGACCATGTCCGACCCGCCGATACTCGTCGTCGGCGCCGACCGTTTCCTCGTCGCCGAAGCCATCGCACGCTCGCTCGCGGCCGCGGCCGTGGCGCAAGGCGATTTCGTCGGAGCTGCCATGTGGCTCGACCGCGCGATCGCGCCGGGGCTCGCGTCCCGCGAGCTCGAATCGTGCCGGGCGTGGGTTCGGTCATCGGGCGCTGCGAACATGGTGGAAGGGCCGTGAGCATCGCCATCATCGTCTTGTTCGCCCTCTTGCTCCTGGCCCTCCTCCTGCTTCTGGGCGCCGACGACCCGGACGCGGCGGGCGACGAGTCGCCCGATGACGAGAACCGGCGCGGCACCAACGTCACCCGGCAGATCGGCGCGCTGAACTACGGTACGGTCGAGGCCGTCGAGCAGGCAAAACGCGAGCTACTCTCGGTGGGGCCTCGCATCGTTCCCCAGCTCCTGGAACACATCGCTCGACTGGATTCGAACCCTCGCGCGCTCACCGGGGACACGCAGGTGAGGGTCGAGCAGGTCGCCGGAGATTTCAGCCTCGGCGGCTACCTGGCGCTGCGAGGGGACCTCGCCCAGATCGCTCCCGATTCCGTCACGCGCCTCAGCATCCGGCGAGTGATGGAGCGGATCGGCGTGCCGGTCCTCGAGCAGGCGGTCCGCGAGCCGGAGTCGGTCGCTCGTCGCTACTTCGACCCGGCTGTCGCCGACCTTCTGGACGCCGCGCTCGACTATCTGCCGGCGCATCTGGCGACCTTCCCCCCGGAGCAACGCCAGGTCTTCGCGCATGCGACCGCGATCGCACTCGGGGCGCGGGCCTCGGTTCCGCTCGAGAGCCTCCCGATCGAGGTGGTCGACGAGCTGCGCGCGTTGTCTTCCCCGCATGCGGGGGGAGTCAGGACCCGGTGGGGGCCCGACGGAGCCGTCGGCCTGTCTGCTAGCGGGCTCACGGCCGGGGAGGCAGCGGCCGAGTTCATCGACCTGCGTGTCGTCCTCGGGCTTCAGAGCCCCAGCGACCGAGAAGCGGTGGAGCTCGGGTGGTCCGCCGATGGCGAGCCCGAGGACGACGGCGGCCGTCGGTGGTTGCGCTGGGCCTGGGACCACACGGACGACGCTCGTGTGCGCGAAGCCGTGCTCTCCCTGGCCGCAGGCGACTCCCCGGCCTTCGCGTTGGCTCTGGCGCGGGCCGCCGCGGACGATCCTGGCACAGCGAGCGAAGGGCTCCGGCGGCGTCTCCGATCTGCATGGCCTCGCGGGGTCCACCCCGATTGGGGGTGCGTCGTCGCGCGTCGGATCGGCTCGAGCGCGGTGCGCATGCTCGTCGAAGGCGTGTGCGGGGCGCCCACGGAGTCGGCGCGGATCTGTGCGCGATCGATCGGCGAGTTGGACAGCGAGGCGATGGCGCCGACGCTCTTCGCCGCGGTGGGGAGGCAGGGCCGCGACGGGTGTCCGGTGGCCGTGGATTTCATCGGCGCCCGTTCGGCGCTGTGGTCGGGCCGACTGGTGGCGAGCCTTGGGGCGGAAGACGCCGACGTGCGGCGCGGTGCGATCGCGCTATGCGGACGTTTCCGTGTGGCAGAGGCGGTCGCCCCGCTTCTCCAGTGCGTGCAACGTCCGTCGGACCGGCTCGCCGCCCTGCGGTCCTTGGAGGAGATCGGCGCCGTCGCGGCCGCGCCGATGCACAACCTCGGTGCCGAGCTCACGACATCGGTCACGGCGGACCCCGACTTCGTACGCTGCCGGCGCGTCGTTACGCTTCTCGCGGAACGTCGTCCGGGCGCTCGTTGATGAGCCGGCGCGCGGTTCGCGGCGCCGCGGATGCGCTCTGACCGCGTTCAGCCGAGCTGAATCCGGAACGGTTGTTGCCCGAGCAGGATCAGCGAGCCCGACTGCAGATCGCGGTCGCCGCGGATGCGAATAAACGTGCCGTTGCTGCTCTTCAGGTCCTCGACGAAGCAACGGCCGCTATCCATGAAGATGCGGGCGTGTTTGCCGGAGACGTAGCCGTCGTCTAGGAACAAGATGTCCCCGCGCTCGCGGCCGAGCACCTGCTCGCCGCCTCGAAGCAGGAACGTGAGCGACGCCTGTTCCGGTGCGCTGATGCGCTCCAACTTGCCCCAGGCGCCGGCAGGACTGGACCCGGCCACGACCGTGCCGTCGGCGCCGGCCGCGATCTCCGTGTCAGCCAACTCGATCAGTTGGAACCGGAGCAGCTCCTGCCCGACGCGGACCTGGTCTCCGTGCTGCAGCTCGGTGATCTCCATGATCCGGTAGAAGACCCCGTTGAGGGAATCCTCGTCCTTCACGTGGACCTTCTTGCCGTCGACCGTGAACGTGGCGTGCTTCGGGCTGAGGTAGGAGTCGCGCGAGAAGATCTCGGCCTCCGAGTCGCGCCCGACCTCGTTGACGCCAGATGAGAGCGGGAAAGTGTCTCCGGAAGTCCCGTCCGGATTGATCATGATCAATTGCCCGGTGGACCCGGCGGCTCCCTTCGACGGCTTCGCGACCGCCTTGCTCTTCGTCTTGGTCTGCGCGGCCGTCTTGGCCGGCGCCGCCTTCGGCTTTGGTTTGGGCTTCGGCTCCGGAGCCGGAGCCGGAGCCGGAGCCGGTTCCTCGTCGGCGCCGGACTCGGTGGCCGCGGCCATCGCTTCGACCTTGAATCCGCAAGTACCGCAGAACCGCTGACCCGGGCTCACATGGGCGCCGCACGATGGGCAGAATTGGGACTCGTCCGCGGTCCCAGCATCGCTGCTCGCTTCACGCTGAGCGTCGAGATTTCCACCGCACCCCAAGCAGAACTTGTAGTGGTCCTCGTTTTCGCGACCACAGCTCGCACAAATGATCACCGCAGGCCTCCGAGTTTCCCGTGATTGACGGTCGCGCGACGATAACACCGAGCATCTGGGCGTGCAAGCCAGCGGCGGTGTGTCCGTGGGCTGCGATTCAGGCCCGAAGCACGCGCTCCCGCTCGAACTTGCGCCACCGCAGGTTGAGCAGCTCCGGCCACTCCAGCGGCCCGGTGTGCGTTGCGTCCGGGAGCACGAAGAGCTCCCCCGAGCGAAGCTGCTCGGACATCCGCCGCGACAACCTGATCGGCGTGAAACTGTCCCGCTCGGCGGCCACCACCAGTGCCGGCATGTCCAGGCGATCGAGAGACGACGATGCGTCGTGCGTTCCGGCGTGCACCACCGTCGCCAAGAACGCGCGAGGGTCCATGTCCGACAGCCTGTGGAGGTAGGGCTCGACGTCGGAGATGTGGACCAGATGGCGGTTCGTCTCGAACCACTTGGCGACTTCGACCGACAGTCGGCTCGGGACCGCAGCTTTCCAAAACGCCCGGAACGGTTCCGGTGCGCGGTCGGCCACGCGCCGGACAACTGGGAAGATGTGACGAGCGAGGGAGGTGTTCTTGAACGTATCCAGGGGGCGCCCGGGCGCCCCGCACAGGCATACGAGCGCGTCTACCCGGTCCCGCGCTCGGACATCGATCGCCTGCAGCGCCGCCTCGAGGATGACCTGCACCCCCATGCTATGTCCCGCCAGCGCCGCGGACTCGACGCCGAGCGTATCGAGCACGCGCCACAGGTCGCGGGCGAATCCTGGGACGTTGAGGTCGTCGAGGTCCGGCGGCACGTCGCTGTAGCCATGGGCCCGGTAGTGCCAGCGGATCACCTGGTGGTCGCGGGCGAGGTCCGGGAGGATGTACTTCCAGATGAAACCGTCGCACCCGAGCCCGTCGCACAGGACGACCGCGGGTCCGCGGCCCGCGACCCCGACCCACAGCTCGGTTCCGACGTCCGACCGGACGCGCAGCTCTCGGTCGAAGCCCATCACCCGCGCAGATCTGCCAGCGTGAAGAGTCGCAGGAGCGGGACGCCCGCTTCCTCGAGACGCTCGCGGCCGCCCTCGTTCCGGTCGACGACACACGCTGCACCCACGACATCGAATCCCGCCTCGCGCATCGCCTGGACCGCGACGAGGGTCGAGCCGCCGGTCGTGACCGTGTCGTCCAGGACGACCACCGGCGCTCCTTTGGCGAGATCGCCGGCGAGCTCCACCTGGCGCCCCGCTCCGTGCGACTTGGCCTCCTTGCGCACGATGAACGACGACAGCGCTCGTCCGCGCCGGTACGCCGCGATCCCGACCGCCGTGGTCAGCGGATCAGCGCCGAGGGTCAACCCTCCGGCAGCCGAGAACGACCAGCCGGACGACTCGAGCAGATCGAGCATCAGATCGCCGATCAGGGCTGCGCCCTCCGCCGTCAGCGACGTGCGCCGGAGGTCGACGTAGAAACGGCTCCGCTTCCCGCTCGCCAGCACGAAGTCCCCTTCCCGGTACGAGTGCTCGCGGATCAACGACAGGAGCTGACGCCGCGGGGCATCGGCGCTCACTTCTTCTTGCGGGTGGTCCGCCGCGCGGTGCTCTTGGTCGGTGCCGGGGCCTCGGGTTCGGCGGCGTCCGGCTCGCCCGGTTCGTCGTCGGCCTTTGCCTCGACGGGTGCGGGTTTCGGCGGTGCGGCCGCGCGTGCAGGCTTCGTCTTCGTCGCGGGGGCCGGTGCGCCGACCGTCTCGATGCGGCCTCGCATCGCTGCGCCGTCGTGGATGACGATTGACCCCGCCCGGACGTCGCCGACGACGCGCGCGGTCGCAGCCAACGTGACGCGTCCGCTCACCTGGGCGTCGCCGACCAGGACCCCGGCGATCGCCAGGGAAGATGCCTGCACGGGTGCCTCGACGACGGCGCCTTCCGCCACCTGGACCGCGCCCTCGACCTGCACGCTGCCCGCGCAATGGCCCGCGATCTCCAGGTCGCCGGTGCCCGAGATCTGGCCGGAGACTCGAATCCCGCTCCCGATCGTGTGCTTTGCGTTCACCATGAGTCGGGGATGTGGCTCAGGAATCCATGTCGATGTGACCCTTGAAGGTCGCACCCTCTGCGATCGAGATTCGCGGCGAACGGACGTCACCGATCAGCCGCCCGTCGCTCGTGATCTCCACGCGTTCCGACGCCGCGACGTTCCCGGTGAGCGTGCCGCCCACGCGCACTTCCGTCGCCTCGATGTCGGCCTCGACATCGCCGTCCACCGCGAGAGCGGCCGTCAGCGCGATGCGGCCCTTGACGGTTCCCTCGATCGTGACGGTTTCGTTGCCCGTGATCTCTCCTTCGATCACGAGGCCGTTTCCGATGACCGTGCCCGACGCGGTGGCGCCGGGCTTCGCGAAAGGCTGTGCCATGTTCTGACTCCTGATCAGCTCCCGACCGAGTCGGGCAGCGGGACGTCCATATCGATCGACCCGGAGAAGTGAGCGCCTTCGTCGATCGCGATCCGGGCGGTCCGTACGTCGCCGACGAGGCGACCGCCGTCGACGATGCGCACCGAATCAGTCGCGACCACATCGCCCTCGAGGCTTCCGGTCACGTCGAGTGATCGCGCGGCGACCTCGGCGGCGACCGTGCCTCCTGCGTCGACCGTCAGCGCGCCACCGAGCGCAACCGCGCCCGACACGCTGCCGGCCACTACGAGAGAACCATCGCCGCTGATGCGGCCACTGACCGAGATTCCCGCCCCGATCGTGCACGTTGCGGACTTCGACATCGCCGTCTCCAGCGTCCTCGGATGAAACGCCGTGGAACCTACTCCCCGGTGGGTCGGCATGTCAACGCGAGCCGCTCGCCGTGCTCTTCGGCCTGCTCGGTGAACCATCCGCCGGTTCGCGAATCGAGCCGGGCGTCGATCTCGGCCAATGCGTCGAGAATCACCGCGCGTGGCCCCGGCTCGGGCTCTTCGGCGAGCTCTCGGACGAGGGCTGCGCGGGCGAAGTATTGCTCTGTCACGTCGTCGAGCAATTCCAGGCGCGCCTCGCGGGCTCGCGTTGCCTCGCGGGACAACGCGACCTCGTCGCTGGTCCACAGCAGGGGCGTGAGGTTCCACTGAACGACGAAGCGTACCTCGCGGACTCCCCGTTCGTCCCAGCGTGTGAGGTCACTGACATCGGAGCTGTCGGCCAGGTACGCGTCGTCGAAGTCCTGCCCCACACGGGTCTCTGCTCGCTGCCACCGGTCCGCCTGGTCGCGCACCTCCAACCGCACCACCGATGGCAGGAGCCCCGCCGTGCGGGCTCGCCCGGCCCCCCGGCGCCCGAGCTGCGGCAGGGCGGCCGTCTCGAGGGCTGCACGATGGACCGCCGCGATCGGCGGCGCCCAGTCTTCACAGGCGGACACCGACTCGTCCGCTGCGGCGATCGGGCTCGGTACGGCGAGCGAGAAGATGACGACGGCCGCCGTCAGCGCGATTCGACGAGCCGGGCAAGACGCGATTCGGGTCGAGGTCGAGCGCACGGGCACCTCTGGCTGTGGGATGCCCACGTGGTCGGACTCCCGCGCCCGATGTTGCTTCCCCCACCTACCAGTGCTCGGGAAGCGAGCCCGACCGGTAGAGTGCGAGGAAGTCCATCAGGAACGCGATCGCGAAGTGCAGCGCGACGCCCAGCCAGAACGTGCGGTGCTTGAGCGCGAGGAAGCCGAGCGCGTACCCCGTGACCACCGCCCCGAGTACTTCGGCGGGAGGCTTGCCGAAGTGGACGAGTACATAGGGCACCATGGCGATGGAGACCGCGTGCCACCCGAAACGTCGGAAGAGCCCGAAGCACAGGAACCCCCGCCAGAACGACTCACCGGAGAAGAAGATGAAGAAGTAGCGCACCTCGTAGATCGCGAAGTTGCGCCAGGAATCGCCGGCGTCGTCCCAGAACGGGTACTTGTGCTGGAACGCCTGGGTGCCGGCGGTGAGCCAGAGCACCGGCAGCATGACGAAGAAGAGGGCGACGTAGACGCGCCCGTATCCACCGAAACCCCTCCACCCGTAACCGAACTCGCGTGGGTGCTCCCGCAGCACGAGCACGATCAGGAGAAGCGGCGCGACCATGCGCGTCATGATGCTGCTGAAGCTGACCCAGAGGTAGGGGTGCAGGGTCGGCAGCGGCAGGTGGTCGAAGTATGCGGCGAGTTCGTGGCGGAAGAAGTAGGTCCGCCCGAACTTCATCAGCACGAAGAGGCAGGCCAACGCGAAGAGGAGGATCGTGCCCTCGCGGGAGACCAACTCGCCGAGCGTCGCGCCGATGGGCGGTCGCCGCAGGCCGACCGACTCCCCCGACCGGGGCACCTCCGGCTCGGGCGCTGCCTCGGACGCTCCGTGGTGCGTCGGGGTCGGCTGGGGTTCGTCGTCGGTCAATTCTGCGGGGTCGCCGCGGCCTCAGCGCTCTCGGAGCGCGTCGAGAATCCGGTCGTGGAGGCCCCCGAACGACGAGCCCGACAGCCCGGCGATCAGGTCGCCGGGCCGGGCGTGTGCAGCGACGTGTGCCACGATCTCGCCGACATCGGGGATGAGCAGCACCTCCTTGCCGTCCGCAGCGATCGCGTCAACCATCTTCGGGATCGAGATCCGCTCGGCCTCGGGGAGGTTGTCCTTCTTCCAGGGCTGGCTCAGCACGACGATGTCGGCCGGGCCGAACGCCGGCGGGTAGTCATCTTGGAACACCGCGCGACGCGACGTGTTGCTCTTGGCCTCGAAGATCGCCCACGTCCGCCGTGACGGGTAACGGCTTCGCAAGGCCCGCAGCGTGTTCGCGACTGCGGTCGGGTGGTGAGCGAAGTCGTCGACGACGACGATGTCGTCCACGACTCCCTTCAACTCCTGCCGCTTCTTCACCCCGGCGAAGGCGCGGATCGCTTCGGCGGCTTCTTCCAACGAGACGCCGGACGCCCGCACGAGCCCGGCGGCGCCGAGGAAGTTGCGGACGTTGTACGCGCCGATGGTGGGGAGCAGAGCTTCCGTCTCTCGACCGCCTCCGTCGCGCACCCGGACCCGCGTTCCCTCTTCTCCCGTATCCACGATGGTGGCCGCATGGTCGTGCGCTCCGTCGAGTCCGAACGTCCGCACCGCCGCGCGTGCGGATCTTGCGCACGCCATCGCGACAGGGTCGTCGCCGTTGACCCAGAGCTCTCCGTTGGGGTCGACCTGCGCGGCGAACCGGGTGAACACGTGCCGGATCGACTCCAGGTCCGGGTAGATGTCCGCGTGGTCGAATTCGATGTTGTTGATCGTGGCTGTGTGCGCCGGGTAGTGCCAGAATTTCGGCACTTTATCGAAGTAGGCGGTGTCGTATTCGTCACCCTCGACCACGAACGGTTCGCCTTCTCCCAGCCGGTAGTTGGAGTCGAAATTCACCGTCACACCCCCGATGAAGAACGAGGGATCGCGCCCGGTGGCGTGGAGAATCCACGAAGCCATCGCCGAGGTCGTCGTCTTCCCGTGGGTGCCCGTCGGTACGAGGACGCGACGCCCGGGGAAGAAGAAGAGCCGCAGCGCCTCCGGCAGGCTGATGAAGGGAAGGCCGCGCTCGATCGCGGCGACGGCCTCGGGGTTGTTCCGCCGAGAGACGTTGCCCACCACCACGAGATCGGTGTCCGGTGCGATGTGAGCAGCGTCGTAGCCCGACTGGATCTCGAGCCCCCGCGCCTCGAGCCATGTGCTCATCGGCGGGTATGCCATCTCGTCCGACCCGCGCACGCGCATTCCGCGTTGGTGCAACATCGCCCCCAGGGTCCCCATCGCCGTGCCGCACAGGCCGATGACGTGGACATTCCGGAAGGTGTCGAGCGGCGGCAGCTCGGGCAACGCGCGGCGGTCGTCGGCGGTCATCGGGCTTCGGGGTGCGGTGTTCGTCGCACACCAGCGTAGCGCGGCGGCCGGCGACCGCCAGTTCGGGCCGAACCAGCGGTCACAGTCGGTGGGTCGCCGTGTGCCGGTACGCCCGCCGTCGTCTTCAGACTGGGCGCGTACGGTGTGGCCCGTTATTGTCCGCCCCTGGCTGTCGGCAGCCCTGCGTGCGACCGGTCTCCCACCGGCGCGGTGTCGGGGCGCGCGTTCGCGGAGGCATGCGCATGCTCGGTTTTCGCTGGCTCTCACTCGTTGGGGTGGCACTGCTCGCCTGCACGGCGTGCACGCCCGTAGCCCCCGATGAGTGCACCGAGAGCGGTGCGGAGTGCGATACGAGTGTCGATCTCGGACACGAGTCTGTGCCCGACGTCGACGCTCAGGGTCGGGAAGACATCGAACCCGTCGACGCCGACGATGTGGCCGACGATGGGGAACGCACAGGTGACGATGGATCGCCGCCGGATGTCGGCGATGGGAGCGATGGACCCGAGGATGTCGACGAATCGGACGCCGACGCCGACGCCGACGCCGACGCCGACATCGCTCTGGAGGTCGCCGGCGGTGCGTGCGGCACGTCGTCGCCCAACCCGTGCGGCGGTTGCGTCGATCTCGGCGTCGGCGCCGCTGCTTTCGAGGAGCCGTGCGGCCTCGGAGAGCGCGGATTCCCGGCCTGCAACGGAACCGAGGCCGTGCATTGCCTGGGGGACCCCCACCCGAACCGGTGCGGTGGGGCAGAACCGTTGCCCGAGGATCCCGGCGATCTGTGCGGGGTGTGCGGCGGCGGGGCCTACGTTTGCGACGCGACGGCCGGCACGTTGCGCTGCGAAGGGAGCGAGGTCGGCGTGAACGCGTGCGGCGGCTGTCGGTGGCTCAGCGGGGACCCGGGGGCGCCCTGCCCCGGTGGCGAGCTTCGGTGCGCCGTCGGCGATCCCGACGCCGTGCGCTGCGTGTCGAGCCGGGAGTTCGAGGGGCTCAATGGGTGCGGCGGCACCGGGGAGTTGCGTCTCGACGGTGCAGAGGTCGGGGGAGGTGTGGCCGGCGAGCTGGGGCCGGGGCGCGCCTGTGGGCCGTTCGGTCGTAGTGTGTACGTCTGCGTCGGCGCGAACGAGGTCTCCTGCGATGGGGAGGAGGGGCCGAATCCGTGCGGTGGATGGAACCCCTTGCCAGACCTGCCCGAGGCGCCTTGTGGGCCATGTGCGGCCGGCGTCTTCCGCTGCGACGGGCCGGAATCGCTCGCGTGCGTGTTTGCCGACGACCGGCCGAACCGCTGCGGCGGCTGCACGCCGCTGTCGGCCGAGCCCGGAACGCCCTGCGGCGACGACGGGGTGTCCGTCTGTGATGGTCCCGACGCAGTATCTTGCGTACGGTCGGGAGACGATGCGACCGACCGGAATGCGTGCGGGGGTACCGTCGCCCTGCCGGCGGTCCCGGGCACTGGTTGTGGTGCGTGCGACAGCGAGTGGGTCTGCACTGGCGTCGACGCGGTCACCTGCGTCCTCGGTCCGGCGGGCATCGAGCGCAATTCTTGCGGTGGCTGTGCACCGATCGACGCGTTCCCCGGGTCTTCCTGTGGCACTTGTTTCACCGGAAACTGGGCCTGCGACGGCGTCGATGCGCTCGCTTGCGAGGGCGACCTCGGAGCCGAGGCGTTCAACGGGTGCGGCGGCTGCATGCCGCTCCCGGGAGAGCCCGGCGAACGGTGCGGCACGTGTGGCACGGGCTTCTGGGAGTGCATCGAGGCCGACGGCTTGTTCTGCGCCGGCGACCGTGGCGGATTTGCCCGCAACGCTTGCGGGGGGTGCGGGACGTTGGTCGGTGAGCCGGGTGTCGACTGCGACGCCTGCGCCACGTGGCGGTGCTCCGGCGCAGACACCGTGTGCGTATTCGACGACGGCGCCGAGAGGTGCACGACGTGTGGAGACCTCGACTGTGGGGACACCGCTCGCACGTGCGTCGAGGCCGGGTTCGGGGCTCATGCGAAATGTGGGCGGTGCCTACCCGACTTCGTGGAGCGAGGCGGGGTCTGCGTGCCGACCGAGTGACGCGCGCCGGGTCCGGGCCGCCCTTTGCCGCCGGCGAGCGTCAGTGGGTGACAGGCAGCCCTATAGCGTCGCCGCGAGCTCCATGCCCTGGGCGATGGCCCGCTTCGCGTCGAGCTCGCCGGCCTCGTCGGCGCCGCCGATCAAGTGCACGGAGACGCTCTTCGCGCGCAGTGGCTCTTCGAGCTCCCGTCGAGAGGTCTGGCCGGCGCAGATCACGACATGGTCGACCGCGAGGGTGCGGGTCTCGCCGTGCGCGGTCAACGTCAGGCCGTCGTCGTCGACGCGTTCGTACGCGCAGCCGCCCAGCATCTCCACGCCCGCGTTCTTCAGCATTGCGCGGTGGATCCAACCGGTGGTCTTGCCGAGCTTCGTGCCGAGGCGTCCGTCGGAACGCTGGCAGAGCGTGACCTGTCGGGCCGGCGGGTGACGCTCCGGCTCGACGAGCGCCCCGGGTGTCGCGTGTTGTCGGTCGATGCCCCATTCGGCGAAGTATGCGTCGGCGTCGGGACCGTCGGTGGAGGGCGGGTGCACCAGGAATTCCGCGACATCGAAGCCGATGCCCCCGGCGCCGATGATCGCGACGGTTTCGCCGATCTCGACGGCGCCGGTCAACACGTCGACGTACGACACGACCTTCGGATGGTCGATGCCGGGAATCGACGGCATGCGCGGATGTACGCCGGTCGCCAACACCACGTGGTCGAAGCCCTGCGCGGCCAGGTCGTCGGCGGTCATGGGGGTCTCGAGCCGCACGTCGACACCGCGGAGCTCCAGCATGGTCCGGAAGTAGCGGAGAGTTTCGTTGAACTCCTCCTTGCCCGGGACCCGCTTCGCCATGTTGAACTGGCCCCCGATCTCGGCCGCCGCCTCGAAGAGGACCACCTCGTGTCCGCGCTCGGCCGCGGTCGTCGCACACGCGAGACCGGCAGGACCCGCCCCGACCACGGCTATGCGGCGCTTGGCGACCGCCGGGGTGATCGCCAGCTCGGACTCGCGACAGGCCAGCGGATTGACCAGGCAAGAGCACCGCTTTCGCTGGAAGACGTGGTCCAGGCAGGCCTGGTTGCACGCGATACACGTGTTGATCTCGGCGTCGCGGCCCGCATCGGCCTTGCGCACCCAATCCGGGTCAGCCAGAAACGGCCGGGCCATGCTGACCATGTCGGCGTCGCCGCTCGCGAGCACCGACTCGGCGACCTCAGGCATGTTGATGCGGTTGCTCGTGACGAGGGGGATCGATACCTCGCCCTTCAGTCGTCCCGTCACCCACGTGAACGCCGCGCGCGGCACCATCGTCGCGATCGTCGGGACCCGGGCCTCGTGCCAGCCGATGCCGGTGTTGATGATCGAGGCGCCGGCCTCCTCGATGCGGCGCGCGAGCTCGACGATCTCCTCCCAGGTGCTGCCGCCTTCGACGAGGTCGAGCATCGAGAGTCGGAAGATGATGATGAACTCCGGTCCGACGGCCTCTCGCACGGCGCGCACTGTCTCGACCGCGAAACGGATGCGGTTGTCGTACGAGCCGCCCCAGCTGTCAGTGCGCTTGTTGGTGCGCCGCGCGATGAACTGGTTGATCAGGTATCCCTCGCTGCCCATCACCTCGACGCCGTCGTAGCCGGCATCCTTCGCGAGCCGGGCGCAGGTCGCGAAGTCGTCTATGGTGCGGCGGATTCCCTTCTCCGACAGGGCGCGGGGCTTGAAGGGGGTGATCGGTGACTTGAGCGCAGATGGGGCGACGCCGAGGGGGTGGTATGCATAGCGACCGGTATGCAGGATCTGCATCGCGATCCGGCCCCCTGCCTCGTGCACCGCATCGGTGACGAAGCGGTGCTGCCACACCTCGTAGCGGTTGCTGAGCTTGCCGCCGAACGGCGAGGTCCAGCCCTCTCGGTTTGGTGCGACGCCGCCCGTGACGATCAACCCGACACCTCCCTCGGCGCGACGGGCGAGGTACGCACCGAGTTTCTTCAGCGGACCTTTTCCGTGCTCCAGGCCGACGTGCATCGAGCCCATGAGGACACGGTTGCGCAGGACGACGTGCCCCAGGTCGAGGGGGGCTAGCAGGTGCGGGTAGGTCGGGTGCGGCTGATTCAAGGGGACTCCTCGTCGCTCGCGCGTGTCGCGGCTCCGGATGGCTCGCGCGCGCATCCCGCCAGACGGGCGGCCGACGGTCAATGGATTCCGATGCACGACCCATCGGAGACGGCCTCGCCAGGCGCCGATGGGCGTCGACGGTGCCGGACCGACCTGCGCTACGTCGGAGTGGCGTCGCGAGCGGGCCGGGCCGATGCGGTGTGGCGCAATGGCGAGGCGCTGGCCTGTCTTGCACTCGAGTCGTGTGACGCCCGACCGGTGGCCTCGACGGACCGTTGGCGAGCGACCATCGTCGGGTCGTGTCGGAGCTTGATGCGCCAGCCGCAAGCCCGCGTTCTGTCCGCATTTACGCGCGAGACGATCGAGCGTGTGGTCGCATGAGGTCGCACCACAGCACCTTGCGGAAGGCCGAGGCTTCGCCTAGCTTCGTGGGGCCGCGCGACCCGGCATTCCCGCCCCCCCGGCGGGCGACCCGAGACAGCGTGCCGCCGCACCATCCGCGGCGGCGAAGGACCCCGGATACGGTATGAGCGACGCGACCGATCGAAACGTGCGGGCTCCGGCTCCCGAGCGCCGGCAGGCCGGGAACGGGGTGGCCGGCGCCCGTTCGGACCCGGACGAGTGGCCGGACCGTCAGCCGGGCGCGGAGAAGTGGCTGGACGACCGTCCGGACCCGGACGAGTGGCCGGACCGCCAGCCGGGCGCGGAGCAGTGGTTGAACAAGGGATCGGATCCGACCGATGGTTCCGGCCGTCGGGTGGGCGGGGCGTCGGGTGGCGCCGACGGTTCGAGCTTCGCCAACGCCATCATGGATCCGCGGTTGCCGTTCCGGCGTCCGACCGACCTCTTCTTCCGCTACCGGAACCGCGACTTCATCTCGAACAACCTCGTTCTCACGGCCTCCCGGTCGATGGGCATCGTCGCCCACGGCAGCCGAGAGTGTACCTGTGGCATCCCGGGTGTCGCGGGGATGAACAACGAGTCGACCTTCTCGCCGTGGAAGACGCGGATCGCGCAACACATGGGTATGCTGATCACCGACATCGACGACGAGACGGTGATCGTCGGCGGCGAAGGACGCCTGGCGCACTCACTCGAGGCCGCCGCCGAGCGGCGCCCGGGACAGCCGCTCGTCGTCGCGCAGATGTGTGACTACGAGTGCCTGGTCGAGGACATCGAGGGTGTCGCGACTCAGGCGGGAAGCGACCACGGCACGAGCGTGACGACGTTCTCGACGACGTTCGGGGAGCGACACCCGCTCTGGCGGGCCGACTGCCGCTGGGAGCCTCTTCTGGGGCCGCTCCGCGACCCGAGCACCCGGCCGACGGACGAGGAGATAGACCCGCAGGGGGTGAACCTCGTGGGTATGGGCCCGGGGGAGACGACGAACGAGCTCGTCGACCTGTTGCGCGAGCTGGGAATCAACGTTCTCGGAGAGTTCTTCCCCTACTTCGACCCCGACACCGTGGCACCGCTCCGACGCGCCCGCCTCTGGGTCCTGAACCCGTGGCGGGTCGTTCAGCTCGGGCCGGGAGAGATCCTGTCCGATGCGGGCCTGGACGTCCTGAGCGCCGAGGTTCCTCACGGGGTCGAGGGGACGCTCCGCTGGTTGGACCGCGTCGGGGAGGGGCTTGGCCGCGAGCCGCCAAGCCAGGCGACGCGGGCGGCGTTGGCTGCGCGACACGCCCCCGAGATCGAGGCGCTCCGTGCGTCGGCGCGCGGGAAGTCGGTGGCGTTCGTCGTTCCGGAGCGGCACCTCGCGGAGCTGGCGGATCCAGCATTCTTCTACGGCTTGAATCCAGTCGCGTTCCTCACCGAGTTGGGATTCGGGGTCACGTTGGTCACCACCGGAGGCGAGGGCGATGCGCGTGGCAGCGAGGTCTCCTCGCTCGACGAGGGACTGGGCGTCGACGCCGACGCCGACGTCCGCATCGTGGCGCACGACCCGGCCCGCTCGGTCGTGGACACCCTGCGCGCCTTGGACTGCGAGCTCGTCTACAGCGAGTACACCGCGGACGAGCGCGTCGCGCAGGCCGGCAAGGTCCAGTTCGACGTGCGCGACTTCGAGCCCGGATTCCGGGGTGCCGTACGGACCGCCCGCCGATTGCTGTCGGCGGCGTCCGCGCCGTTCTTCCGCCGATATCAGCAGTATCTTGGCGACACGGGGGGCGGGGCGGCGTGACGGGCGACTACACCATCCGCACGAGCCCCCAGTACCTCCAGGGCCTCTTCATCGCGATGCTGGGCGTCCCGGACCTGTGGGCTGTCGTGAACTGCCAGGTCTGCCTCCACGAGCTGGTCACCGATTGCGGCCTGCACGAGCACGACTGGACCCAGGGGCTGCTCGGCGAGCGTGGCCAGGGGCGGCTCTTCCCGACCCAGGTGGCGCCAGGACAACCACTCGACCAGGGACGGTGTCGGGCGCTCGTCGAGTCGATGCGCGAAACGTCGGCGTCTGGGTCGGAGCCGGGGGCCATCTTGATCTCCGAGATGATCCCATGGCGACTGCAGGAGGACGACCTGCACCTGTTGGCCGAGGATCTCGAGGGCGCCTTTGGGGCGCCGGCGCGTGTGGTCGAGTTCGCCCCGCTGAGCCGTGACTGCGTCGACGCGTTCGAGGCGTCGTTGACCGCGCTGGCCGATGTGCTGCCTGCGGACGCCTTGCATGGAGACGAGGAGTCGGTCGGCGTGGTCGGCTATCCGATGGATCGCGTTGCCGCCGACCACACCGCCAACGTGCGCGAATTGCGCCGGTTGTTGGGCGAGCTCGGCTTGGACGTGTCCGCGGTCTGGACCAGCGGGGTCCCGGTGCGCGAGCTCGCGCGAGCCGGCGGCTCGAAGCGGCTGATCGCGCTTCCGAACGGTGTGCGTGCGGCCCGTCGCATCGCCAGCCGGTCCGGCGCCGAGGTTCTGGAGACCGAGATGCCGATCGGCCTCGACGGCACCGCGTGCTGGTTGCGGGAGGTCGGCGCCTTCACCGGAACGGCCGACCGCGCAGGTGCGGCTGCCGACGCACAGCTCCGCGACCTCGTGCCTCGGCTCGCGCCCGTCGTGAGCCGCGCATTCGTCGGTCGTCGGGTCGCGTTGATCGCGGACCCGACCATCGGAATCCCGCTCGCGGCGTACCTGCGCGAGCTGGGCCTGGAGGTGGTGGAACCCGTCCACCGTCGTCGGCGTCCGGCGTCGATCCCCGGTCTGGAGCGCGACCCGGAGGACTCCCGAGCTCGCCGATGGGACCCGAGCGCAGCTTCGCTCGCCCGGTTCACGGAAGAGACCCTGGACGAAGGGCAACTCGACCTCGTGATCGGTTCGAGCTGGGAGCGCGAGATCCTGGCGCCCTACGGTGTCCCCTTCTTGGAGTTCGGCTTCCCGAGCATGCACCACCGCCCGCTCGTGGATGCGCCCTTCGTCGGCTTTGCCGGAGCGCTGCATCTGGCCGACCGCCTGTTCGGGGCGCTGTCGAACGGGACCTACGAGCGCCTCGTCCGCGAGCAGGCGGGCGACCGGGTCGCGGTCGGGGAGGCGACCTAGTTGGGAGAGCGCGACGAGGGCTATCAGGTGGCCGTTTACGGCAAGGGAGGCATCGGCAAGTCGACGGTGACGAGCAACCTCAGCGTGCTCTTTGCCCAGGGCGGGCACCGCGTGCTGCAGATCGGCTGCGACCCGAAGGGGGACTCGGCGCACCTCCACGTGGACGTGCACGAGATCCGCACGGTGCTGCCGGGCCTGCTCGACGGAAACGACGGTGCGCTGCCCGAGCCCGAGGTCGTTCTCTCGTACCTTCTCGAAGGTCGGACGGGCGTCCACTGCCTGGAGGCGGGAGGACCCGAGCCAGGGCGGGGTTGTGCCGGGCTGGGCATCTCGACGGTGTTCCGCCTTCTGGACCAGATCCCCGGCTTCTTCGCGCGCTACGACACCGTGATCTTCGACGTGCTCGGAGACGTGGTCTGCGGGGGCTTCGCCGTACCGCTTCGCGCCGGACGCGCCCGCGAGGTGTACATCGTCGTGTCCGGCGACATCGCCTCGATCTTCGCCGCGAACAACGTCGCCAGGGCCGTCTACAACAACAGTCGCTCCGGGGCGCGTCTCGGGGGTCTCGTAGTCAACCGCCTGACAACCGATGCAGCGGTCGACATCCCGGCGATCGAAGCACTCGCGACACGCCTGAACACGCGAATCGTCGGCGTGATTCCGGCCGACCGCCTGGTGACGGCCGCCGCGGCTCGCGGAGGTACGGTGAGCGAGATGTACCCGGAGTCGGACTCGGCGGACGCGTACCGGGCACTCTTCGACACGGTCGTAGGCAGCGGCGCCGAGGCGTTCACCGTGCCGTCGCCGATGACCAACCAGGACCTCTTCGAGTTCCTGAAGGCCTCTGGTGCATACGGGTACAGCCGGTAGCGAGACGGTCACCGCCCGCGGCCCGCAAAGCTCCCCGACTCTCCTCAGTACACCCGACAGGGTTCGAA